>JACPUY010000296.1 GCA_016192025.1 Pseudogulbenkiania sp. | reverse complement strand
TGCGGCCTTGCTGAACGTGCTGGTCGGCGGGGGGCTGGGGCGCACGGCGATGCTGGGCGTGGTGATCCGCGGGGCGCTGCCGTGGCGCCATCTGACGACCTACGTCGAGGCGGTGCTGCGGGTCTACAACCGCCACGGCCGGCGCGACAACAAGTACAAGGCGCGCATCAAGATACTGGTGCAGGCGCTGGGGGCGGAGCGTTTCGCTGCCGAAGTCGAGCGCGAATGGGAACAGATCAAGGACAGCCCGGCGACGATCACCAAGGCCGAGTACCGCCGCGTCGCCGCGCATTTTGCCCTGCCGCCATACGCCGAGGCGGCGGACGCCGCCGCCATCGTCGCGCCGCACGCGGAAAACCCGGCCTTTGCCCGCTGGTGCCGCCGCAACGTGCACGCCCACAAGGTGGCAGGCTACGCCAGCGTGACGCTGTCCACCAAGCCCGGCATCACGGCCCCGCCGGGCGACGTCACCAGCGCCCAGATGCGCGCGGTCGCCGAGTGGGCGGAGCAGTACGGTTTCGGCGAGATCCGCGTCAGCCATGAGCAGAATCTGATCCTGCCCGACGTGCGCCAGCGCGACCTTTATGAGCTCTGGCTGGCGGCCGAGGCACAGGGGCTCGCCACGGCCAATATCGGTTTGCTGACCGACGTCATCGCCTGTCCCGGCGGCGATTTCTGCTCGCTCGCCAACGCCCGCTCGATTCCGGTGGCGCAGGCGATCCAGGCGCGCTTCCAGGACCTGGACTTCCTGCACGATCTGGGCGAGCTGTCGCTGAACATCTCCGGCTGCGTCAACGCCTGCGGGCATCACCACCTCGGCAATATCGGCGTGCTCGGCGTCGATAAGAACGGCGAGGAATGGTACCAGGTCACGCTCGGCGGCAATCAGGGGCTGGAGGCGGCCATCGGCAAGGTGATCGGCCGCGCCTTCCGTGCCGAGGAGATGCCCGACGTGGTCGACAAGATCGTCGCCACTTTCTGCGCGCACCGCATCGGCGACGAATCGTTCAGCGAAACCTATGCCCGAATCGGGCTGGCCCCGTTCAAGGAACGGGTCTACGCCCAGGAGGGAGTGTGAGATGAAAAGAATCATTCGTGCGACGGGCGTCGGCGCCAAGGTCGTGGCCGACGAGTGGCGGGTGCTGCGAGACAGTGAAACCGCGTTGCAGCTGGCCGCCGGCGAGCCCGATACCCCCATGATGCCGACCATCCTGCCGCTGCCGGTCTGGCGTCAGCGGCGGGAGAGCGGCCACCAGCTCGATCCCGCGACCACCGGGGTCTGGATCGCCAGCGACGACGAGTACGAGGACTTCGCCGGTGAGTTGCTTGGGCTGCCGTTGATCGCGGTGGACTTCCCGTCGTTCCGCGACGGCCGCGGCTACAGCGTCGCCTACCTGCTGCGCACCCGCTACGGCTATTGTGGCGAGCTGCGGGCGATCGGCGATGTGCTGCGCGACCAGCTGTTCTACATGCACCGCTGCGGCTTCGACAGCTTCGAAGTGCGCGCCGACAAGGATATCCAGGATGCGCTCAAGGGGCTGACTGCCTACACTATTCGTTATCAAGGCTCTGTCGACGATCCGGTGCCGCTGTTCCGCAAACGCGCCGAGACCGCGCCGGCCCTGCCAGACGATCACTGGGAGCCCTAAATGCCCGTCTTGTCCGCGCTCGAGCTGGCACGCATCCAGTTCGCCTTTACCGTCTCGTTCCATATAGTATTCCCGGCCCTGAGCATCGGCCTCGCCAGCTTCATCGCGGTGCTGGAAGGGCTGTGGCTGAAGAGCGGCAAGCCGGTGTATCTGGATTTGTGTCGTTTCTGGTCGCGCGTCTTCGCCGTCGGCTTCGGCATGGGCGTGGTGTCGGGGGTGGTGATGAGCTACCAGTTCGGCACCAACTGGAGCGCCTTTTCCAACTTCGCCGGCAGTGTGACCGGGCCGCTCTTGACCTACGAGGTACTGACCGCGTTTTTTCTGGAAGCGGGCTTTCTCGGCATCATGCTGTTCGGCTGGGACAAGGTGGGGCGCCGCGCGCATTTTGCCGCCACGGTGATGGTGGCGGTCGGCACGCTGATTTCCACGTTCTGGATTCTCGCCTCCAACAGCTGGATGCAGACCCCGGCCGGCTACGCCATCGTCGACAACCGCGTGGTGCCGACCGACTGGTTCGCCGTGATCTTCAACCCGTCATTCCCGTACCGGCTGCTGCACATGTCGCTGTCGGCCTTCATCGCCACTTCGCTGCTGGTGGCCGGTACGGCGGGCTGGCATCTACTGCAGGGGCGGCGCGATGCGGCGATCAAGACCTCGTTCTCGATGGCGCTCGGTATGCTGCTGGTGCTGGCGCCGTTGCAGGCGGTAGTCGGCGACGCGCACGGCTTGAACACCTTGCGTTACCAGCCGGCCAAGATCGCCGCGATGGAAGGCATTTGGGAGGCGGAGAAGGGAGGCACCGCGCTCAATCTGTTCGGCCTTCCCGACATGGCGGCCGAGGAGACCCGCTATGCGGTGGCCATCCCGCACCTGGGCAGCCTGATCCTGACCCACAGCTGGGACGGCGAAATCCGCGGCCTGAAGAGCTTTGCACCGGAGGACCGGCCCAATTCGCTGGTGGTGTTCTGGAGTTTCCGCCTGATGGTCGGGCTGGGGATGCTGATGATTCTGCTGGCGGCCGTCTCGCTGGCGCTGAGAAAGGGCGGGCGGCTGTATGAGGCGCGCTGGTTCCAGCGCTGTGCCGTGTTGATGAGCCCGACCGGCTTCATCGCCCTGTTGGCCGGCTGGGTGACCACCGAGGTGGGGCGCCAGCCGTGGGTGGTGTATGGCCTGTTGCGCACGGCGCAGGCGGCGTCGCCGGTCAGCCGGCAGCAGGTCGGGGTGTCGCTGATGATCTTCGTCGTGGTGTACCTGCTGGTATTCGGCACCGGCATCTACTACCTGCTCAAACTGCTGCGCAAAGGCCCGGTGGCCGACGAGCACACGCCGGCGGGCGAGCGCGAGCCGATCGGTGCCGGGGCCACGTATTCCGGCCGGCGCCCGCTGTCCGGCGCCGACGACCTCATCGAATCCAACTCGCGGAAGGGAGCTGATCATGCTTGATCTGTCGTTGCTCTGGGCGGGCATAATCGCCCTGGGCGTGTTCATCTACGTGATGCTGGATGGTTTCGATCTGGGCATCGGCATCCTGTTTCCGTTCTTCCCGGCCGAAGCCGAGCGGGACGTGATGATGAATACCGTCGCACCGGTATGGGACGGCAACGAGACGTGGCTGGTGCTGGGCGGGGCGGGACTGTTCGCCGCCTTCCCGGTGGTGTATTCGGCGGTGTTGTCGGCCTTGTACCTGCCGCTGATCCTGATGCTGGTCGGCCTGATCTTTCGCGGCGTCGCCTTTGAAATTCGCGCCAAGGCCAACCGCACGCGTCATCTGTGGGACCTGGCCTTCATCGCCGGCTCGGGCAGCGCCACCTTCTTCCAGGGCGTGGCGCTGGGAGCCTACATCCAGGGTATCCCGGTGCTGAACCGCGAATTCGCCGGCGGCGGTTTCGACTGGCTCTCCCCGTTCAGCCTGTTCACCGGGCTGGGACTCTTGGTCACCTATGCGGTGCTGGGCTGCGGCTGGCTGATCATCAAGACCGAGGGCGAGCTGCAGCGCAAGATGTTCGCGCTGATGCGCCCGCTC
>JACPUY010000295.1 GCA_016192025.1 Pseudogulbenkiania sp. | reverse complement strand
GTCCGCGCCGTGGCGATCGCCGCCGGGCTGGTCGCGGCCGTCGACGCGGCGGACGTCGAACTTACGGTAGAGGCCTTTCTCTTGGTTGCTCATATTCAGTAGTAACCTTTGGAGGAGCCGCTGGCTGCGGATCAGCCAGCCAGGCGGCGAAGTAGAACAGGGTGAGGGCCAGCACGCCGCGCAGCGTGCTCCTGGTGACTTCGGCCACGCCCTTGAGCATGGCACGCCACATCAGGTGGCCGTCTCCGTCTGTTGCGCCTTGGCCAGTTCGAGGGCGATCGCTTCGAGGGCAATCGTGTTCAGCGATTGCGGCCGGGGTGCCAGGCGAACGGAGCTGAGCGGGTTACGGTGGTCCCACCATTCCTCTTCGATGATCAATTCCCGTCCGTCGCCCAGGTCGATGCGCCCCTCGGCGGCGTCGCCGGCGGCGGTGAAGTAGGCGTTCAGGTGCTGCGGAATGGCTGTACGGGCCTTGGTCTCAAGCTCGGCCAGGGCCTTGCGGGCATCGCTGATCTCGGTCAGCAGGGCGGCAATATCCACGATGGCCCGGAATGCCGGGTGCTGGCGGATGTCTTTGGTGTCGGGTGATTTCATTGCTGTGCTTCTTTCTGTTCGCGGCGGCGTTCGATTTCGCGGCGGGCGTCACGGCGGCGTTTGTCGGCGTCGCTGACTTCACGGCGCAGGGGCTGGCCCATCAGGTCGTTGCTGCGTTGATGGGCGCGGCGTTCGAGGTAGTCGGGTTGCGGGTAGTGGTGCGGCATGGGGCTTACTCCTGCTGCTCAATGGGCGGTTCGGCGGCGTGCGCGGGTTCCGCTTCGGCTTCGGGCGCCAGCGGCTCGACCTTCATGCTGTAAACCACGATCTCGATCTGACCGTCGAGGACACGGCGGGAGGTGTAGACGAAACCGCAATCGTGTCGACCTGGCTCCGTCGTTTTCCATTCCGGCAGCAGCGTCCTGAGTTTCTCGGCGGTAGCGTCCCGCGGGCCTTCCGTTTCCGGCGCAACCGTGATGGAAAGCCTATATCCCTCGGTACAGATACGGGCCTGGGCATTGAAGGCCTCGAGAACCTTGTGAATGTCGTCCGCTGCTGCTTCCATCGCCTTCTCGGCGCGGCGATTACGTGCGCAGAGATCGGCGAGCAGGCTGGACAACGGGTGGCCAGCTGCCAGTTGTGCATCGGGTTGGTAGCCCGGCCGGCACACCGGCACGAACTCGGCATTGCCCAGGCCGTAGCTCAGCCCGCCGGGTTGCTGGATGTCGAGTAGGAACCAGTTGGACTCCGAATTGACGCGCACCCAGTGCGGGCCGGGTTTTACTTCACTGGCCGTCAGGTTCATCTTCATGGTGGGGCACTCCTAGTGCAGGTTGTCCGAGGCGGTGATCGGCTCGATGGTGACGGCACCGCCCTCCAGCATCAGCAGCGCGGCGGCTGCCAGCATGCAAGCGTAAACGTCGGGGGCTTGGCGCTTGATGTCACACTCAATCAGCATGCTGATCACGGTGCCGCCCATTTCGTCCAGACTGACCGCGTCGTCTGACTGCCGGTCCTGGTGCACTACCTCGATGGCCTTGCTCAGGTCTTGCAGTACCGCGAGTTCCGCCGGGCTGACCTCGTGGCTGGCTTCTACATGGATGGTGCTCATGCGGCTTGTCCTTGCAGTACGGGTGTCAGCTGGCCGGCGATGTCCGCCCAGACCTGCTTGAGACGGTGCTTCGGCATCGGGCCGAAATCCGGGCTGGCCAGCGCCTCGCCGAACGTCAGGGCGTCGGCCGTAAGAGCTGCGATGTCGCGGCCGAAGGTGTCGACGTTGCGCCGGCGCAGGGTGACGATGCCCTCGATGCGGTCGCGGTGTTCGGCGTAGATGGCGCTGTCGGCAAAGCGCTTGCCGTTGCGCTCGACGGGGCCGAAGAACTCGTTCTCCCACACCACCACCTGAGCGCGCGTCCCTATCAGCAGCGCCTGCAGGCCGGCCAGCGTGTCGTCCATTGCCTGGCCGCCCACCAGCACGGTGTGCAGGATGACGCGGCGGCCTTGTTCTTGCAGAAAGTCGATGGCGCCCGTCTCGGCCAGGTAGCCCGTGACCGGCACAAAGCTGGTGGCACCGTTGTCGACCACCACCGGGCCGTCGTGCTCGATCATCCATTCGATCATCTGGTCGAACTGTCGGCTGTCGATCTGGCGGTCGGCGGTGAGGATTTCCAGCGGGCGTACCGGCAGGGCGCGGTAGCGGGCCAGTGTCTGGTTGACCGGGTCGGTGTCGATGCCGCGCAGGTTGGTGTCGAGGGATTGCAGTACCTGGGCGATCAGTGCGGCGATGAGGCTTTTGCCGACGCCGCCCTTGCCTTGCAGCACGATGTGGATGTGGTTGTTGTTCACGGCTTGGTGCTCCTGGTTACCAGTTGGGTTTGGTGTCTCTGAGGGTTGGCCAGTCGAAGGTGCTGGCCGATGGGGTGTTCTGCTGGCCGGCTTCTGACGAGCCGAGAGCCGGGGTTTGAGGCGCCGGCGCTGGCGGGGGTATCGCGGGTGCTTCATAGGGTTTGCTCGCTCGTTTGAGGCGCTGGCGGGCGCGGTAGAGGGCGTTGCGCAGTTCGTCCAGCGTCATCACCAGACCGGTGCTGGCCAGCGTCGCCAGCAGGTCGGTCTGGCTGACGCCGCGCTGCATGGCGTCCTCGATGTCGGGCAGCAGGGCACGGATGCGAGCGGCTTTGCTGGTGCCGGTGTCGGCGGGCTGGATGGCCTTGATCTGCTGCGCGGCCTGCTTTTGCCATGCGTCTTCTGTGCTCATGGGTTGCTCATTTCGTGCTCATGGAATGCTCATTTCTTGCTCATGAGCAGCGAGGGCCATGTTTTAGGCCGGGATTTTGATCACCAGAAACACCGGTTGGCCGTTGCGGAAGTACGGCGCCTTGATGATCCAGCCGGAGTTGCGAAGGTCACGCGCGGCGGCGTCGGTCATGTCCACGATTTCCATTGCCATGGTGGTTCTCCTGTCGGTTGGTCGGGTGGTGCGAAACCACTCGCCAGCCGCCTGTTGCCAAGCGGCTGGAAGGTGGTGCCTGCATCGCCTGCAGGCGGGCGTCTTGAGCGTGGGTGCCGTCTCCCGGACCTGCGATGTTCTGCTGAGGCACGGGCGTGTCCTCATCCGTCGGGCGTCTGTGGTCCCGTTGCCGCGTTACGTCCGGCTTTCACGGCGCGGAAGCGCTAGGGGTGGTGGGCAGGTGCTACGCCGCATTCCCCAAACGCGGATTGCCCTGCAACACGGTGATGCCCGTGGCGTCGGCGATCTTGGCGATCTCTTCCTCGGCAGCGGCTTGCAGCACCTTGTCTTCGCGGATCAGTTCGAACCAGAAGGTCAACTTGCCGTCGCGTACGCGGTAGCGCAGGCGGGCGTCGATGCGGAAGTTGCTGCCGTTGAAGAAGGGTGGGATGCCGATGCTGAATCGCTCAAACAGGCGCATCTTTTCGAGCGTCGCATCATCTTCCTTCTGCACGAACGCCAGCTCGGTACCGCCGGATTGCAGGCGGATGTTCGATTTGAATCGGCTGTCCTGGTTGGCCTCGAGGTTCATTGCCATTTCCAGCATCTGGGTGCCGGTTGGCATGCCTTC
>JACPUY010000294.1 GCA_016192025.1 Pseudogulbenkiania sp. | reverse complement strand
GAACCAACGGTTCCTTACCTCTTGCAGTGCAAGTGTTTGGCTTCGCCAAGCACTCACACCTATCGGTTATTCGGTTTGTTAAAGAGCGGTGCTGAGGGCTTCGTTTCCGTCGCTGCGTCAGCTGAGGAGGCGAACTATACCCATCCCCGAAACGGCCGTCAACACTTTTTGAGAGGAAATGTTCTCTTTCCTACTATGATTATAGGTAAGCCACTGACGAACAATGACAAAATTGAAAAACGCCGCCCACGAAATCCGTGGGCGGCGTCGCTTGGCGGCACCAGACAGACAGACAGAAACGGCTTAGCGCTGGCGCAATTTGGCGAAGGCCGCCGCCATGGCGGTATCGCCCGCTGTCGGCGCTGCAGGCTTGCGGGCATCGCGCCCACGTGGCGCTTCGGTACGGGACGATGGGCGCCCGGCGGCGCCGACTTCATCGTCGAGCCGCATGGTCAGCGCGATGCGGCGGCGCTTGACGTCGACTTCCTGCACCTTGACCTTGACCACGTCGCCGGCCTTGACCACCTTGCGCGGGTCGTCGATGAACTTGTTGGACAGCGCAGAGATATGCACCAGCCCGTCCTGGTGGACGCCGATATCGACGAAGGCCCCGAAATTGGTGACGTTGGTCACGACACCTTCCAGCACCATGCCAGGAACCAGGTCCTTCAAGTCTTCCACCCCTTCCTGGAAGGTGGCGGTCTTGAACTCCGGTCGCGGGTCGCGCCCCGGCTTGTCCAGTTCCTTCAGGATGTCCATCACGGTAGGCACGCCGAAGCGCTCGTCGGTGTAGTCGTGCGGCTTGAGCGTCTTGAGGAAAGAGGTATCGCCCAGCAGGGTTTTCACCTCGCGTCCGCAGCGGGCGACGATTTTTTCCACCACCGGGTAAGCCTCGGGGTGGACCGACGAGGCGTCGAGCGGGTTGTCGCCATTGCTGATACGCAAAAAGCCCGCCGCCTGCTCGAAGGTTTTCTCGCCCAGTCGCGGCACCTTGAGCAGTTGGCTGCGCGTGCGGAATGCGCCGTTCTGGTCGCGGTAGCCGACGATATTGGCGGCCAGCGTGCTGTTGAGCCCGGATACCCGCGCCAGCAGCGGCACCGAGGCGGTGTTGACGTCGACACCGACCGCGTTCACGCCGTCTTCAACCACGCCATCGAGGGCACGCGCCAACTGGCTCTGGTTGACGTCGTGCTGGTACTGGCCGACGCCGATCGACTTGGGATCGATCTTGACCAGCTCGGCCAGCGGGTCTTGCAGGCGGCGGGCGATGGAGACCGCGCCACGCAGGCTGACGTCGAGATCGGGGAATTCCTTGGCGGCCAGCTCGGACGCCGAGTACACCGAAGCGCCGGCTTCCGACACCACGATCTTGGTCAGGCCGAGTTCGGGGTGGCGCTTGATCAGTTCCAGCGCCAGCTTGTCGGTTTCGCGGCTGGCGGTACCGTTGCCGATGGCGATCAGTTCGACCTTGTGTCGCCCGGCCAGCACGGCCAGTTCGGCGATGGAACGGTCCCAGTCGTTGCGCGGGGCGTGCGGGTAGATGGTGCTGGTGGCGACCACCTTGCCGGTATTGTCGACCACCGCGACCTTGGTTCCGGTGCGCAAGCCCGGGTCGAGGCCGAGCGTGGGGCGCTGGCCGGCCGGTGCCGCCAGCAGGAGGTCGTGCAGGTTGGCCGCAAACACCTTGATGGCCTCGGCATCGGCCGCTTCCTTGACCCGCGACACCAGCTCCAGCTCGAGCGACAGGAAGATCTTGGCGCGCCAGGTCAGGCGTACGGTGTCCAGCAGCCAGCGGTCGGCTGGTCGGCCGGCGTCGCGTACGCCGACGTGGGCGGCGATGAGTTGTTCGTAGGCCGAACGTTCGGTGATCGGTGTCTCGTCAGGCTGGTATTTGATGGCGACCGACAGCACGCCCTCGTTACGACCGCGCAACAGCGCGAGTGCGCGGTGCGACGGGGTGGAGCGGATCGGCTCGCGGTGGCTGAAGTAATCGGAGAACTTGGCGCCCTCCTCTTCCTTGCCGGCGATCACGCTGGCAGCCAGCTCGCCTTCGTTCCACAGCTTGTCGCGCAGGCGGCCGAGCAGTCCGGCGTCTTCGGCGAAGCGTTCGATCAGGATGGCGCGCGCGCCGTCCAGCGCCGCCTTGGCGTCGGCCACGCCCTTGTCGGCGCTGACGTAGGCTTCGGCTACCGTCAGCGGCGACTGGCCGGGATCCGCCAGCAGGCTCTCGGCCAGGGGCTCGAGACCGGCCTCGCGGGCGATCTGCGCTTTGGTGCGGCGCTTGGGCTTATAAGGAAGGTACAGGTCTTCCAGCGTGGTCTTGTTGTCGGCGCCGTACAGCGCGGCTTGCAGCTCGGGGGTGAGCTTGCCCTGTTCGGCGATGCTGTTGAGGATGGCGTCACGACGGTCATCCAGTTCACGCAGGTAGCGTAGGCGCTCGTCCAGCGTGCGCAACTGGGTGTCATCGAGCCCGCCGGTCACTTCCTTGCGGTAGCGGGCGATGAAGGGAACGGTGGCACCACCGTCGATCAGTTCGACCGTGGCGGCCACCTGGGCTTCGCGGACATTCAGTTCTGCCGCGAGGCGGCTGGCAATGCTGGGCAACATCGGCTGTGTTCTTGTCTTCGGTAAAAAGCCGATACTGTAGCCCGTCTGCCCGCAAAATCAAGCGGCGACCGGCCCTGCCAGCCAGGCCTGCGCCTCTTCCACGGTATCGAAATACTGCACATGGGTGTGCGACAGCAGGCCGGCGATATGAGCCGCCAGCTTGATCCACACGTCTTCGACGACGACCGCAATGCGCCCGAGTTCGTTATCGTGCGCTCTGACGAAACGCAGCTCCTCCATCGCCATGTCGATGGTGAAGTCCTTCAACTCGCTCAGATCCAGCAGAACGCTCGGCTTATCGTGTTCGGCGATGCGCTTCATCAGCGCGGCTTCAAACAGCTTGAAGTCTTCCAGCGTAAACTCGTTGAACAAGGCCACATCGAGGCCGTAATCCTGTTCGCGAATGGAGATCATGCCTGTACTCCTGATGGTGGGGACACACTGTCATTCTAGCGGCGACTGGCGAGGATGCCGCTGATCACGATCAATAGCATCGCCATGACACTGACAACCGTTAGCCCATCTTGCCAAACCAGCACGCCGAGCAGTGTGGAAAACACCACGGTCAGGTAGGAAAGATTGGCCGCCACCAGCTTGCGCCCGACCTTGTACGCCCGGGTCATCGTCAGTTGCGCCACCGTGGCGGTGGCGCCCAGCCCCAGCAGCAGCCAGACATTGCTCAGCGTGACGGCGTGCCAGAGATCGAACTGCATCAGGATAGCGCCACCGAGCGTCGAGATCAGCGCAAAGTAGAACACCACGCGCCATTCCGGCTCACCCAGCTTGCCGAGTTCGCGCACGTGCAGGTAAGACCAACCGGCGAGCAACCCCGAACCCAGGCCGAGCAGCCCGGCCTCCCAGCGCTCGCCACTCAGGGTGGGCCGCAGCAGCAGCACGACCCCGACGAAACCCAGTGCCAGGCCGGCCAGCGCGCGGGTGGAGAGGCGCTCGCGCAGCACGATCACCGACAGCAAGGCGAGGAACAGCGGCGAGGTATAGTTGAGCGTGACTGCGGTGGAGAGCGGCAGATGGGCGATGGCGTAGAAATACAGCAGCAACGAGGTGTAGCCGATCAACCCCCGTTGCACATGGTAGCGCAGGTGCGGCGTGACGAAGCGCTCACGTCGCCAGCACGCGGCCACCCCCAACGTCAGGGTGCCGAACGCAGTGCGCCAGAACACCAGCTCGGTGGAGGAGAAATGCCGCGCCCCCAGCTTGACGAACAGCCCCATCAGGCCGAAAAACAGCGCGGCGACCACCATCCAGCCGGCCCCCAACTGCCCCCTGCGCAGGCGTTGCCAGCCCGGTGCCCAGTATGCGGCTGAAATCATGGCCTCCCCTTCAACTTGACCAGCGACAGGCAGACCGACTCGAGCGGACGGCGGTAAGTGTGGTACTCGGAGGCATTGGCGGCACAGCGCGCCTCGATCACGTCACGCTCGCCGGTCAGCAGGAACACATGCAGATTGCGGCGAATGATCCACAAGCGGTCGGACACGAACTGCCCTTCGCGGTACGCCACGGTTAGCCGCCCCGCCGTTGGAACCCGTCGCACCTGGAATGCCGGCTCGCGGTTGCCATCGGCCAGCCGAAAATGCTGCTCCAGCGTTTCCAGCGTTTCACCGCGCCGCAAGCGGCGCTTGCGGATTTCTACGCTGATCGCCGCGCGTTCGCGCTCGTCGGCCTTGGGGGGCACGACGCGCAGGG
>JACPUY010000268.1 GCA_016192025.1 Pseudogulbenkiania sp. | reverse complement strand
GACGCCGGCCACATGCTGACCGACGCGAGCTCGCTGCTGCTGGCGCTGCTCATGGCGTACGTCGGCCAGCGGCCGGCCGACGCCCGGCATTCTTTCGGCCACGGCCGGGCGGAAGTCATCGCGGCCTTCATCAACAGCCTGTTCATGTTCGGGGTGATCATCTTCATCGCCGTGGAGGCGGTGGGGCGGGTGTTGAGTCCGCAACCGGTCAACGGCAGCGGGGTGATGCTGATCGCCACGGCGGGGCTGGCGGTCAACGTGCTGGCGGCCTGGGTGCTGAGCCACGGGGCCCATACCCTCAACAGCCGGGCGGCCTTGCTGCACGTGATGGGCGACATGCTCGGCTCGGTGGCGGCGATTGCCGCCGGAGCCATCATCCATTTCACCGGCTGGACGCCGGCCGATCCGATCCTGTCGGTGGCGGTCGCCGCACTCATTCTCGCGTCGACCTGGCGCCTGTTGCGGCAGTCGCTGCTGGTGCTGATGGAAGGGGTGCCCGAGCATCTGGACTACAACGCGATCGGCCAGGCGCTGGCGGCGATCCCCGGCGTCGGCTCGGTGCATGACTTGCACGTGTGGTATATGTCGTCGGAAAGAATCGCCCTGTCGGCCCATCTGGGCATCGACACGCCACAGGACTGGCCGCGTGTGCTGGCTGCGGCGCAGCGCATGCTGTCGCACCGTTTCCACATCGACCACGTCACCTTGCAAGCCGAGTGGTCTCTGGCGCCTCCTCCGGGGCGCCAGGTTCCAGTTCAGATCAGAACGTCGGACGAGTTGCCATGAAACCGCACTATCTAACTTCGTTGTTTTCCCCGCGTTCCGTGGCCGTAGTCGGCGCCAGCGATACCTCCGGCTCGATCGGCCAGGCGGTGTTCGCCAGCCTCCTGGCCGGCAATTTCCAGGGGCGGCTATACCCGGTCAACCTCAACCACAAGATGGTCGGCGGGATGCGCGCGGTGCCATCGGTGCGCTTGATCGACGGGGAGGTCGAGCTGGCGGTGGTGACTACGGCGACCCGGACGCTGCCGGCCATCATCCGGGACTGCGGCAAGAAAGGGGTGAAGGCGGTGCTGCTGGCCAAAGAGTTCGCCGACCGCGAGCAGCTGGAGCGCGAGACCCTCAAGGAGTCGCTGTCGATCGCCCGGCATTTCGGCATCCGCGTGCTCGGCCCCAATGTACTGGGGCTGATGCGTCCGGTGGCCGGCTTCAACGCCTCCAACTATTCCAGCAAGGTGCGTCCTGGCAACCTGGCACTGGTATCGCAATCCAGTGCGTTGTGTACCGCGATGCTCGACTGGGCCGACAGCAAGGGCATCGGCTTCTCCAGTGTGATCTCGGTGGGCGAAGGGCTGGATGTGGACTTCGGCGAGATCCTCGATTACCTGGTGGCCGATACCTTTACCCAAGGGATCCTGCTGCATGTCCACCATATCCACGACGCGCGCCGCTTCATCAGCGCCCTGCGTGCGGCCGCCCGCACCAAGCCGGTGGTGGTGATCAAGTCCGGTCGCTATGAAGACGACGTGACCGGGCTGACCCATTCCAGCAATCTGGTCGAGAGTGCTGACGTGTTCGACGCCGTGCTGTCGCGGGCCGGGGTGCTGCGGGTCGGCTCCATCTCCCAGCTGTTTACCGCCGCCAAGGTGCTGGCGGCCAGTTTCCGGGTGCAGGGGCGGCGTCTGGCCATCGTCACCAACGGCATCGGCCCAGGGGTGCTGGCGGCCGATAGCGCCTACCTCAACGGGGTGGAGCTGGCCAAGCTGTCGGAACCGACCATGGCGCTGCTCAACGATGTGCTGCCGCGCAATTGGTCCCACGGCAACCCCATCGACATCATCGGTGACGCCAGCCCGGTGCGCTTCCGTACGGCGGTCAAGGTCTGCCTCGACGATGCCAATGTGGATGGTGTGTTGGTCATTTTCACCCCGCAAGCCGGAACCGATCATCTGACCACCGCGCAGCTGATGGTGGGGCTGCAGCGCGAGTCGACCAAGCCCATCCTGCTGTCCTGGCTGGGGGATGCCAAGGTGTCGGAGAGCCGCGATCTGTTCAGCAAGGCCAAGTGCGCCCATTTCCGCGCCCCGGAGTATGCCATCGAGGTGTTCCGCAACCTGGCGGCCTACCATCACAACCAGCAGCTGCTGCTGCAGACGCCGGGTCCGCTGGAGGGCAAGCGAACGTCGCCCGACGTGGTGCGCGCGCGCGGGCTGATCAACGCAGCGCTGGCTGAAGGGCGGGCCATCCTGTCCGAACGCGAGTCAAAAGAAGTCCTCTCTGCCTTCAATATTCCGGTCAACCCGACCCGGCTGGCGCGTGACGCCGACGAGGCGGTCCGCTTGGCCGAAGAAATCGGTTACCCGGTGGTGCTGAAGATCGACTCGCCCGACATCATCTACAAGTCCGACGTCGGTGGCGTCGAGCTCAATATCAGCCGCGAGGCGGCGGTGCGCGAGGCCTTTGCCGGCATCATGGAACGCTGCCGGCAGGCCCGCCCCGATGCCGCCATTGCCGGCGTGTCGGTGCAGCCGATGCGCAACCGGCGTTTTGCTCGCGAGATCATGGTCGGCGTGACGCATGACAATGCCTTCGGGCCGGTGATCACTTTCGGCGCCGGCGGCATCGCGGTCGAGGTCATGAACGATCGGGCGCTGGCCTTACCGCCGTTGAACCACTACCTGGTCAGCAGCCTGATCGGCAAGACGCGCATCGGGCAGATCCTCGGCCCGTTCAAGAACCTGCCGGCAGTCAATATCGACCAGCTGGAAGAGGTGATGTTGCGGGTGTCGGAAATGATCTGCGAGCTGCCGGAAATCCGCGAGATGGATATCAACCCGCTGGTGGCCGACGAGCAAGGGGTGATGGCGCTGGACGCGCGCCTCATCGTCCAGGCGGCGCGAACGGACGGCAAGCCCTACCGCCACATGGCCATCATGCCGTACCCGTCGCACATGGTGGTGTGCTCCCGCCTCAAGGATCAGACCCAGGTGACGATCCGTCCGGTGCGCCCGGAAGACGCGCAAATGCAGCAGGAGTTCGTGCGCGAGCTGTCCGAGGAGAGTCGCTACAACCGCTATATGTCCAGTATCAAGCAGCTGTCGCAAAGCATGCTGGTGCGCTTCACCCAGCTGGACTACGACCGCGAGATGGCGCTGGCCATGACCCGCGACACATCGCAGGGTGAAGAACAGCTGGCGGTGGCACGCTACATCACCGACCCGGACAACGAGAGCTGCGAGTTTGCCCTGGAAGTGGCCGACCACTGGCAGGGCAAGGGGATCGGCTTCATCCTGATGAGCGCGCTGTTCGACGCGGCACGCGATCAGGGGCTGAAAATCATGCGCGGGGAGGTGCTCACCGGCAACAAGGGCATGCTCAAGCTGATGCACAAACTGGGCTTCAGTAGCGAGTATCACCCGGAAGACCGGGCGCTGATGCTGGTCACCAAGGTGTTGCAAGCGTAACCGGCTGTTACCGCCGGCCGGAATAAGCGCTTGCAAGATAAGGGAAAACTGCCCTAAAATCGTGGGCTTTTCTACGATACCGTTTTTATTCAAGGACAATCGACAATGGTAGTGATTCGTCTGGCACGCGGCGGCTCCAAGAACCGTCCGTTCTACAACATCGTGGTGACCGATTCCCGCAACCGTCGCGACGGTCGCTTCATCGAGCGCCTGGGCTTCTACAATCCGGTAGCCAACGACAAAGAAGAACGTGTTCGCCTCGCCGCTGACCGTCTGAACCACTGGGTCAACGTTGGTGCTCAACTGAGCGACTCCGTTGCCAAGCTGGTTAAAGAGCAAAAAGTAGCTGCCTGATTGCAGTCTGCTGATACACGCAGGGTTTGAGGCGCATGCGCAACGATGATCTCGTCTTGATGGGGTATGTGCGCGGCGCCTTTGGTGTTCGTGGCTGGGTGAAAATCCACGCCGACACCGAGTCCGCAGACAGCCTGTTCGACTACCCGGTCTGGTGGCTGGGGCGGGATGGCCAATGGTCATCCTATCGTTTCGAAGACGGACTGGTCCAGCCCAAGGCGCTGGCCGCCAAGCTCGAAGGCGTCGACAGCCGCGAGGCGGCAGAAGCCATGCGCGGCATGCAGATCGCCATTCCGCGCAGCGAGTTTCCGACAACGGCCGAGGACGAGTATTACTGGTCCGACCTGATCGGCCTGGATGTCGTCGACAAGGATGGGCAGCGCTTCGGTCAGGTTGCCGAATTGATGGAAACCGGCGCCAACGACGTGCTGGTAGTCCGGGAAGGCAAGCGAGAGTGGCTCATTCCTTTCGTCGGCCAGTTCGTGCTGGACGTCCAGGTGGCGGACAAGCGCATCATGGTTGACTGGAATCTCGACGACTGATGCAAATCGACGCAATCTCGCTGTTTCCTGAGATGTTCGACGCGGTCTCCCGCTTCGGCGTCAGCCGGCGCGCTCTGGAACAGGGCATCTGGGGATTCCAGGCCTGGAATCCGCGCGATTTCACCACGGACAATTACCGCACCGTCGACGACCGTCCTTACGGGGGCGGGCCGGGCATGGTGATGCTGATCGAGCCGCTGGAGGCCGCCATCGCGGCGGCTGAAGAGCGCCAGCAGCAAGCCGGTGTGGCAAAGAGTCATGTGGTCTATCTGTCGCCGCAGGGCCGGCCGCTGAGCCACGCCAAGGCCGTCGAGTTGTCCCAGCGTCCCGGCGTCATCCTGTTGTGCGGCCGCTACGAGGGCGTCGACGAACGCCTGATCGAGCGTCGCATCGATGAGGAAATCTCCATCGGCGACTACGTGTTGTCCGGTGGCGAACTGCCGGCCATGGTGCTGATGGATGCCGTCGTCAGGCTGTTGCCGGGCGTGCTCAACGACGCCCAGTCGGCTTACGAAGATTCCTTCGTGGATGGGCTGCTGGATTGCCCGCACTATACCCGACCCGAAGATTATCAGGGCATGCGGGTGCCGGACGTGTTGATGTCCGGTAATCATGCCTTGATCGCAAAATGGCGGCTGAAACAGGCGCTGGGAAGGACGTGGAAGCGTCGCCCGGACCTGCTGAAGGACCGCCCTTTGACAAAACAGGAGTCTCGGCTGCTGGCAGAGTACCAGCAGGAACAAGACCTCCCGAAAAACCAGGAGCATTGACATGGATCTGATCCAGCAACTCGAGCAAGAAGAAATTGCCCGCATCGGCAAAACCGTTCCGGCTTTCGCCCCGGGCGACACCGTCATCGTTCAGGTGAAGGTAAAGGAAGGTAACCGCGAGCGTCTGCAGGCTTACGAAGGCGTAGTGATCGCCAAGCGTAACCGTGGCCTGAACAGCTCCTTCATCGTGCGCAAGATCTCCGCCGGTGAAGGCGTCGAGCGTACCTTCCAGACCTACTCCCCGCTGGTGGCTTCCATCGAAGTGAAGCGCCGTGGTGACGTGCGTCGCGCCAAGCTGTACTACCTGCGTGGCCGTACCGGCAAGTCCGCACGCATCAAGGAAAAGCTGCCGGCCCGCAAGCAAGGCTGATTTGCCGGCCAGTAGCTATGATGAGAGCGCAAGGCACAAGCCTTGCGCTTTTTTTTCGGACCGTGCCATGTCTTATTCAGCCATCATTGCCGCGCCGTTTGGTCATTTGGGTATCGTGGCCCAGCCCGAGGTCGTCACCCGCATCGTGTTTCTGGACGCCTCGACCCCACTGCTGTTGCCCGAACCGGGTTCGCTGGCCGAGGAGGTGGCGCGTCAGCTGCAGGCGTACTTTCTTGAGCCGGATTTCCGCTTCGATCTGCCGTGCCGGCCGCAGGGTACGCCGTTTCAGCAACGGGTGTGGCAGGCGATTGCCGCCATTCCGCCTGCGGCGACAGTCAGTTACGGCGCCATTGCCCGGCAGCTCGACAGCTCCGCCCGCGCGGTGGGGCAGGCCTGCGGGGCCAATCCCTTGCCGATCGTGATTCCCTGCCACCGTGTGCTGGCCTGCTCCGGCCTGGGCGGCTTCAACCACTCGCGGGCGGAGCAGACCCTATCCATCAAGTTCTGGCTGCTGAGACATGAGCAACAACGCTGAGCTGGTCGACCTGTTCCTCGATCAGCTGTGGCTGAGCGATGGGCTCTCGCGTAATACGCTGGCCGCGTATCGGCGCGATCTGCTCAAGCTGGCGGCCAGGTTGGCCGAGGACGGCGTGATGTCACTGGCAACGGCGGGGGCGGCGGATCTGCAGTGTGCCCTGCTGCTTGGCATCGAGTTGGAGAAGGCCACGACACGGGCGCGGCTGGTCAGCGCCGTACGCCGCTTCTATCACCATCTGCTGGCCAGCGGCCAACGGCAGGACGATCCTTCCGCGGCCCTCAGTCGTCCCAAGCACGGGCAGTCCTTGCCCAAAACGCTGTCGGAAAACCATGTCGTCGCCCTGCTGGACGCCCCCGACACGGCAGCCCCCTTGGGGCTGCGCGACCGCGCCATGCTGGAGGTGCTGTACGCGACCGGCTTGCGGGTGTCGGAGCTGGTTGGGCTGACGCTGCAGCAGGTCGATCTGAATAGCGGCGTGGTGATGACCATAGGCAAGGGCGGCAAGGAGCGGCTGGTGCCGATGGGGGAAGTGGCGCAGGACTGGCTGGCGCGTTATCTGGCGCACGGGCGGCCGGCGTTGCTGGCTGGGGTGGCGTGCGATCACGTGTTCGTCACCCGCCTCAAGTCCGGCATGACGCGGCAGATGGCGTGGCACCTGATCTCGGGCTACGCCCGCCGCCTTGGGCTGCCACCGGTCAGCCCGCACACGCTGCGTCATGCCTTCGCCACGCATTTGGTCAACCACGGCGCCGACTTGCGCGTGGTGCAGCTGCTGCTCGGGCATTCCGACATTTCCACCACCCAGATCTACACCCATGTGGCGCGGGAGCGGCTGCGCCAGCTGCATGAGCGGCATCATCCGCGTGGCTGAGGGCCTATCCCATTTGACGGCGGCGACATCGCCGGTGACGCCGGCCAGTTGTTGCTGCGCCAGGTAGACCGCAAGCTCGGCTTGCTCGAACGGCTAGCACCATTTTTGCCTGATGATCGCGACCCCACCCGGGTCGGGCAGCGCACGCCCGAACTGCTGCGCTGGCGCGTCTATGAAATCGTGCCAGAGCATGAAGACCTCAACGACCATCAACGCCGTTGCTGTGATGGCCTGCATTCTGCTGGAGCGGCTGCGTACCCTCGGCCTGGCCGGTACGTTGCTGGTTGCCGTGACGCGCCCGCACGATGGGTCGAATGGCAAGGGTAGGCGAAATGTGCAAAAATTCGACTAACTAGACGAATTGCAGGTTTTCTCCATGCTGGACCGGGACGGATACCGCCCCAATGTCGGAATCATCCTCATCAACGCCCGCAACGAGGTGTTCTGGGGCAAGCGGGTGCGCGAGCACTCGTGGCAGTTTCCGCAAGGGGGCATCAAGCCTGGCGAGAGTCCGGAAGCGGCGATGTACCGTGAGCTGCTCGAAGAAGTCGGCCTCTTGCCACAACATGTCAAAATTCTCGGCCGTACGCGCGATTGGCTGCGTTACGACGTGCCTATCAACTGGGTACGGCGCGAATGGCGCGGCAGCTACAAGGGGCAGAAGCAGATCTGGTTTCTGCTGAAGCTGGTCGGGCGCGATTGCGATGTCTGCCTCAGGGCGACCAACCACCCGGAGTTCGACGGCTGGCGCTGGAACGACTACTGGGCGCCGGTCGACCTGGTGATCGAATTCAAACGCGACGTCTACCAGCGGGCGCTGGGTGAACTGTCCCGTTTCCTGCGTGGCATGGAGAGTTACGAGGGATACCGGCAGCGTCGCCTGGCAGCGCCGGAAAGGACCGACGAAGCCTGATGGCCACGCCGCCGCGAACGGTCTTTCCCCGCCCATGGGCTCCCTTCGCGCTGGTAGGCATGGTCGCGCTATGGTCGGTGATGCGGCCGCACGACATGGCTACCTGGTGGCTGGAGGCGATACCGGCGCTGCTGGGGTTGCCGCTGGTGCTGTGGCTGTGGCCCCGTTTTGCCTGGACCTCGCTGGCGGTATGGGCAATGGCGCTGCACGCCGTCGTGCTGCTGGTCGGGGCGCACTATACCTATGCACTGACGCCGCTCGGTTTCTGGCTGCAGGATCTGTTCGATTTTTCCCGTAATCCTTACGATCGCCTCGGTCACTTGGCCCAAGGCTTCTTCCCGGCCATTCTGGCGCGCGAGGTGCTGCGCCGGAAGACGCCGCTGCGAGCGGGCTGGCTGACGTTTCTGGTGATTTGCTTCTGTCTGGCTTTGTCCGCCTGCTACGAACTGGTGGAGTGGTGGACCGCGCTGGCCATCGGGGCCGGGGCCGACGCTTTTCTGGCGACGCAGGGCGACCCCTGGGACACGCAGTGGGACATGTTCCTGGCGCTGTGCGGCGCGCTCGTTTCCCAACTGTTTTTTGCTCGCGCCCACGAGAGCCAGATTGGCCGGCTGACGGCGCGGGCTTGATGATGATCGATACGCTATGACTCAACAGTACGACGAATCCTCGGTCCGGGTCCTGAAGGGGCTGGAACCGGTGAAGGAACGCCCGGGCATGTATACCCGGACTACCGACCCGACCCACATCTGTCAGGAAGTGATCGACAACGCTGCCGACGAGGCGCTCGGCGGCTTTGCGCGCAAGATCGCGGTGACGCTGCACCAGGACGGCTCGCTGTCGGTGGAGGACGACGGGCGCGGCATTCCGGTCGGCCTGCATCCGCAGGAGGGCGTGCCGGTGGTGGAACTGGTGTTCACCCGGCTGCACGCCGGCGGCAAGTTCAACAAGAAGGACGGCGGCGCCTACGCTTTTTCCGGCGGTCTGCACGGCGTCGGCGTGTCGGTGACCAACGCGCTGTCGACGCGGCTGGAAGTCGAGGTCAAGCGCGAGGGCGGGGTGTACCGCCTGGCTTTCGCCGGCGGCGACGTGATCGAGCCGCTGGCGCGGGTCGGCGATTGCGGCGCGCGTACCAGCGGCACACGGGTGCGGGTGTGGCCGGACGGCAAGTATTTCGAGAGTCCGCGTTACTCGCTGGCGGAGCTGGAGCGGCTGCTGCGCGCCAAGGCAGTGCTGCTGCCCGGCGTGGCGGTGACCTTGACCATCGAGCGTCCGAGCGGTGACGAGGTCAAGGTCTGGCAGTACCCGCAGGGGCTGAAGAGTTATCTTGCCGAGCTGTGCAACGGCGACGAGCCGGTGGCGCCGCTGTTTGCCGGCGAGTCCTATATCGGCGATGACCACGAGCAGTTCGCCAAGGGCGAGGGCTTGCAGTGGGCGCTGGCCTGGTTCGAGGACGGCGCCGGTGGCGAGAGCTACGTCAACCTGATCCCGACCCCGGCCGGCGGCACCCACGAAGCGGGCTTGCGCGCTGGCGTGTTCGACGCGGTGAAGAGTTTCGTCGATCATCACAACCTGCTGCCGCGCGGCGTCAAGCTGATGGCCGAGGACGTCTGGAGCCGCGTGCGCTTCGTGCTGTCGGCGCGCGTGCTCGATCCGCAGTTCCAGGGCCAGACCAAGGAAAAGCTGACCAGCCGTGATGCGTTGAAGCTGATCTCGGGCCTTGCCCGCGACCCGGTCGAGCTGTGGCTGAACCAGCACGTCGAGGCCGGCAAGAAAATCGCCGAACTGGCCATCCGCCAGGCGCAGTCGCGCCTGAAGTCGGTGAAGAAGGTCGAGAAGAAGAAGGGCTCCGGCGTGGCGGTGCTGCCGGGCAAGCTGACCGATTGCGAGAGCGAGGACATCGAGCGCAACGAGCTGTTCCTGGTCGAGGGCGACTCGGCCGGCGGTTCGGCCAAGCTGGCGCGCGACAAGGAATATCAGGCCATTCTGCCGCTCCGCGGCAAGGTGCTCAACAGCTGGGAGACCGATCGGGACCAGCTGTTCTCCAACGCCGAGATCCACGATATCTCGGTGGCGATCGGCGTCGATCCGCACGCGCCGGGCGCGGTAGCCGACCTGTCCGGTTTGCGCTACGGCAAGATCGCCATTCTGTCCGACGCCGACGTCGATGGTTCGCACATCCAGGTGCTGCTGTTGACGCTGTTCTACCGTCACTTCTCCGCGTTGCTGGCCAACGGCCACATCTGTATCGCGCAGCCACCGCTGTTCCGCGTCGATGTGCCGGGGCAGGGCAAGCACCGTCCGCCGAAGAAGCTGTACGCGCTGGACGAAGGCGAGCTGGAGGCCATCCTCGACCGCCTGCGCAGCGAAGGCGTGCGCGAGAACGCCTGGAGCATCAGCCGCTTCAAGGGCTTGGGCGAGATGAACCCGGAGCAGCTCAAGGACACCACCATGCACCCGGACACGCGCCGCCTGACCCAGGTGAAGGTGCGTCCCGAGGCCGAGGACGACACGCGCCGCATGTTCACCATGCTGATGGGCAAGGGCGAGGCGGCCAGCCGGCGCGGCTGGATGGAGGCCAAGGGCAACGAGGTCGAGGCGGACGTCTGAGAGGCTTCCGCTGGCCGCTACGCCTTCGCAGGCTGGGCGCGCGGCAGTTCTACCGCGGCGCCGCGCACGAGGGCCTTGATCGCCGCATTGACGGCACTGGCGTTGGCGCCGTAGCGCGCTGATCCGCATCGGTGCGCTGGCCGAGTCGGGCCTGGTGGCGCGGCCGTTGGCGCCCTATCGCATGATGGCCTGCGCCGCGCCGGCGTATCTGCAGCGCCGAGGGACGTCGCACTCCCCGCTGGAGTTGGCCGGGCACGAATGGCTGGGGCATTTTGAGGCGGCTGCAGGGCTAGCTCTTCGCGGCTTCTTCTTCCAGCCAGGTGCAAAAGGCCGAGACCAGTTCATCCTCGACCAGGCTCTGCGGCACTACCCAGCAATATCCCTTTACCGTCACTTCCGGTCCGGTCAGCGGCGCCACCAGCTTGCCGGAGGCAAGTTCGTCCTCGATCACCGGTAGCGGCCCCAGCGTGATGCCCAGGCCGTCGATGGCCGCCTGCAGTGCCAGGTAGTAGTGGTCGAAGTGCTGCGTGGCGGCCGGCTGCAGCGCGGGGACGCCGGCGGCGGCGAGCCAGCGCTCCCAGGCCACCGGGCGGGTTTCCGAGTGCAGCAGGGTATGGTGCGCGAGATCCTCCGCCTGGCTGATGGGCTGGCGTTCGAGCAGTGCGGGGCTGCACACCGGCAGTTCGCGCTCGGTGAGGAAGGCGTGGGCGACGAAGCCGCGCCAGTGCTCCTGGCCGCGTCGGATGGCGATGTCGAAGTCGGCGTTCTGGTTGTTGATGGCGGCGTCCGACGTGGCCAGGCGCAGTTCGACGCCGGGGTAGCGCAGCTGGAAGCGGGTGAGGCGCGGCAGCAGCCAGTGCATGGCCAGCGTCGGCGTGACGTTGATCCTGAGCCGCCGGCCCTGGGCGCGGGCGACCAGCTTTTCGGTGGCGCTGGCGATCTGGTCGAACGCCGTCTGGATGGTGGGGAGATAGGCCTGGCCGGCGGCGGTCAGTTCCACGCGCCTCCCCTGCCGGACAAACAGGGCAACGCCGAGCCACTCTTCCAATTGCTGCACCTGGCGACTGATTGCGCCATGCGTGACATGCAAGGTGTCCGCGGCAAGGCGGAAACTGCCTTGGCGAGCGGCGGATTCGAAGGCTTTCAGCGCGTTGAGCGGAGGCAGGCGGCGGGTCATGCTGGTGAGTTTAACTCACCAGTGGAACCATAAAAACTCGTTTGTGGCGCGTGTGGCCGAAGCGTAGCCTTACGGCATGGATACCACACTGCATACTCCGAGCCGGCAGGAGCTGTTTGCCGGTTTCTTTTCGGTCGGGCTGTCCGGCTTCGGTGGCGTGCTGCCGCTGGCGCACCGCATGCTGGTGATGCGGCGCCGCTGGTTGTCTGATGCCGAGTTTACCGAGGTTCTGGGCCTGGGGCAGGTGCTGCCGGGGCCGAACATCGTCAATGTGGCGGTGGCGGTCGGCTCGCGTTTTCACGGCGTGAGCGGCGCGCTGGCGGCAGTGGGCGGGTTGATGCTGGCGCCGCTGGTGATCGTGTTGCTGCTCGCCACGTTGTACGGGCAGTACCAGTCCTTGTCAGCCTTGCGCGGTGTGCTGGCCGGGCTGGCGTCGGCGGGAGCCGGGCTGGTGGTGGCGATGGGACTGAGGCTGGCCGAGCGGCTGGAACGGCGTGGCTGGTGCCTGGCCACAGCGCTGCTCACCCTGGCCGCAGTGACGGTGTGGAGCCTGCCGCTGCTGGGCGTGCTGCTGGTGATCGCACCGTTGGCGATCGCGCTGGCATGGTGGACACGGGAGACACGGTCATGAGCGTACTGCTGTCGCTGCTGGCGACGTTCTCGCTGTTTTCGCTGATGGCGGTGGGTGGGGCCAACGCCATCTTGCCGGAGATCCACCGCTACGTGGTGGAGTCCAATGGCTGGATGAGCGGTACGGAGTTTGCCGCTTTGTTCGCCATCGCCCAGGCCGCTCCGGGGCCCAATGTGCTGGTGGTCAGCCTGATCGGCTGGAAGGTGGCGGGCATCCCCGGGGCGTTGGTGAGCACGCTGGGCATGTGCGGGCCGTCGTCGCTGCTGAGTTTCTACGTGGCCCGGCTGTGGCATCGCTTCCGTGCCTCGCCCTGGCGCAAGGCGATCGAGCGCGGGCTGGCGCCGGTGACGATCGGCCTGGTGCTGGGCAGTGCGTGGCTATTGAGCCGTTCCGCCAACGACGGCTGGCCGGGCTGGCTGTTGTGCGCGGTGACTGCCGTGGTGGCGTGGCGGACCAAGCTCAATCCGCTGTGGCTGCTGGGGGCGGGGGCGCTGCTCGGCTGGCTGGGGCTGGTGTGAGGTCCGCGCCGCGGTGTGCTCTGCGGTCTGGCGGCAGGGGGCGGGGAGGTGGGCTGCGGTTGGCCCCCCTGGTGACGAACCGGTGCAGGCGAAGGCGGGGTATAATGAAAAACGAAACCAATCACTACCATTCATCATGACCACGCTCAACAACGACACTTTCCTGCGGGCCCTGCTCAAGGAGCCGGTTGAATACACCCCGATCTGGATGATGCGCCAAGCCGGCCGCTACCTGCCGGAATACCGCGCCACCCGCGCCCGCGCCGGCAGTTTCATGGGGCTGTGCACCAGCCCGGACTACGCCACCGAGGTCACGCTGCAGCCGCTGGAGCGTTTCCCGCTGGACGCCGCCATCCTGTTCTCCGACATCCTCACCGTACCGGATGCGATGGGTCTGGGGCTGTACTTTGCCGACGGCGAGGGCCCCAAGTTCCAGCATCCGCTGCGCGACGAGGCCGCCATCAAGGCGCTGAGCGTGGCCCCGCTGGACAAGCTGCAGTACGTGTTCGACGCGGTGGCCAGCATCCGCAAGGCGCTGGACGGCCGGGTGCCGCTGATAGGCTTCTCCGGCAGCCCGTTCACGCTGGCCTGCTACATGATCGAGGGCGGCGGCTCGGACGACTTCCGCAACGTCAAGGCGATGCTGTACAGCCGCCCGGAACTGCTGCACCACATTCTGGAGGTCAACGCCCAGAGCGTCACCGACTACCTCAACGCCCAGATCGACGCCGGGGCGCAGGCGGTGCAGATCTTTGATACCTGGGGCGGGGCGCTCACCCATGCCGCCTACAAGGAATTCTCGCTGGCCTATATGCAGAAGATCATCGCCGGCCTCAAGCGCGAGGCCGACGGCCGCCGCGTGCCGGTGATCGTGTTCACCAAGGGCGGCGGCCAGTGGCTGGAGGACATTGCGGCGATCGGCACCGACGCCATCGGGCTCGACTGGACCACCGACATCGCCGATGCCCGCCGCCGGGTCGGCGACGATGTGGCCTTGCAGGGCAATCTCGACCCCAATGTGCTGTTTGCCAGCCCGGAGGGCATTGAGAAGGAAGTCAGCCGCATCCTGTCCTCTTACGGCCAGGGCAGCGGCCACGTGTTCAACCTGGGACATGGCATCTCCCAGTTCGTGAACCCGGATCATGCCGCGGCGCTGGTCGAGGCCGTGCACCGGCTGTCGGTTCCCTACCATTACCACGGTTGAGACGTCGTCATAGCTAACCGGGGGTATAGATGCCCATGCGGCCATTGGTTTTCCAGTGGCCGTTTTCCTTTGCGGGTTTTTGCTGTCAAGGGATTGACAGGGTTTCCAACAGTTGTTCCATGACTTATGCACACTACGGGTGCCCCGCTATCGTTCGTGAAGGGCGGGGTGGGTTAGCTTGGGGCGTAATGGATAAGTTATTGAAATTGTTAGGTAAAATAATTTGATTAATTTTTGTGCAACCTGTCTGCAATACCGTGCTTCAGCCTTTTGGCATCCTCATGCAGCAGTTGTTCACAATGTTATCCACAGCTTCTGTGGGCAGTTGGCACAAAGCCTTGCCCGGACAGGGTTTGCGCGAGGGAGCGAACGATGACGGAGGAGCGGGCGGTTCAGGTCGCCGTGGACGTGCCCCTTTTTGGAACGTTCAGCTACTTGACCCATCTGCCGCTGACGGCGGGGCAGCGGGTCAGGGTGCCGTTCGGCCCGCGCCGCGTTTGTGGCTTCGTTACCAACGAGATACCCGCTGAGGGTATCGAGGCCGGGCGGCTGAAACGGGTCGAGCTGCTGTTCGACGAGTTGCCGCCGCTGCCGCCATCGCTGCTCGGCATGGTGCGCTTCGCCGCCGACTACTATCACCATCCCTTCGGCCAGACACTGTTCACCGCCTTGCCGGGGGCGCTGCGCGCTGACCGTGCGGTGCGGCTCAACGACGAGCGGGTGTGGCAGCTGACTCCGGCCGGGCTGGCCAAGGAGCCGCCGGCACGGCAGAGGGCGCGCCGGGCGCTGTGGCAAGCGCTGCAGGACGGGCCGCTGACGGCCGAGGCGGCGCGCGCCGTCAGCACGCAGGCCGGGCGCATCCTGGCCGACTGGCTGGCCGACGGCCGCATCGAGCGCGTGGACCCGGCCGTGGCACCCTTGCAGGTCGCGCCGGCGCCGCTGTTGAACGACGAGCAGCAAGCCGCGCTGGACAGCCTGTCAGCCGAGCTCGATGCCTTCGTCCCGTTCGTGTTGCACGGCATCACCGGCAGCGGCAAGACCGAGGTCTACCTGCGGCTGATCGAGCGGGTGCTGGCGGCCGGGCGCCAGGTGCTGCTGCTGGTGCCGGAAATCAACCTGACGCCTCAGCTGATCGAACGCTTTACCGGGCGCTTTCCCGCCACGCGCGTGGTCATGCTGCACAGTCATCTGGCCGACGGCGAACGCCTCAACGGCTGGGTCGACGCCTGGCTGGGGCGCGCCGGCATCGTCATCGGCACCCGGCTGGCGGTGTTCACGCCGCTGCCGCGGCTGGGGCTGATCGTGGTCGACGAGGAGCACGACGGCTCGTTCAAGCAGCAGGACGGCCTGCGCTACCATGCGCGCGACTTGGCGGTATGGCGGGCGAGCCAGGAGCGGGTGCCGATCGTGCTGGGCAGCGCCACGCCCAGCCTGGAGACCATGGCCAACGTCGCGTCCGGCCGCTACCGCCGGCTGACGCTCAGCCGGCGCGCCCACGACGCGGCGCGGCTGCCGGCGATCCGGCTGGTGGACACGCGCCGCCTCAAGCTGGTTGAAGGCCTGGCCGAACCGGTGATCGCCGCGCTCAAGGCGCGCGTGGCAGAGGGCGAGATGAGCCTGGTGTTCATCAACCGGCGCGGCTTTGCCCCGGTGGTGGCCTGCCACGAGTGCGGCTGGCTGTCCGGCTGTCCGCGCTGCTCGGCCAAGCTGGTGGTGCACCTGACCGAACGCAAGATGCGCTGCCACCACTGCGGTTGGGAGGAAGCGGTGCCGCATGCCTGCCCGGACTGCGGCAACGTGGACCTCAAGCCGCTGGGGCAGGGCACGCAGCGGCTGGAGGCGGCACTGGCGCGGCTGCTGCCGGAGGCGCGGCTGCTGCGCATCGACCGTGACACCACTCGCCACAAGGCGGCTTGGGACGAGGTCTACCGCAAGGTGCATGCTGGGGAGGTCGACGTGCTGATCGGCACGCAGATGCTGGCCAAGGGACACGACTTCGGCGCGCTGTCGCTGGTGACCGTGCTCAATGCCGACGGCGGGCTGTACTCGGCCGACTATCGTGCCGGCGAGCGTCTGTTCGCCCAGTTGCTGCAGGTGGCCGGGCGCGCCGGCCGTGCCGAGGCGCCGGGCGAAGTGCTGGTGCAGACGCAGTGGCCGGAACATCCGCTGTATCAGGCGCTGCTGCGCCACGACTTCGACGGCTACGCCCAGGTCCTGCTGGACGAGCGGCGCATGGCCGGTTTTCCGCCGGTGCAGCATCAGGCGATGCTGCGTGCCGACGCCTACGAGCTGGCGATGGCCAGCGCCTTTCTCGGCGAAGTACGTGAGCAGGCGCAGCCGCTGGCCGACGGGGTGCTGCTGTCCGGCCCGGCGCCGGCGCTGATGGTGCGCCTCGCCAACCGCGAGCGTGCCCAGCTGGTGTTCGAAGCCGGCAGCCGGGCCGCGCTGCACGCCTTTCTCGAGCAACTCATCCCGTTGGCCGAACGGCTGGCCAAGGCGCACGGCCGCGCCTTGCGCTGGTCGCTCGACGTCGACCCGCAGGAGATGTGATGAAACGACTGTTCGCCGCGGTGCTGGTGCTGCTGGCCGGCTGGACGGTGCCGGCCCGGGCGCTGGAACTGTATGGCCTCAAGGCTGACGAGATCGCGGTCTGGGCGGCGCCGGTGGAGGGAAGCACCGTGCTGGAAGCGCACCGCGCCGAGCAGGCGGTCAACCCGGCCTCGACCATGAAGCTGCTGACCGGCTGGAGCGCGCTGACCCGGCTGACCCCGGACTTCCGCTGGCACAGCGAACTGGTGTCGAGCGCCCCGCTGGTGCACGGCGTGCTGCAGGGGGACGTGTACTGGATCGGCGCCGGCGATCCGCGCTTTGCCAACCGCGACCTGCAAGGCATGCTGCGCACGCTGCGTGCGCGCGGCATCGAGCGCATCGCCGGCCGGCTGCTGCTCGACAAGCGCGCCTTCAGCCGCATCGGCTCGGCCTCGGACTTCGGCGGTGACGCCGCGCGCGTGTTCATGGTCGATCCCGATACCCATCTCACCCAGCTGAAGGTGGCCTGGCTGCGCTTCTTCAACGATGGCAACGGCGCGCGCGTGGCGCTCGACCCGCCGCTGGCCGGAGTGCGTCTGTCCGCCGCGCTGAGCGACGGCGGCGATGGGCCCTGCGACGACGTGCGCCGTCTGCTCAGCATCCGGGTCGAGAGCGAGCGCATTGCCGTCAGCGGTGCCCTGCCGAGGAGCTGCGACGGGGTGCAGAGTATCGTCAACGTGCTCGATCACGACCAGTATGCGGGTCAGGCGTTCTCCGCGCTGTGGCGCGAGCTGGGCGGCAGCGGTCCGCTCGCGAGCGGTCGCGGTACGGCGCCGGCCGGCGCGCGCGTGCTGGCCAGCCACGACTCCGACCCCTTGCCGGTCGCCTTGGCCGACATCAACAAGTACAGCAACAACACCATGGCGCGCGCGCTGTACCTGACGCTGGGGCGCGTGGCCGGTGGCAGCGGCGATACCGTGGCCGACGCCGAGCGCGCGGCGCGGCAAACCTTGGCCGAAGCCGGCATCGCCGCCGCCCCGCTGGTGCTGGAAAACGGCGCCGGGCTGTCGCGCCAGGAGCGCGTCTCGGCACGGTTGCTGGGCGAGGTGCTGCGGAGCGCGGCGCGCGGTCCTTACGCCGGCGAGTTCCTGGCCAGCCTGCCGATCGCCGCGGCCGACGGCACGCTGAAGAAACGCTTTGCCGAGCTGGGCCCGCGGCTGCGCCTGAAAACTGGCTCGCTCGACGGCGTCCGCTCGCTGGCCGGCTACTGGCAGGCCGCCGACGGGCGCCGGCTGGCCATCGTCGCCATCGTCAACAGCCCGCGCGCCGCCGAGCTGGTCCCGGCGCTGGATCGGCTGGTGATCGACCTGGTCGCCCGTTTTGACCCTGCCGCCGGCGTGCGCCGGGAGTATAATTTGCCGGTACCTCCGAGCCTCCTTCTGGAACCCCGATGAAACCCGTAATCATGTACACCACCGCCGTCTGCCCATACTGCATCAATGCCAAACAGCTGTTGGCGCGCAAGGGCGTCGCTGGCATTACCGAAATCCGTGTCGACCTCGAGCCGGCCGAGCGCGAGACGATGAGGAACCGGACTGGCCGCCGCACCGTGCCGCAGATCTATATCGGCGATACCCATGTCGGCGGTTTCGACGACCTGGCGGCGCTGGATCACGCTGGCAAGCTCGACGTGCTGCTGGCAGACTGACGTTGGCCCCGGCCGCGCTTTCATGCGATGATGCCGGCTGATTTTTCCGTTATCCAATTCCACCCCGTCGCGGGTGTCAGGCGAGATTCAACATGAGCGAACAACAAGAAGTGCAACCGGTTTTCTCCATCGAAAAAATCTACGTGAAGGACCTGTCCCTCGAGGTGCCGAACGCGCCGCAAGTGTTCCTCGAGCAGGCCCAGCCGGACATCGACATGCAGCTCGCTTCGGAAGGCAAGCAGATCGAGGAAGGCTTCTACGAGTGCACGCTGACCGTGACCGTGACCGCCAAGCTGCCGGAAAAGACCCTGTTCCTGGCCGAAGTGGCGCAGGCCGGCATTTTCCAGATCCGCGACGTGCCGGCCGACGACATCGAGCCGATCCTCGGCGTGGCCTGCCCGAACATCCTGTTCCCGTACGCCCGTGAAACCGTCTCCAATCTGGTGAACCGCGCCGGCTTCCCGCCGGTGCTGCTGTCGCCGATCAACTTCGAATCGCTGTACATGCAGCAGCGTGCCCAGTTGGCCGAAGCCGGCAACGCCTGAGTCCGATGAAGAAACGCCTTGTTACCTCGTTGCTGTTGGCCTGCGGGCTCGCCGCTCCGCTGGCCAACGCACTGGAGTTCCGCTCCATCAAGGAGACCGGCGTGGCGCTGTACGAGGCGCCGGCGCTGAGCGCGAAGAAACTGTTCGTGGTCAGCCGCTATTATCCGGTCGAGGTGCTGACGACCCAGAAGGAATGGTCGCGCGTACGCGACGCCACCGGCGGCATCGCCTGGATTCCGTCGGCCGCCTTGTCCACGCAGCGCATGCTGCTGGTGGTGGCCGACAAGAGCGAGGTGCGCGCCGCGGCCGACGCCACCGCGCCACTGCGTTTCGCCGTGCCGCGCGACGGCGTGCTCGAACTGCTCGAGCCGCCCAAGGCCGGCTGGGTCAAGGTGCGCCATCGCGACGGGGCCGAAGGCTTTGCCCGCATCACCGATCTCTGGGGCCTGTAAACGGGAGAACGCATGAAACTGGCTGTGCTGGGAGCGGGCGCCTGGGGGACGGCGTTGGCCATTGCCTACGCCCGTCATCACCACGTCACGCTGTGGGGGCGCGATGCCGCCCAAGTAGCGCAGATGGCGGCCGAGCGCGTCAACGCCCGTTATTTGCCCGGCTGCCCCTTGCCTGACGAGCTGGCTTTGAGCGCCGAGCTGGCGCGGGCCATCGACGGCGCCGATCTGATCCTGATCGTCACCCCGATGGCCGGGCTGCGCCCGACCTTGCGTGCATTGACGGCGTTGTCACCGGCGCTGCCGCCGCTGTTGTGGGCGTGCAAGGGCTTCGAGGCCGGCTCCAGTCTGCTGCCGCACCAGGTGGTGGCCGAGGAGTTGCCGCCGAGCCTGCCGTGCGGTGTGTTGTCCGGACCGAGCTTTGCCCGCGAGGTGGCGCAGGGCCTGCCGGCCGCACTCGCCGTCGCCTCGGACGACTACGACTTCGCCAAACGGCTGGCGCGGACCCTCAACAGTCCCCGGCTGCGGCTCTACGCCAACGACGATCTGGTCGGGGTGGAGGTGGGGGCGGCGGTGAAGAACGTCATGGCGATCGCCACCGGCGTCGCCGACGGGCTGCAGTGCGGCATGAACGCCCGCGCCGCGCTGATCACCCGCGGCCTGGTCGAAATCACCCGGCTGGTGCTGGCGCTGGGCGGCAGCCAGCAGACCATGATGGGGCTGGCCGGCATGGGGGACCTGATCCTCACCTGCACCGGTGCGCTGTCACGCAACCGCCAGGTCGGCATGAAGCTGGCGGAAGGCAAGTCGCTGCCGGAGATCCTGCAGGAACTGGGCCACGTCGCCGAAGGGGTGTCCACCGCGCGGGAAGTGCTGACCATGGCCGAACGGCTGGAGGTCGACATGCCGATCACCGCTGCGGTGTGCGGTCTGCTCTACCACGGTAGCGACCCGAACAAGGTCGTCGAAGAGTTGCTCGGCCGCGAGCCGAAGTCCGAGTCTGGCGAACGGCTGGATTGAGCCCGCCATCATCGGAACATCAAGCCACCTGCGGGTGGCTTTTCGTTTTTTCGGGCATCGCGGGTGTCAGCGGCCTTCGACTGTCTTGGCGATGCGGGAGAAGTCGAACAGATCCTCGGTGTCGCGCAGACGCTCGGCGTAGATCACCTTGTCCAGCGAGTCGGTCAGGATCAGCGAGGGCGCGGTATAGCCCGCCAGCGGGTAATCGGCGATCAGCACGCCGTAGAATTTGTGGAAATCGCGACCGCGCAGCGTCGAGAGCAGCGTCACGCCGGGCAGGCCATGCTCGCGGCGCGCACGGCGCAGGCTGGAGGGCGAATCCACCGAAATCACGAACAGCCTGAGGGCCGGCCACTGTTCCAGAAAGCGCCGCGTCTCCTGTAGCAGTTCGATGCCTCCGTATTCCTGCTCGTCCAGCGACAGCAGCGTGATGATCGCCTTGGGCGAGCCGTGGAACTGCTCGAGAGAGATGTCGTTCAGGTTCTCGTCGACCAGCATGAAGCTGTGCAGCAGGCTGCCGGCTTGGGGAAAGTCGCCGAGAACCTGCAACGAGTCGTCGCGATGCTGCAGTGTGAATATGTCCATGTCCTGTTTTCTCCCGCGTTATCTACTCATGGTGGACGAGATCGGGGAGAAAACAAGGGAAATGATCGGGGCGGAAAGCAGAAAGCCGCCTGGCTGGGCGGCTTGGTGTCGGTGCTGGAGAAAACTCAGGGATAGAACCAGAGCAGACTGTAGCCCATGGCGCGCACCTTGCCGACGTCGAAGCGCATGGCGATCCGTATCTCGCTGTTGCCCTTGAACTGCATGGCCTTGTAGTCGTCGGGCTTGAGGTATTCCTGCGGGGCGAAGACCTTGCGGATGACCACCTGGTCCTCGGCATCCTTCAGCGTGACCTCCAGCATCGGGTAGGCCTGCGGATAGGCGGCGTGATTCTTCAGCGTGGCCGCCAGCTGGATCAGGTTCTGCTGGTCGGGTACGAACGACAGTTCCGACCACTCGGTGCGGATCAGCGCACTGTCGGTCGGCAGCGGTACGGTGCAGCCGGCCCCCTGGCACAGTTTCTCCAGCGTCGGCCGCAGCTCGGGCACCTCGGCGGCGATGCGGGTGCGGTTGAGATAAACCAGCTGCAGTGCCAGCGCAAGCACGCCGATCACCGACAGGCCCGCCATCAGCCAAGCCAGCCAGTTCAGTGGCCGGCGGGACCGCTTGCTCCGCTCGTCCAGGCCGGGCAGGTCGGCGCCGGGATCGAAGGCCGCTTCGGCGGGCTCCGCCTCCGGCATCACCATGACCGTGGCGCCCTTGGGCTGGCCGCGTTCTTCGTTCTGTTCGGGCTCGTTGCGGGGCGCGCGCGGACTGGGTGCGGAGTGAACCGGCGGGGTTTCCTCCTGCAGCGATTGCCGCGGGTCCGCACTCGCGGGTACCGGTGCGAAAGGGTCCCCGATCGGCGCCGTGGCGTCGCGGTGCTGCATCGCCTCCGACAAGGCCCGCTGGAACGTGGCCATGTCGTCAGCGGCCGAAGCGGCGGATACGGCCTCGTCCGCGGGCACGGCACTCGGTGCGGACGGCGTTTCGGCAAGGGACGGCTCGCGGGGGGGGGCGCTAACCAGAGGGTCGAAGTCGGGCAGTTCCAGTTCGAAGTCGTCGGCCGGGTCGCGTTCGCTGGCCACTGTGGCGCTGGCGGCTGGCCGGGGCGGCATCGGAGCGGGGGTGAGCAGTGGCGGTTCGGCCCCGATCATGTGCTCGGTGGCGTTGAACACGTGCGCACAGCGCCCGCAACGGACCAAGCCGTTGGCGACGGAGAGCTGGGCATCGCTTACCTTGAAGCGGGTCTGGCAGCCGGGGCACTGTGTCGTATGCGTCATACCGTGGAGCGTCGGGTTCCGGTGAGTCGGGTCCAGCCTTCGTCGAATACCGGCGGTTCCATGTCGAACCAGTTGGCGTAAATGGCGGACAGTTCTTGCGCCTGTTCTTGCAGGATACCGGACAGCACGATCTTGCCGCCAGTCTTGACGTGGCCGGCCAGCAGCTCGCCCAACAGACGCAAGGGGTTGGCCAGGATGTTGGCCAGCACCACGTCATACTGCTCCTGCGGGGTGGCATCGGGCAGGCAGAAGCGGGCAACCACCTGGTTCTGCGCGGCATTGTCCAGGCTGGCGCGTACCGCCTGCGGATCGATGTCGATACCGACGGCCGAGGCCGCACCCAGCTTGAGCGCGGCAATCGCCAGGATGCCCGAGCCGCAACCGTAATCCAGCACGGTCTCGCCGCCCCTGATGTTGGCATCGAGCCATTGCAGGCACAGCCGGGTCGTGGGGTGGCTGCCGGTGCCGAAGGCCAAGCCGGGGTCGAGCTGCAGGTTGACGGCTGTCGGGTCCGGGCTGTCGTGCCAGGTCGGGGTGATCCACAGCCGCTCGGAAATGCGGATCGGTTCGAACTGGGCCTGGGTGAGGCGCACCCAGTCCTGTTCCTCGATCCGTTCTTCGGTATAGCGCGGCAGGGCGATGCCGCACTGGGTGCAGGCGGCGGCGATGATCAGCGCCACGTCGGCGGCTTCGTCGAACAGCGCGATGATGCGGCTCTGGCTCCACATCTTGTCGACCGGCTCGCCGGGTTCGCCGAAGATCGGCTGCTCCAGCTCGGTGCCGGCCAGCGCGTCCTCGATGGCCGCCGACAGCGCGCCGGCGTCCATCAGGGCGTCGGCGAGCCGCTCGGCCACCACCGACTCGGTATCAATGGTGGCTTGCAGCCAGGCCATCAGGCGCTCCCCTTCTTCATCTGGGCCAGCCGCTCTTCCAGGTAATGGATGCTGGTGCCGCCCTTCTGGAAGGTGGCGTCCAGGAACAGTTCCTGGTGCAGCGGAATGTTGGTCTTGATGCCGCTGATCGCCATCTCCGACAGCGCCACGCGCATCCTGGCCATCGCCTGGTCGCGGGTGTCGCCGTAGGCGATCAGCTTGCCGACCATCGAGTCGTAGTGCGACGGTACGGTGTAGCCCTGATAGATGTGCGAGTCGATGCGGATGCCCGGGCCGCCGGCCGGGTGGTAGCTCTCGATCCTGCCCGGACTCGGCACGAAGGTGAACGGGTCTTCGGCGTTGATGCGGCACTCCATGGCGTGCCCCTTAAACACGATATCCTTTTGCTTGTAGCGCAGTTTTTCGCCGGCGGCAATACGGATCTGCTCCTGCACGATGTCGATGCCGGTGATCATCTCCGATACCGGGTGCTCCACCTGGACCCGGGTGTTCATCTCGATGAAGTAGAACTCGCCGTTTTCGAACAGGAATTCGAAGGTACCGGCGCCGCGGTAGCCGATGCGACGGCAGGCTTCGGTGCAGGCCTCGCCGATCTTCTTGCGCTGTGCGTCGGTGATGCCCGGCGCCGGGGCTTCCTCGATGATCTTCTGGTGGCGGCGCTGCATCGAACAGTCGCGCTCGCCCAGGAAGACGGCGTTCCGGTAGCTGTCGG
>JACPUY010000267.1 GCA_016192025.1 Pseudogulbenkiania sp. | reverse complement strand
TTCGGCTCCCGGGCGGTAATCACCGGCGACGTCACCCAGATCGCCCTGGCGCGCCACCAGAAGAGCGGCCTGGTCGAGGTCGAGCGCATCCTCGGCCACGTGCGCGGCATCCATTTCCATCACTTCCAGAGCGACGACGTGGTGCGCCATCCGCTGGTGCAGAAGATCGTTGATGCCTACGACGCCCATCAACTCAAAGAACTGACGCAAAACAAGCAAGATGAAAAGAGCTAAGCGCACCCCGCCACGGCACCGCCTGGCCGACCGGCTGGAACTGACGCTGGATATCCGCACCGCTTCGGCCAACCTTCCCCCCGCCACCGAGCTGCAACGCTGGGCACGCGCCGCACTGCAGCCGCCAGTGCGCGCGGCGCAAGTCAGCCTGCTGCTGGTCGAGGATGAGGAAGGCCGCACCCTGAACCGCGACTACCGCGGCAAGGACTACGCCACCAACGTGCTGAGCTTCGCCCTCAACGAGGGCGAAGCCGTGGAAGGCATGCCGCTGTTCGGCGACCTGGTGCTGTGCGTGCCGGTCGTGGAACGGGAAGCCGCCGAACAGGACGTCCCGCTCGCCGCCCACTATGCCCACCTCACCGTGCACGGCATGCTGCACCTGCAGGGCTACGACCACGAACAGGACGACGAAGCCGATGTCATGGAAGCGCTTGAAACCGTCATTCTCGCCAAGCTAGGATATCCGGACCCGTACGCGGCGGAGAAAACCTGACACCATGGACGATTCCAGTAAAAGCCGACCCGGTTGGTTGGAGCGCCTCTCGGCGCTGCTGTTGCGCGAGCCGGAAGACCGTAAGGAACTGGTCGAACTGCTGCACTCGGCCTTCGAACGCAACCTGCTCGACGCCGAGGCGCTCGGCATGATCGAAGGCGTGCTGTCGGTCAGCGAACTGACCGTGCGCGACGTGATGGTGCCGCGCAGCCTGATCGACGTCATCAAACAGGACACCCCGGTCGAGAAACTGCTGCCCTTCGTCGTCGAAACCGCGCACTCGCGCTTTCCGGTCATCGGCGAAGACAAGGACGACGTGCTCGGCATCCTGCTGGCCAAAGACCTGCTGCGCTACTTCCACGACCCCGCCACCTTCGACCTGCGCGACTCGCTGCGCCAGGCGGTGTTCGTGCCGGAAACCAAGCCGCTCAACGTACTGCTCCGCGACTTCCGCACCACCCGCAACCACATGGCGATCGCGGTCGACGAATACGGCGGCGTTGCCGGCCTGGTCACCATCGAGGACGTCATCGCACAAATCGTCGGCGACATCGAGGACGAGTACGACTGCGACGACACCGAGGACAACATCATCCCGGTGCGGGGCCAGCGCTATCGCGTCAAGGCGCTGACCGCGATCGACGCCTTCAACCACTACTTCGATACCGGCTTCTCCGACGACGACGTCGACACCATCGGCGGCCTGGCCATCTCGCTGTTCGGCCACCTTCCCAAGCGCGGCGAAGCAGTGGAAGACAGCGGCCTGCGCTTTACCATCATGCGGGCCGACAGCCGCCGCCTGCACACCCTGCTGATCGAACGCCTGCATCCGCAGGACGCTCCGCTCACCGACTGACTCCATGCGCACCTTCCTGTTCCTGCTCGTGGCGGCACTGGCCGGCGCCGCCACCTTGTTCGCGTTCGCCCCCTACCGCCTGTTCTGGCTGATGCCGCTGGCGCTGGCCACGTTGGCCGAACTGGCCGAGCGCCACCCCGGCCGAGCCTTCTGGCTCGGCTACACCTGGGGCATCGCCGCCTACACCGCCAATTTCCACTGGATCTACTACAGCCTGCACGACATCGCCGGGATGCCGTTCTGGCTGGCCGCACCGATGACCGCGCTGCTGCCGGCCTACCTGGCGCTCTACCCCGGATTGGCGCTGTGGCTCTCCGGCCGGATCGACCGCCGCCCGGCAATGCGCTGGCTGGTACTGTTCCCCGCCCTGTGGACGCTGGGCGAATGGCTGCGCGGCTGGATGCTCACCGGTTTCCCCTGGGGCACGGCCGGCTACTCGCAGGTCACCGAAAGCCCGCTGTCCGGCTATGCCGCCGTGGCCGGCATCTACGGCGTCACCCTGCTGGTGGCGGTTAGCGCCGGCGCGCTGACCGTGCTGCCCTGGCTCGCCAACCGCTGGCGCGTGTTGCTGCTGGTGGCGATCGCCGCGCTGTGGGGCGGCGGCCAGCAGCTCAAGGCCATCCAGTGGACCGAGCCCGCCGGCAAGCCGCTGCGCGTGGCGCTGGCGCAGGGCAACATCCCGCAGAGCCTCAAGTGGGACCCGGCGATTTACGAATACACGCTGGCCAGCTACTACCGCCAGGTCGCCACCACCCGGGCCGACCTGATGATCCTGCCGGAAACGGCGCTGCCGGTGTTCCTCGACGAGCTCCCCCCCGGCTTCCTTGGCCTCTTGGCCACCACCGCCGAGCGCAACCGGATGGCGCTGGCCTTCGGCGTGCCGCGCCGCACCGACGACGGCCGCGGCTATCTCAACGCCGTGATCGCGCCGACCGCGGCGGGACAGCCGTTCTACGCCAAGGATCACCTAGTGCCGTTCGGCGAGTTCATCCCCCTGCCCGGCGTCACCAGCTGGATTTACCGCTTCATGAACATGCCGCTGTCCGGTTTCAGCCGCGGCGGCGCCAATCAGCCGCCCATCGCCATGGCCGGGCAACAGGTGGCATTCAACGTCTGCTACGAGGACAGCTTCGGCGAGGAACTGATCGGCCCGGCCGCCCGGGCCACGCTGCTGGCCAACGTCAGCAACCTGGCCTGGTTCGGCCAGAGCGATGCCGCCAGCCAGCACCTGCAGCTGTCGCAGGCGCGAGCACTGGAAACCGGCCGCCCGATGCTGCGCGCCACCAACACCGGCATGACCGCCATCGTGCGCGCCGACGGCGAAATCGCCGCGGTGGCGGCACCGTTCACCCGGCAGGTACTGTCGGGCATGGTCCAGGGCCGCAGCGGTCTGACCCCTTACATGCAGTACGGCAACCGCCCGGTACTGCTGCTGGCCGCCATACTGCTGGTACTCGCCGTCGTGCTGGGCCGCCGGCATCGGCCGCGCTGGGCATGAAAAAGGCCCGGCATCTGCCGAGCCCGGGTCAGACTACCAGCGCGCCTACCACCTGAAACGGGCCACCTGGCTGCGCAGGGTATCGGCCAGACCGTGCAGGTCTTCGATGGCGCGTGATGCCGCCAGCGAAGCGTCGGCGTTGACCGCGGCACTCTGGGCGATGTCGTCGACATGACGGGTGATGCCCTGGCTGGCGTCCCCCTGCTCCTTCAGCGAGTGCGAAATGTCGTTGACCACCTGCACCACCTGCTGGGCGCTGTCGCGGATGCGCGCAATCGCCTCGCCGCCCTGCTCCGCCAGCTGCAGCCCGTTCTTCACCCGCTGTACCGCCTCGGCCATGGTGTTGTGTGAAGCATCCGAGGTCAGGCGGATCTCTTCGATCATGCCGGCGATTTCCTGGGTGGCCTGGGCGGTGCGTTCCGACAGCTTGCGCACCTCGTCGGCCACCACGGCAAAGCCGCGTCCGCTCTCCCCGGCCCGGGCCGCCTCGATGGCGGCATTGAGCGCCAGCAGATTGGTCTGGTCGGCAATATCCTTGATCACCTGCATGATGCTGGAAATGGTCTGCGTCTTCAGCGCCAGCTCACCGATGCTCGATGCCGCCTGATCCACCGACTCGTTGATACGCTGCATCTCACCGACCGCGCGGGCGATCACCTCGCCGCCTTCGCGCGACAGCGCGCCGGAGGCCTGGGACAGCTGGCGGGCGTCTTGGGCGTGCTCGGCGATGTGGTTGATGCTGACCGTCATCTGCTGCACCGAAGACGCCATCGACGTGGCCGCTCCGCTCTGCTGTCCGGAGGACTGCGCCACCGCCTCGGCACTGCCGGCGATCTGCGAACTCATGCCGGACATGGTATTGGCCCCTTCCGCGATGCGCTGCACCAACTGGCGCAACTGCGACTGCATGTCGGCGACTGCCGCCAGCAGGCTGTCGCGGTCGCCCGGCGCCAATGTAATGGCCACGTCGAGCTGGCCGTCGGCAATACGGCGCACGATCGCCGCGGTCGCCGCCGGCTCGCCGCCAAGCTGACGCAGCACGCTGCGGACCAACAGATAGCCGACCCCGAGCAGCAGCGCCAGTACGATGCCGACCCGCAACGCCAAGGCCAGCAATGCCCGCTGGAATGCCACATCGACATCGTCGAGATAAAGGCCGGTGCCTATTACCCAGTGCCAACCCGGCGTCACCATCAGGTACGATACCTTGGACTGCGGACGATCGAAGCCCGGCTTGTCCCAGACGTAGGACACGAAACCCTTGCCCTGCCCCTCGGCCAGTATCTTGTCGAACAGCGCCCCCAGGTCCACTCCCTCCGGGGTCTTGATGCCGTGGAGATTCTTGCCGATCAGCGCCGGCTTGACACCGTGCCCGACGTAAACCAGGTTCCTGTCGAAGGCGAAAAAGTACTCCTTGCCGTCGTAGCGGATCGAATTGATCGCTGCCGCCGCCAAGGCCTTGGCTTGCGCCTCGCTCATCACCCCGCTGGCCGCCTTGTGCTCGTAATCGGCCACCACGGCGGCGACCGACTCGACCAGGTTGCGGATCTTGTCCTGACGATCCTGCAGCAGGGTGTCCCGCTCGCTTAACAGGCCCAGGCCGCCTTGCACACAGACCAGCACGGCCAACATGGCCAACAGTCCCAGCAGCCTTGCCCGCATGCTCCAGCCATGATTCTCTTGTTTCATTTTTTCCCCCTTGTTGTAGCGATGCGAAGCACTTGTAAGCATACCCTATTGAAACCAGCGGGGTTTACGTAAAAAAAACCCAGGATTCGCCAGAATAGCCATCGCCCCGACCGACTGCCTTCAGGAGAAACCCTAATGGGGCCACGCTGACTTGCCGCAACGGCAGGTAAGAAAAACCCAAAACCCGGCAAGAGCAAACCGGCCCGACCTTAGCACAGGGGGTATTATTCAGCTGTGCGGCCTCCGCGCCGGCCGACAGAAACATCTGCGGCAACGGCTCAATCCGGAACCGGGCTCGGCGAAAATCGGCTTATCGTCTACCTCGAGTTTCAGCCTCGAGCTGGAAACTATCTGCTACGATCATGGAATTCGCCGAAAAACATTCGTCAAATACTCAAAAAGTGGAGCAAATCGTGCAATTGGCCAGCATGTACGTTCATCCCCTCAAATCCACCCGCGGTATCGCCTACAGCCGGGCGTTTGCCTCGTGGCAGGGCTTGCTGCATGACCGGGAGTGGCTGCTGGTCGATGCGGCGGGGCAGTTCATCACCGCACGCGACTACCCGCAACTCGTCAATGTTCACTGCACGCCGATCCCGGGAGCCCTTTTGTTCCAGGCGCCCGGTTTCCCTACCGTGGCGGCGCTGGCGACCCAATTCGACACCCCGAGCGCTACCACGGTATGGAAGGATCACTTCACCGCCTACCATGGCTCGGCCGTGGCGGACGACTGGTTCAGCCGCTACCTCGGCCTCCCCTGCCGCTTGCTCTGGCTGGGCCAGCGCCCTCTGCGCCAGCAGAAAACCAGCGATCAGGCGCTGTCCTTCGCCGATGCCTATCCTTATCTGTTGATCAACCAGGGCTCGCTGGACGAGCTCAATAGTCAGCTTTCACAGCCGGTAACCCTGCGTCATTTCCGCCCGAATCTCGTCATCGCGGATGCTCAGGCCTACGAAGAAGACGACTGGAAAGTGATACGCATCGGCTCGGTCGTCTTCGACGTGACCAAGCCCTGCACGCGCTGCCAACTGACCACGGTCGACCCTGACAACGGTACCCCGGCAGCGGATGGCGAGCCGCTGGCTACGTTGATCAGGGCGCGCCAGCAAGCCGAGGGGATCTGCTTCGGCATCAACCTGGCGCCGCGCAATGAAGGCATGCTGCAAGCCGGCGACGCCCTTGAGGTTCTGGAGCTACGCTATACTTTCTGATCCGCCGGCGCCCACAGCCGGCGGAAACAAGAGCCCGAAACAGGGCCGACGATGACAAAGCACACCCTTATGGCACAAGACGTATGGACTATCAGAATCTCCTCGACGAAATAGCACAGGACATCGTTCCCTATTTCGGCCTGGGCAAGGTGGCGAACTACATTCCCGCCCTGGCCAAGATCAACCCGCAACAGTTCGCCATCAGCATCGCCACGCTCGACGGCCAGCAGTACTCTACCGGGCAGGCCGATACCCGGCTTTCCATCCAGAGCCTGTCCAAGGTCTTCATGCTGTCACTGGTGCTGGGAAGACTCGGCGACAACCTGTGGACCCGCGTCGGTAAGGAACCGTCGGGCAACCCGTTCAACTCGCTGGTACAGCTTGAAAATGAAAACGGCATCCCGCGCAACCCGTTCATCAACGCCGGCGCGCTAGTGGTGACCGACCTCGCCAATTCGTTGTATGGCGATGCCAAAACGGTATTGCTGGATTTTCTACGCCAGGAGGCTGGTGCCGACGGCCTCGAATTCGACCCGGAGGTGGCGCTTTCAGAGCAACAGCACGGTGACCGCAACGCCGCCCTGGCGCATTTCATGAAGAGCTACGGCAACATGGTCAACCCGGTCGAGCGGACGCTGGACAGCTACTTCCACAGCTGCAGCATCACCATGAGTTGCGCCGAACTCGCCCGCGCCGGCCTCTACCTCGCCAACCATGGCCTCTCCCCGGTCAGCGGGCAGCAACGTTTAAGCCGCAGCCAGGCCAAACAGGTCAACGCCATCATGCTGACCTGCGGCACCTACGACGCGGCGGGGGAATTCGCCTACCGGGTCGGCCTACCGTGCAAAAGTGGGGTGGGAGGAGGCATTCTGGCGGTGATCCCCGGCAAGCTAAGCATCGCAGTATGGAGCCCGGCTCTCGACAGCCAGGGCAACTCATTGATCGGGCTTGAGGCGCTCGACCGCTTCACCACCCGCACCGGGCTGTCCATTTTCTAGCCGGGGCGGCCGGAAAATAAAAAAGCCAGCTTACGCTGGCTTTTTTATTCAGAGCACCCGAAGGTTACTCGGCTTCTTCTTCCACTGCTACCGCATCTTCCGGACGATCCAGCAGCTCAACCAGAGCCATCGGAGCGTTGTCGCCGTTGCGGAAGCCGTACTTCAGGATGCGAACATAGCCACCGTTGCGGGTGGTGTAGCGCGGCCCCAGTACGTCGAAGAGTTTCACCACGATGTCGCGATCACGGGTGCGGTCAAAAGCCAGACGGCGATTGGCCAGCGACGGCTTCTTGCCCAGCGTGATCAGCGGCTCGGCCACACGACGCAGTTCCTTGGCTTTCGGCAGCGTGGTCACGATCACTTCGTGGCGCAGCAGCGAGTTAGCCATGTTACGCAGCATCGCCAGACGATGGCTGGTCGTGCGGTTCAGTTTACGATTACTATAACGATGACGCATTGTTAATGTCCTTTAATCTCAAACCTTACGGTTTTTCCAGCCCTGCCGGCGGCCAGTTTTCCAGCTTCATGCCGAGAGTCAGGCCTTTGGACGCGAGAACTTCCTTGATCTCGTTCAGGGACTTGCGGCCGAGGTTCGGGGTCTTCAGAAGCTCGGTTTCGGTACGCTGAATCAGATCACCGATGTAGTAAATGTTCTCGGCCTTCAGGCAGTTAGCCGAACGAACCGTCAGTTCAAGATCGTCGACCGGACGCAGCAGGATCGGATCGATCGGCGGCGCCTTTTCAACGACTTCTTCAACCGCAGTGCCTTGCAGATCAGCAAAAATCGACAGCTGATCCATCAGGATGCGCGCGGCGTTACGCACGGCTTGCTCAGGTTCGATCACCCCGTTGGTCTCGATATCGAGCACCAGGCGATCCAGGTCGGTACGCTGTTCAACACGGGCACTTTCCACGCCAAAGCTCACCCGGCGGACCGGAGAGAAGGAAGCGTCCAGCTGAATGGTACCGATAGCACGGTTCTCATCCTGATTAACGCGAACGCTAACCGGCTGATAACCGCGACCTTTTTCGACCTTCACTTCGAGATCGACCTTGCCGCCCGCTGCCAGATGGCAGATGACGTGATCAGGATTGATCACCTCAACATCATGCGGCAACTCGATATCGCCAGCCAGAACAGCGCCCTCACCCTCTTTCTTGAGGGTGAGTACGACACTGTCACGGCCATGCAGCTTAAGCACCACGCCCTTGAGGTTCAAGAGAATGTCGACGACATCCTCGCGAACACCATCAAGAGCGGAATACTCATGCAAAACGCCAGCGATAGTGACTTCGGTCGGGGCAAAACCCGGCATCGACGACAGCAGGATGCGACGCAGTGCGTTGCCCAGGGTATGGGCATAACCACGTTCGAACGGCTCCATCGATACGCGCGCATGAGTAGCCGAAACCGGCTGCACATCAATGAGTCGCGGTTTAAGAAATTCCGAAGCGCTGTTTTGCATAGTCATTCCTAAGAGCTAGCGATTACTTGGAGTAGAATTCCACAACGAGCTGTTCGTTGATATCGCCAGCCAGTTCGGAACGCTCCGGAGCTGACTTGAAAACACCTTCCATCTTCTTGGAGTCAACAGAAACCCAAGAAGGGAAACCACCCTGTTCGGCCAGAGCCAGACCTTCGACGATACGGGCCTGCTTTTTGGCTTTATCACGGATGGCTACAACATCGCCGGCCTTAACCTGATAGGACGGGATGTTGACAACCTGGCCGTTCACCACGATGGCTTTGTGGCTCACCAGCTGACGCGCTTCGGCGCGGGTGGAGCCAAAGCCCATGCGGTATACGACGTTGTCGAGGCGGGATTCCAGCAGTTTCAGCAGGTTTTCACCGGTCGACCCCTTCAGGCGGGACGCTTCGGCGAAATAATTGCGGAACTGGCGCTCGAGCACGCCGTAGATGCGGCGGATCTTCTGCTTTTCACGCAGTTGGACGCCATAGTCAGACAGACGGCTCTTGCGAGCGCCATGCTGACCTGGGATGCTGTCCAGTTTGCACTTGGAATCCAGTGCACGACGCGCGCTCTTCAGGAACAGGTCGGTACCTTCGCGACGCGCGAGTTTACATTTCGGGCCAATATAACGTGCCATGTTCTCACACTCTCCGAATTAAATACGACGTTTCTTGGGCGGACGGCAGCCGTTGTGCGGCACCGGCGTCACGTCGGAGATGCTGGTGATCTTGAAACCCAGCGCATTGAGAGCGCGAACGGCAGATTCACGACCCGGGCCCGGGCCTTTGATACGAACTTCGAGGTTCTTCACACCGTATTCTTGGGCAACTTTACCAGCATGCTCTGCCGCTACCTGAGCAGCAAAGGGTGTACTCTTGCGCGAGCCCTTAAAACCAGCGCCGCCAGAGGTAGCCCAAGACAAAGCATTGCCTTGACGGTCGGTGATAGTGATGATCGTGTTGTTGAACGAAGCGTGCACGTGCACGATACCTTCGCTAACAGACTTGCGCACTTTTTTGCGTACACGGACAGCTGTGTTTGCTTTAGCCATTATCTGTGTTCCTTAAGATTACTTCTTGCCTGCGATCGCCTTGCGCGGACCTTTGCGGGTACGGGCATTGGTGCGAGTACGCTGGCCGCGGCACGGCAGGCCACGACGATGGCGCATGCCACGGTAAGAGCCCATGTCCATCAGGCGCTTGATGCTCATGGTGATTTCGCGGCGCAGGTCACCTTCGACGGTGAACTTGCCGATTTCTTCACGCAGTTTGTCCATTTCGGCGTCGGTCAGATCCTTCACTTTCGTGGAAGGAACAACACCTGCTGCAGCACAAATCTGCTGAGCACGAGTTTGACCGATGCCATAAATAGCCTGCAGGCCGATAACGGCATGCGCATGGTTGGGGATGTTTACCCCTGCAATACGGGCCATACTCTTTCCTTAAGCCTTAAGACTTTGAAAAGCTTGCGATTGTATCACGCAAGATCAGGGCTAACAAATATTAGCCTTGTTTTTGCTTGTGACGGGGATCCGTGCAGATCACGCGAACAACACGGTTGCGACGGATAATTTTACAGTTACGGCAAATTTTCTTTACCGAAGGCTGAACTCGCATGTCAGTTCCTTTCAATCTCTAAAAGAGCGAGTGCATTATTTTGCACGGAACACAATTCGGGCACGGGACAAGTCATAGGGGGTCAACTCCACCGTGACCTTGTCTCCGGGAAGAATGCGGATGTAATGCATCCGCATCTTTCCAGAGATATGCCCGAGCACTACGTGTCCATTCTCAAGCTGGACCCTGAAGGTTGCGTTCGGCAACGTCTCCAGGACCTCGCCCTGCATCTGAATGGTATCTTCCTTAGCCATATAACCCAGTGTGAACTCGTATATCAGCGGGTAAGAGCATTGCCTTTGAAGTTTGCTTTCTTCAGCAAGCTCTCATACTGGTGCGACAAAATATAGGATTGAACCTGAGCCATGAAGTCCATCGTCACGACAACGATGATCAACAGCGAGGTCCCGCCAAAGTAGAACGGTACGTTCCACTTCAGGATCAGGAACTCAGGCAACAGGCAAACCAGCGTGATGTAAATCGCACCGATCAACGTCAGCCGCAGAATGATCTTCTCGATATAACGCGAAGTCTGCTCACCTGGACGAATCCCCGGGATGAAGGCACCACTCTTCTTCAGGTTATCCGCCGTCTCTTTAGGGTTGAATACCAGAGCCGTGTAGAAATAACAGAAGAAAATGATCGCCGTCGCGTACAGCAGGACATAGATCGGCTGACCCGGATGCAGTTTATCTGCAACGGCCTTCAGCCAGCCCATGCCTTCCGTATTGCCAAACCAGCCGAGAACGGTGGCAGGGAACAGGATGATGCTGGACGCAAAGATCGGCGGGATCACCCCTGCCATGTTGAGCTTGAGCGGCATATGCGTGCTCTGGCCCTGCATGACACGATTGCCGACTTGGCGCTTGGCATAGTTGACCAGGACCTTACGCTGACCGCGTTCTGCGAACACAACCAGGTAAGTCACCAGGATGACCGATGCAAAGAGCACAATGGCAAACAGGATAGGCAACGAGCCCTGACTGGTCAGGGTCAACGTTTTACCAATAGCCGAGGGAACACCGGCAGCGATACCAGCGCAGATAATCAGGGAAATACCGTTACCGATACCTCGTTCGGTCATCTGCTCACCAAGCCACATCAGGAACATGGTGCCGGTCACCAGCGTAACCACAGTCGTCAGGTAAAACTCCCACTGAGGAGTTACCACCAGGTTAGGCTGCTTATAAAGCATTACTGCAATGCCGAAACTTTGAAAAGTAGCCAGCAAAACAGTCGCGTAACGTGTGTACTGGGTTATCTTACGACGTCCAGCGTCGCCCTCTTTCTTCAACTCCTTGAGTGCCGGAATAATTTCCGAACCCAGTTGCAGAATGATAGAGGCCGAGATGTACGGCATGATGCCAATGGCAAAAACCGTAAATCTGGAAAGGGCCCCGCCCGAAAACATGTTGAACATGTCGAGGAGGCCCGTCTGCGACGAGTGGAACAACTTCGCTAGTTCGGCAGGGTTGATACCTGGCACAGGTATATGAGCACCAATGCGGTAAACGATCAGTGCACCGATCAGAAACAGAACACGCCGCTTCAAATCGGCAAACTTGTTGCCATTAGAGACTAGAGAAGTATTCGCCACGTACGTGCGCCTTATTCAACGATACTGCCGCCAGCGGCTTCGATAGCAGCGCGAGCACCGGCAGTCACTGCCACGCCACGCAACTTCAGAGCGCGCTCAACCTTGCCAGACAGCACTACCTTGGCCACCAGGGCTTGGGCAGCAACGATACCGGCTTGCTTGAGGGCGAGCAAATCAATTTCATCAACCGGCAGCTGATTCAGTTCGGACAGACGAACTTCAGCAGTCTTGCCAGCAGACAGGGACTTGAAGCCACGCTTCGGCAGGCGGCGCTGCAGCGGCATTTGACCGCCTTCAAAACCAACCTTGTGGAAGCCACCAGCACGGCTCTTCTGGCCCTTGTGACCACGACCAGCAGTCTTGCCCAGACCGCTGCCGATGCCACGGCCAACGCGACGCTTGGCGTGTTTAGCGCCAGCACCCGGGTTAATGGTATTCAGCAACATCGCTTAGCCCTCGCTTTTCAACAAGTAGCTGATCTTGTTGATCATGCCACGGTTTTCAGGCGTATCGAGCACTTCAACGGTCTGGTTCATCTTCTTCAGACCCAGACCACGAGCGCAGGCCTTATGGGATTCCAGGCGACCGATCAGGCTCTTCACCAGAGTCACCTTGACAGTCTTGGCGTTACTCATGCTCCACCCCCAGGATTTCCTCGACAGTCAGGCCACGCTTGGCAGCGATCTGCGAAGGAACGAAGATCTTGTTCAGACCGTCCAGGGTTGCACGCACCACGTTGTACGGGTTGGTCGAACCGTGAACCTTGGCGGACACGTTACGAACACCCATCGCATCAAAGATAGCGCGCATCGGGCCACCGGCCTTCACACCGGTACCTTCTTTGGCCGGCTGCATGAACACGGTAGTAGCGCCATGCTTGCCGGTAACGGTGTGGTGCAGGGTGCCGTTCTTCAGCGGGATCTTCACCATGTTGCGGCGAGCCGATTCCATTGCCTTTTGCACAGCAACCGGCACTTCCTTGGAGCGGCCTTTACCCATGCCGATACCGCCGTCGCCATCACCCACTACGGTGAGAGCGGAGAAAGCCATGATCCGGCCGCCCTTCACCACTTTGGTGACGCGGTTGACGCCGATCATTTTCTCGATCAGACCGTCGCCACGATCTTCCATTTCGTGCTTAGCCATTCTTCACTCCGAATTAGAATACGAGGCCGCTTTCGCGAGCCGCATCGGCCAGTGCCTTGATACGGCCGTGGTATTGGAAACCAGAGCGATCAAAGGCGACTTTTTCGATGCCAGCTGCTTTAGCTTTCTCGGCAATCCGCTTGCCGACTACGGCTGCAGCGGCCTGGTTGCCACCATTGGAAAGATCAGAGCGCACTTCAGCTTCCAGAGTGGAAGCGCTGGCCAGCACACGACTACCAGTCTCATCAATGATCTGAGCGTAAATGTGGCAGTTGGTGCGGAATACAGAAAGGCGCACCATCTTGAGCTCCGCAATCCGAGCACGGGTTTTGCGTGCACGGCGGAGTCGAGCTTGTTTCTTGTCCATGTCAGGGCCTCAATTACTTCTTCTTGGTCTCTTTCAGAACCACGACCTCGTCGGCATAGCGTACGCCCTTGCCCTTGTACGGCTCCGGGGAGCGGTAGGCACGGATTTCGGCAGCGACTTGACCAACGAGCTGCTTGTCAGCGCCCTTGATCAGGATCTCGGTCTGAGTCGGGGTTTCCACCTTCACGCCAGCCGGCATCTTGTGGGAAACCGGGTGCGAGAAACCAAGAGACAGGTTGACGGCGTCACCCTGGGCCTGGGCACGATAGCCCACGCCGACCAGGGTCAGCTTCTTCTCGAAGCCTTTGCTGACACCATTCACCATGTTGTTGAGCAGTGCGCGCAACGTACCGGACATGGCACGGGCGAACTTGCTGTCGTTCTTGGCCGCGAAGGTCAGCTGGTTGTTATCCAGCTTCACCTCTACCTCGGCACACAGGGCGGTGCTGAGGGTACCAAGAGCGCCCTTGACGCTTACCTCGGTGGCGTTGAACTTGACTTCAACACCCGCCGGGATCGCTACGGGATTCTTTGCTACGCGAGACATTCAACCCTCTCCTTACGCCACGATGCAGAGAAGCTCGCCGCCGATACCGGCTGCGCGGGCCTTGCGATCAGTCATCAGACCTTTGGAGGTGGATACAATTGCCACACCCAGACCGTTCATTACTTTGGGGATCTCGGTGGAGCCTTTGTAAACACGCAGGCCAGGACGGGATACGCGCTCGATACGATCAATCACCGGACGACCGGCATAGTACTTGAGCTGGATATCCAGGACGGGCTTTTTCTCTTCGCCGGCTACGGCGAAGTCTTCGATATAACCTTCATCCTTCAGCACCTGGGCCAGTGCAACCTTCAGCTTGGAGCAAGGCATGGATACGGCAGCCTTGGAAGCACGCTGAGCGTTGCGGATGCGGGTCAACATATCGGAAATAGGATCATGCATGCTCATTCTTGGACTCCTATTACCAGCTGGCCTTCACAACGCCCGGGATTTCGCCTTTCATGGCGATTTCACGAAGTTTGTTGCGACCCAGACCGAATTTACGGAAGACGCCACGCGGACGACCGGTAATAGCACAGCGACGACG
>JACPUY010000266.1 GCA_016192025.1 Pseudogulbenkiania sp. | reverse complement strand
GTGCCACGCTGATGGGTGCGGCCAACGGCCTGTTGCCGATCGGCTGGATCATTCTGAACGTCATCTTCCTGTACCAGCTCACCGAACGTAAGGGTCAGTTCACGGTGCTGCGCGAGAGCATCACCAGCGTGACCAACGACCGTCGCCTGCAGCTGCTGCTGATCGCCTTCTGCTTCGGCGCGTTCTTCGAAGGCGCCGGCGGCTTCGGTACACCGGTGGCCGTGACCGGCGCCATGCTGATCGGCCTGGGCTTCTCGCCGCTGGCCGCCTCGGGCCTGTCGCTGATCGCCAACACGGCCCCGGTGGCGTACGGCGCGCTGGGCACCCCGATCAACACGCTGGCCAAGGTGACCGGCCTGGACGTGATGTCGATCTCGTCGATGGTCGGCCGCCAGATGACGATCTTCGCCATCATCGTGCCGTTCTGGCTGCTGATCGCCTTCTGCGGCTGGAAGAACACCGTGCGCATCTGGCCGGCCGTGCTGGTGGCCGGCCTGTCGTTCGCCATCCCGCAACTGCTGGTTTCCAACCTGATGGGGCCGGAGCTGGTGGCCGTGATCGCCTCGGTGTGCTCGATCACCGCACTGGTGGTGTTCCTCAAGGTATGGCACCCGCAAGAGGTGTTCACCTCCACCGCCGGCACTATGGGCGGCGCGAAGGTGGCGGCAGCCGAAGCCGGCACCGCCAAGCGCGGCAACCACGGTTACAGCGGCGGTGAAGTGCTGCGCGCCTGGCTGCCGTGGATCATCTTGTCGGTGATGGTGTTTGCCTGGGGTTCGCCGTCGGTGAAGAAGGTGCTGGACGCCATCTTCACGCTGGAAATCCAATGGCCGGGCCTGCACAACCTGGTGCAGAAGATGCCGCCGGTGGTTGCCGAGCCGCATCTGGAAGCTGCCCTCTACAAGCTCAACCTGCTGTCCACCACCGGTACCGGCATCCTGGTCGCCGCGCTGCTGTCCGGCCTGCTGATGGGCTACCGCCCGAGCGAGCTGGCGAAGGTGTACGGCCAGACCTTCTGGTCGCTGCGCTACTCGCTGATCACCATCGTCGCCATGCTGGCGCTGGGCTACCTGACCCGCTTCTCCGGCGTGGACATCACGCTGGGCCTGGCGTTCTCGCACACCGGCCTGTTCTACCCGTTCTTCGGCACCCTGCTGGGCTGGCTGGGCGTGGCGCTGACCGGCTCGGACACCGCCGCCAACGTGCTGTTCGGCGGTCTGCAGAAAGCCTCGGCGCAGCAGCTGGGCCTGTCGCCGGTGCTGATGGCGTCGGCCAACTCGGCCGGCGGCGTGATGGGCAAGATGATCGACGCGCAGTCCATCGTGGTCGCCTCCACCGCCACCCAGTACTACGGCAAGGAGGGCGTGATCCTGCGCTACGTGTTCCTGCACTCGCTGGCGCTGGCCGGCATGGTGGGGCTGGTGGTGAGCGCCATGGCCTACCTGCCGCCGTTCACCCACCTGGTGCTGTGGCCGTAATTCCGGCTGACGCCAGCATGGCCAAGGCTCCCCTCGGGGAGCCTTTTTGCTTTCCGTCGATACACATCGCCCCCGACTAGCTGGTGGCGGATCATCTCCGGCACGCCTCGGCCACCCGTGCATGTAAAATACATAGTGCGGACTTCCGCTGGCAGTCCCTCTTCCACCCAGGCCGATCGATGAGGAGCCGAACATGACGATGTGTCGTCTGCGCAGGCAGGGCGTTGCCATGACGGCACTCGTCCTGCTGCTGGGCGCCTGCAGTCAGGACAACACCCCCTCCTACCAGGGTTACATCGAGGGTGAATACCTCTATCTTGCCGCCCCAGCCGCCGGCTACCTGCAGACGCTCGACACCGCCCGCGGCAGCCGTGTGCGCACCGGCGCCGCGCTGTTCGCCATCGCGCCCGAGCCCGAACGGCAAGGGCTGCAGGAGGCCGAGGCGCGCGTGCAGTCGGCCGAGCAGAAGCTGCAGAACCTGAAGGAACCGCGCCGGCCGCCGGAAATCGCCGCGATCGCGGCCCAGCTGCAGTCGGCCGAAGCCGCCCTGCGCCTCGCCGCCACGCAGTTGCGCCAGCAACAGGCGCTGGCGCGCCGGGGTTTCATCTCGCAGGCGCGCCTCGACGAAGCGACCGCCGCCCACGACCAAGCCGCCGCCCAGGCCGACGCGCTGCGCCAGCAACTGGCGAGCGCGCGGATCACGCTCGGCCGGCCGCCCGAAGTGCGCGGCGCCGAAGCCGAACTGGAAGCCGCCCGGGCGCAGGCGGAACAGCAGCACTGGCAAGTCGAGAAGAAGTCGGTACTGGCCCCGGCCGGCGGCGAGATCGTCGAGACCTACTACCGCCCCGGCGAATGGGTGCCGGCCGGCCAGCCGGTGGCCAGCCTGCTGCCGGACAACCGGCGGCGCATCCGCTTCTTCGTACCGGAAAGCGTGGTCGCCACGCTGCGCCAGGGCCAGACGGTGGAAGCCCGTTGCGACGGCTGCCAGACGCCGATCCGCGCCACGGTGGCATTCATCGCAGTGCAAGCCGAGTACACCCCGCCGGTGATCTACAGTCGCGGCAGCCGCGAGAAACTGGTGTTCCGCGTCGAGGCCTACCCGGCACCGCAACAGGCCGCTGCCTTGCGCCCGGGGCTGCCGGTCGACGTTCACCTGGTGGGGAGGTGAGATGGAACTCGCCATCGACGTGCAGAACCTCAACAAGCGCTTCGGCGACAAGCATGTGGTGCGGGATCTGTCGCTGCGGGTGCGCACCGGCGAGATTTTCGGCTTTCTCGGCCCCAACGGCAGCGGCAAGACCACCTCGATCCGCATGCTGTGCGGCCTCTTGACGCCGGACAGCGGCAGCGGCCGTTGCCTGGGTTACGACGTGCTGACGCAAAGCGGCGAGATCAAGCGCCAGGTCGGCTACATGACGCAGAAATTCTCGCTGTGGGACGACCTGACCATCGCCGAGAACCTCGAATTTGTCGCCCGCATGTTCGGCATGAGCGGGCGGCGCGAGGCGGTCGACCGGGCGCTGGACGATCTCGGCCTGGCCGGACGCCGCAACCAGCTCGCCGGCACGCTGTCCGGTGGCTGGAAGCAGCGCCTGGCGCTCGCCGCCTGCCTGCTGCACCGGCCACGGCTGTTGCTGCTCGACGAGCCCACCGCCGGGGTCGACCCCAAGGCACGGCGCGACTTCTGGGAGGAAATCCATCGCCTCTCCGCCGCCGGCATCACCATCCTGGTATCGACGCACTACATGGACGAGGCCGAACGCTGCCACCGCCTGGCCTACCTCTCCTACGGCAGCCTGCTCGCCGCCGGCACCGCCGACGAAGTGATCGCGGCACAGCAGCTCGCCACCTGGGAGCTCTCCGGCCCCGGCCTCACCGGCCTGGGCGCAGAACTGCGCCGGCTGCCGGGGGTGGAACAGGTGGCGAGCTTCGGCGCGCTGCTGCACGTCAGCGGCGCGGACGTCGCCACGCTGCAGCCCGAACTCGAACGCTTCTGCCACGCCCACGGCCTCGCGCTCGAACGGGTCGGCTCAACGCTGGAAGACGTGTTCATCCGGCTGATGCAGCACAGCCCGGACCCGTTCCAGGAGGCGTCATGAGCCGCTCCCCCCTTTCCCGCTTCTCGCTGCAGCGCTGGCTCGGCATCGTCATCAAGGAGTTCATCCAGCTCAAACGCGACCGGCTGACCTTCGGCATGATCATCGGCATCCCGATCATCCAGCTGACGCTGTTCGGCTTCGCCATCAATTCCGACCCCAAGCACCTGCCCACCGCCGTGGTGATGGCCGAGGCCAGCCCGTTCAGCCGCGCCTACCTGGCCGCGATGCAGAACAGCGACTACTTCGACCTGGTCGGCAGCGTGGCGAGCGAACGCGAAGCCCAGCGGCTGCTGGATCGCGGCGACGTGCAGTTCGTCATCACCTTCCCGGCCGGCTTCCAGCGCGCGCTGGTGCGCGGCGAGCAGCCGGCGCTGCTGGTCGAGGCGGACGCCACCGACCCGGTGGCCGCGGGCGGCGCCATCTCCGTGCTCAACAAGCTGGGGAACGAGGTGTTCACCCCCGACCTTCCCGGCTTTCACCCGCCGGCGAAACAACTGGTCGAGCTGCGCATCCACAAGCGCTACAACCCGGAAGGCGTGACCGCGTACAACATCGTGCCGGGACTGATGGGGGTGATTTTGACCATGACCATGGTGCTGATGACCGGGCTTGCCATGACGCGCGAGCGCGAGCGCGGCACCTTCGAGAACCTGCTGGCGACGCCAGCCACGCCGCTCGAGGTGATGACCGGCAAGATCGTGCCCTACATCCTGATCGGGCTGATCCAGGTATCGCTGGTGCTGCTGGCGGCGCGCTTTATCTTCGGCGTGCCGATGCTGGGCAGCCTGCTGCTGCTCTACGCGGTGGTGCTGCTGTTCATCTGCGCCAACCTGACGCTCGGCATCACCTTCAGCTCGATCGCCCGCAACCAGTTGCAGGCGATGCAGATGACCTTCTTTTTCTTCCTGCCGTCAATCCTGTTGTCGGGCTTCATGTTCCCGTTTCGCGGCATGCCAGGCTGGGCGCAGGCCATCGGCAACTGCCTGCCGCTGACCCACTTCCTGGTGCTGGTGCGCGGCATCCTGCTCAAGGGCAACGATTACAGTCTGCTCTGGCCGCAGGTCTGGCCGATCCTGGCGTTCATGGCGGTGGTGCTGGGCGTCGGGCTGAAGACCTTCCGCCGCACGCTGGATTGAGGAAGCGGGGCAGGTTCCGGCCTGACGGCCAGAGCCTGCCCCAGTAGGCACAGCCGCCTAATGGGGCGGGTTCTCAGCTGGAGCAACTGACGCTGATCTGTTCGGCCCACTCCGGCGGGAAGCCGGCGTAATCCTCGAACTCGGGCTGCTCGTCGAACGGTTTTTCCAGACAACGGCCCAACCGCTCGATCTCGGAGTAGTCACGCTCGTCGCGCGCCTTGGCGATCGCCACTTCGGCCAGGTGGTTGCGCAGGATGTACTTGGGATTGACGCGGTTCATGCGCTCGGCGCGCGCGACGTCGATGCTGCCCTCCCACGCCAGCCGCTCGCGGTAGCGCTCGGCCCAGGCGTCGAACTGCTCGCGCTCGACGAACAGGTCGCGGACGGCACTATTCAGTGCGTCGTCCTGGCGGAAACCGGCCAAGCGGCGGAAGAAGAGGGTGAAGTCGGTACCGTGCGCGTGCAATGTCAGGAACAGGCTGTTGATCAGGTCGGCGTCGTCGTCGCGCGCGGCGGCCAGGCCGAGCTTGGCGCTCAGCCGCGCCACGTGCGCGGCCTCGAAGGTGTCGCGGTAGGTGCGCAATACCGCCACCAGCTCCTCCTCGCTCACCAGCGGCAACAGCGACGAGGCCAGGCAGTGCAGGTTCCACAGGCCGATCTGCGGCTGCTGGTTGTAGGCATAGCGCCCGGCGTGGTCGGAGTGGTTGCAGATGTGCGCGGCGTTGAAGCCGTCGATGAAGCCGAACGGGCCGTAATCGATGGTCAGCCCGAGGATCGACATATTGTCCGAGTTCATCACGCCATGGCAGAAGCCCACCGCCTGCCACTGCGCGATCAGCTCGGCAGTGCGCCGCGTCACCTCGCCGAACAGGGCGGCGTAGGGGTTGGCCGCCTCCTGGCAAGCCGGATAGTGGTGACGGATGACGTAGTCGGCCAGCACGCGGATCTCGTCATGCATGCCGCGGTGATAGAACACCTCGAAGCTGCCGAAGCGCAGGAAGCTCTCTGCCACCCGCGTCACCACCGCCGCCGTTTCCGTCGTTTCGCGGTACACCGGCTCGTCCGAGCCCATGATCGCCAGCGCCCGGGTGGTGGGGATGCCGAGGTGATGCATCGCTTCGGAACAGAGGAACTCGCGGATACTGGAGCGCAGCACCGCCCGGCCGTCGCCCATGCGCGAAAACGGCGTCAGCCCGGCCCCCTTGATCTGCCACTCCATGAGACGACCGTCCGGTGCCACGGTGTCGCCCAGCAACAAGGCGCGGCCGTCACCCAGCTGTGGCACGTAGACGCCGAACTGGTGACCGGAATAGATCGCCGCCACCGGACGCATGTCGGGGCGCAACGCCGAACCGCTGAGCACGCCGATGGCGTCGGGGCCGAGCAGCGAATCGCCGGCCACGCCGAGTTCTGCCGCCAGCGGCCGGCTGACGGCGACGGGGTAAGGGTCGGGCAAGGGAGTTGGATCCACCCGGCGGTAAAAAGCGGGCGGAAGCGTCTGGAAACGGTGGCCGAAGCCGAGCGAGGAAAAGGTGTTCATCCCCCGATTCTAAACGGCGGGGCCGCACATAAACACCTGACGATCAAGAGGGTTTTTAGGTGTCCAACTCATGGACAGCCATCAACGGCAATGCGCCTCAATGCTGCTTCCAGGCGTGCTGCATGCCGCGCGCGGCATTGACCGTTGCCGAAGAAAAGCTGGTCGAGGCAAAATGGCCAACCTGGCGCGAGGCCTTGGACAGCGCTCCGTACGAGGCATCGCCCAGCTGCAACGCCTGACGCAGTACCGACATGGAGGGATGCAGCCCCTCATGCTCCAGCCGGTCCAACATGTCCCGGTTGAGCGCGGCGACCCATTTCTCGGTCACCTGCATCAGCCGGTGCTGCGAGTCGAGCGGCACCTGGCTCAGCGACACGCCGGCCAGCAGCGCGCCGTCCAGGCGGCGCTGGATTTCATTTTCCGCCAGCGGGTAGCCCGGCCTCAGCGCTGCCGACCAGCTCTGGTAGACGTCGCGCTGGGCGTCCAGCCAGCGGCGCTGGTTGGCGTCCAGCGCCTTGAAATAGGCGGCCAGCGTACCGGCCATCATCTGATAGGTCATCACGGCCTCCCGGGAAGGAAATCAATGCAGAGATGACGGTCCGAGCTGCCAGACCGCCGCCAGTTCTTCCAGCAGCACGTCGAGGATCAAGTCGCCGCCGCGGTCGGCCGGGTAAACGAACTGCAATTCCGCCAGCTTGCAGATGCCCGGCACCACCGTCACCAGGCCCTTTTCCGCCGCCGCCTGCGCGTCCTCGGCACGCGCCAGCGCCAACCCGACCCCGGCACTGACCAGGTCGAGAATGGTATTCAAATGATCGCACTCGGCGACCTTCTTCGGCGAAATATTCAGTTCCCGCCATAATTCCGCTGTAATCTTGCTGAGGCTGGAAAACTGCGAAATGCCCACCCATGGTAGCTTACCCAGCTCTTTCGGCGCCATGATGTCGATCCGGTTCTCCCAGCCCTTGGGCATCACAATGACAAAGGGCAACTCGGCCAGCAGCACGGTGTTGACGTTAATGTAGGGGTTCTTGCCGAGGTAGAAACCGGCGTCCAGTTCCTTCTTGCGCACCAGGTTGAGCACGCCGCCGGTTACCCCATGCTGCAACCGCAGATCCAGCAGCGGGTATTTCTTGGTCAGGCGCGCGACCCATGCTCCCAGCCGCAGGATTTCCGGCGTCAGCGCCACGCCGATCAGCGCCTTGCCAGCCAGTTGCCCCTTGAGATGCCGGGCGTGGTTGAGGATGTCCTTGGCCGACTCGAGAATCGACTGCGCGCGCGGCAGCAACTCCTGCCCGGCCCGGGTCAGCATCACGCCGCCGGTGGTGCGCTCGAACAGCGGCATCCCCACCTCCTCTTCCAGCGCCTTGATCTGGGCCGTCACCGCCGGCTGCGACAGATGCAGCAACTCGGCAGCCTGCGTCAGGTGCCCCTGTTGGGCCACCGTGACAAAGGTACGCAACTGATAAATTTCCATTTGGCTCTCGTTTGCAAGTACCCGGGTTCAGGCGGCGGGCGGCGTCTCCGAATCCGACTTCGCGGGATTCGGCATAGTCCGGCCTAACCGTCAAACCGCTGAATCTACAACCTTTTTGTTTACCCTCACTCCGTCGATGCACTCGAAGGTGATGTCAACTCTGTTGGTGATGTAGCTGTTTTTCTTCTTCGGCCAGACCCGGCGGGAGCCTATTGTTGACCCATCCGGCAATGCGAGACAACCCCCCGTGATCATCCGCGCAACACCGGCAAACCCCTGTCAGCGACAGGGATTCAAGATATGACACGACTTCCCACGTCATTGTTTTTACAGTACTTTTTTGACATTCATTGCCAAGACAAATTTTCCCCATCAGAAAAAACAATGATGCCCTCTCAACTTGGCGGACCAAGCATTTGCTTCACTATAAGCAATTGTTTTCATTATGTTTTTGCACCGCAACATCTGCTTGACAAATTTTCCTGATCAAAAAAAGCGATTAGCCGCTCTCCCCTGCTGCTCGTAAGGTTGCTGCAGCGATCAACGGATCGCCATCACAAAGGAGGATGCAATGAACGATGATGTTCTGAAGCGCGTGCAATCCAACCCGAAGTTTCTGGAGCTTGTTCACAAGAAGACAAGCCTGGGTTGGACGCTGAGCGCAGTCATGCTGGTGATCTATTATGGCTTCATACTCATGCTGGCGTTTGCCCCCAAACTGCTCGGCACACCGCTCGGTGAAGGTAGCATCACTACCGTGGGTATTCCGATCGGCGTACTGATCATTCTGTCAGCGTTTGTGCTCACCGGTATTTACGTGCGCAAGGCCAACACCGAATTCGATCTGCTCAATCAGGAACTTGTCGAGGAAGCCAAAAAATGAAAAAAACCCTCACCACCCTGGCCTTGGTCGGCCTGGCTACGGCACCGACACTGGCGCTGGCCGCCGGCGCCTTTGAAGGCGACGTGCAGAGACAGGCTACCAACTGGTCGGCCATCATCATGTTCTTCATCTTCGTCGCGTTTACCATGGGGATCACCTACTGGGCCGCGCGCCGCACCAAATCCGCCAGCGACTTCTACACTGCCGGCGGCGGCATCTCCGGTTTCCAGAACGGCTTGGCCATCGCCGGCGATTACATGTCGGCCGCCTCGTTCCTGGGCATTTCCGCCATGGTATTTGACAAGGGCTTTGACGGCCTGATCTACTCGATCGGCTTCCTGGTCGGCTGGCCGGTGATCCTGTTCCTGGTGGCCGAGCGGCTGCGCAACCTGGGCAAGTTCACCTTTGCCGACGTCGCCTCCTATCGCCTGCAGCAGACCCCGGTGCGCACCTTTGCCGCCACCGGCACGCTGGTGGTGGTCGCGCTGTACCTGATCGCACAGATGGTCGGTGCCGGCAAGCTGATCCAGCTGCTGTTCGGCATGAGCTACTCTTCTGCCGTGGTGCTGGTGGGCGTGCTGATGGTGTTGTACGTTACCTTCGGCGGCATGCTGGCCACCACCTGGGTACAGATCATCAAGGCGGTGATCCTGCTTTGCGGCGCCACCTTCATGGCCTTCATGGTACTGTCCAGCGTCGGTTTCAGCCCGGAGGCGATGTTCCAGAAAGCGGTGGAAGTACACGCCAAGGGGATCGCCATCATGTCCCCGAGCAAGACTGATCCGATCGACTCGATCTCGCTGGGCCTGGCGCTGATGTTCGGTACCGCCGGCCTGCCGCACATCCTGATGCGCTTCTTCACCGTGTCCAACGCCAAGGAAGCCCGCAAGTCAGTGTTCTTTGCTACCGGCTTCATCGGCTACTTCTACATCCTGACCTTCATCATCGGCTTCGGCGCCATCATGCTGGTGCTGAACCAGCCGGGGATGATGGAAACCATCGTCAAGAACGGCAAGGAAGTGACCCAGCTGGTGGGCGGTTCCAACATGGCCGCGATTCACCTCTCCAAGGCGGTAGGCGGTGACCTGTTCCTCGGCTTCATCTCCGCCGTGGCCTTTGCCACCATCCTGGCGGTGGTGGCCGGCCTGGCGCTGTCCGGCGCCTCGGCCGTGTCGCACGACCTGTACGCCTCGGTGATCAAGAAGGGCAAGGCCAACGAGGCCGACGAGATCCGCGTCTCCAAGATCACCACGGTGATTCTGGGCGTGGTGGCCATCGTGCTGGGCCTGCTGTTCGAGAAGCAGAACATCGCCTTCATGGTCGGCCTGGCGTTCTCGATCGCTGCTTCGGCCAACTTCCCGATCCTGTTCCTGTCGATGTTCTGGAAGGGTCTGACCACCCGCGGTGCGGTGATCGGCGGCTTCATCGGTCTGGTTTCTGCCGTGGTACTGATCATCCTGAGCCCGGCGGTATGGGTGGACGTGTTGAAGAACGAAGCCGCGATCTTCCCGTACAAGAACCCGGCCCTCTTCTCGATGACCATGGCCTTCGCCTTCACCTGGCTGTTCTCGGTACTGGATAGCTCCAAACAGGCCAGCGAAGAAAAAGCCAAATTCGACGCCCAGTTCGTCCGTGCCATGACCGGCATTGGCGCCAGCGGGGCTTCCAAGCATTAATCAGTAACTCATGCCCGCCGCACCCCGTGACGGGGTGCGGCACCGGCACGCAACAAGGAGAACACAATGTCTACCCTCGAATCGATCCTGAAAGAAACCCGCAGCTTTCCGCCCTCCGACGACTTCCGGCGCAAGGCCAGCATCTCCGGCATGGAAGCCTACAACGCGCTGTGCGAGCAAGCTGACGATCATTACCTGTCGTTCTGGGGGGACTTGGCGCGCGAACTGATCACCTGGAAAAAACCGTTTTCCCGCGTACTCGACGACAGCAACGCCCCGTTCTTCAAGTGGTTTGACGACGGCGTGCTGAACGTTTCCTACAACTGCCTCGACCGCCATCTGCCGCTGAATGCGAACAAGATCGCGCTGATTTTTGAAGCGGATGACGGCGACGTCACCCGCGTCACCTACGCCGAACTGCATCGCCGCGTCTGCCAGTTTGCCAACGGTCTGAAGAGCCTCGGCATCGGCAAGGGCGACCGCGTGGTGATCTACATGCCGATGGTGATCGAAGCCATCGTCGCCATGCAGGCCTGCGCCCGTATCGGCGCCATCCACTCCGTAGTGTTCGGCGGCTTCTCCGCCGGCGCCGTGAAAGACCGTATCGAAGATGCCGGTGCCAAGGCCGTCATCACCGCCAACGAAGGCATGCGCGGCGGCAAGACCGTTGCGCTCAAGGCCACCGTCGACGAGGCGCTGGCCATGGAAGGCACCGCCAGCGTGCAGAACGTCATCGTCTACCAGCGCACCAACGGCGGCGCCAACTGGACCGAAGGCCGCGACGTATGGTGGCACAAACTGGTGGAAGGCCAGGCCGAAGCTTGCGAACCGGAATGGATGAACGCTGAAGACCCGCTGTTCATCCTCTACACCTCCGGCTCCACCGGCAAACCGAAAGGCATCCAGCACAGCACCGCCGGCTACCTGCTGGGCGCGGCCAACAGCTTCCGCTGGGTGTTCGACTACAAGCCGAACGACGTATTCTGGTGCACCGCCGACGTGGGTTGGATCACCGGGCACTCCTACATCTGCTACGGCCCGCTGGCCAACGGCGCTACCCAGATCGTATTTGAAGGTGTACCGACCTACCCGGATGCCTCGCGCTTCTGGAGCATGATCGAGAAGCATAAGGTCACCACTTTCTATACCGCGCCGACCGCCATCCGTTCGCTGATCAAGCTCGGCGCCGACCTGCCGAAACAACACGACCTGTCCAGCCTGCGCCTGTTGGGCACGGTGGGCGAACCGATCAACCCGGAAGCCTGGATGTGGTACTACGAAGTAGTCGGTGGCGGCCGTTGCCCGATCGTCGACACCTGGTGGCAGACCGAGACCGGCTCGATCCAGATCGCCCCGACCCCGGGCGCCGTGCCGACCAAACCGGGTTCGTGCACCCTGCCGCTGCCGGGCATCATGGCCGCCATCGTCGACGAATCCGGTGCCCAGGTCGAGCCGGGCCGCGGCGGCTTCCTCGTCATCAAGAAGCCGTTCCCGTCCTTGGTGCGCACCATCTGGAACGATCCGGAGCGTTTCAAGAAGACCTACTTCCCGGAAGAGTTCAACGGCCAGTACTACCTCGCCGGCGACTCGGCCAACCGTGACGAGAACGGCTACTTCTGGATCATGGGCCGCATCGACGACGTGCTGAACGTGTCCGGCCACCGCCTGGGCACCATGGAGATCGAGTCGGCGCTGGTGGCCAACCCGCTGGTGGCCGAAGCCGCCGTGGTCGGCAAGCCGCACGAGGTGAAAGGTGAGGCGGTAGTCGCCTTCGTGGTACTGAAAGGCGCCCGCCCGGAGGGCGAGGATGCCAAGAAGCTGGCCGCCGAACTGAAGAGCTGGGTGGCGCACGAGATCGGCAAGATCGCCCAGCCGGACGACATCCGCTTCGGCGAGAACCTGCCGAAGACCCGCTCCGGCAAGATCATGCGCCGCCTGCTGCGCTCGCTGGCGCGCGGCGAAGAGATCGTGCAGGACGTGTCCACGCTGGAAAACCCGCAGATCCTCCATCAACTGCAGGAAACCGTTTCCTGATATCTGAGTTCCTGATGTATCTGTCTGTGTGAAACAGGACTTTGCCCGGCTTTTGCCGGGCTTTTTTTTGCTCTATGTTATGAGCACCTCGCACATCCCTATTTCGCCACAGAGGTGGTGCGCAAAGCGGTGCCAGCTTGCTGCACCGACATACACGTCATTATTTAGCCCTAGTCATAAGGGCCATTCTTGCCCTGCGCCTTACCCATGTACGGGCTCTTTCACGGTCAGCATTTCCGGGTTGCTGACCATCTTCTCGATCTTGAACGCCTCATTGGCAAGCCAACTATTGCTCAACGTCCGGTAGGCATCCATGTCCGCACAGCGTAGCCGCAGCATGTAGTCAAATGGCCCACTGACCAGCCAGCACGCCAGCACCTCGGGGCGACTCAACACTTCCTTCTCGAAAGCCACCTGCGCCGCCCGGCCGCTCTGGCTCGCCAGGGCGACCTGCAACTGCAGAATCAGGCCGCTGACAGGCTCGGCGTCATCCACCAGAGCGGTGTAGCCGCGGATGACCCCGGCGCGCTCCAGTTTGCGGACCCGTTCCTGACAGGGGCGTGGCGTGAGATGCACCAGTTCGGCCAGACGCTGATAACTGATGCGTCCATTGCTTTTCAAGATCTCAATGATCTTCTGGTCGATCCGGTCGAGCTTGATATTTGCGGCAGTCATACCTGTCACCCTTGTTCTCTTTCCATTCGCCAAGCCCGCGCCACGTACAGCGCACAGCGGAATCCGCTGTCAATTGCCGCAATTCATCGGGAATACGCCCTCCGTGATCGTGAGTACAGCCGGAACGGCGATGGCGGAGTCTGCACAATAACCGGCACAGCACTCACCAAGACGGGACCTGGCCTGCGAGCCCCCCGACATGTACCGATGATCCGGCCTACCCATTTCGGCTGCAATCCGGAAACCGAAGGTAACGGCACATTTCAGCATCCGGCTACAGACACTGTCACCGCTCAGGTCGCTGCGTTGAAAGAGTTTGACGCATACATGGAACAAACTGCCCAGCGCCGGCCTGGACGTTTTGGTGGAACAGGATAACTGGGCCTGACCGGCCCAAACACAACACAGCACATTTCACCAAAGGCTTGCCTGATTATGATAGTTGTTCGCCCCGTGAGATCCGACGATCTCGACGCATTGATGCGCCTGGCCCGCAAGACCGGTGTCGGCGTGACCTCGCTGCAACCCAATGAAGCCTTGCTGGCCGAACGCATCGCGCGCAGCGTCTCCACCCTGAACGGCGAAGCGGATCGGGCAGACCAAGGTTATCTGTTCGCGCTGGAAGATACCGAGACCGGGCAGGTGGTCGGTGTGTCCGGCATCGAGGTCGCCGTCGGCCTCGAGAACCCTTGGTACAACTTCCGCATCGGCACGCTCAGCCATATTTCGCGCGAACTGGGTGTCTACGAGAAGGTGGAGGCGATGTTCCTGTCGAATGACCACGCCGGCTACAGCGAAGTGTGCACGCTGTTTCTCGATCCGGAATGGCGCCACAGTCGCAACGGCCAGTTGCTGTCCAAGTCGCGCTTCATGTTCCTGGCGGCTTTCAAGGAACGCTTTGCCAAGAAGATCGTCGCGGAAATGCGCGGCGTTGCCGACGAGAACGGCATCTCGCCGTTCTGGGAAGGCCTGGGCCGTCATTTCTTCCAGATAGACTTCGCCAAGGCCGACTATCTCACAGGCATCGGCGAGAAGTCCTTCATCGCCGAGCTGATGCCGCGTTACCCGGTCTATATCGCGATGCTGAAGCCCGAAGCGCAGGAGGTAATCGGCAAGGTGCACCCGCAAACCGAACCGGCCCGTGCCATGCTGGAAGCGGAAGGGTTCCGCTACGAAGGCTACGTGGACATCTTCGACGGCGGTGCGACGCTGGAAGCCTATGTCGACGAGTTGCGCATCGTCCGCGACAGCCGCCATTACCGAGTGGAAACTGTTGCCCAACCCGCCAAGAGCGAGCGGCCGTACCTGGTCTCGAATGACCGCGACCAGCAGTTCCGCGTCATCCTCGCCTACGCCGAGCCCCAGCAAGACACCTTCCCGCTGACGGCAGCCCAGGCCAAGGCCCTGGAATTGCAACCGGGCGATCAGCTGCGCGCGGTACCGCTGTCGCGCCAAGGCTGAGACGCTCCGCTTCCAGCGCGAGCCACCGCCTGTTACGCCCGGTGCCCGAGGCCCACGCAGCCCGGTGACAAAGGCCAGCCATTTCGTGGAAATGCTGGCCTTTTCCTTGCCAAGCGGCAGGGATCGAGCAGCCATACCTAAGCCTGCCAATCTGACACGGGCCACGGTTTTCAAATATCTGAAGGAACTGAAGGAAAGCGAGCAATGAATTCGCCGCCCCGGGGAACGGTCTAAAGAGCGGGGCTGGAATGACAAAACAAGGGAGATCACCGATTCCAGGCAAGCACCTGAATCGCATTGGATTTCCCCATTGTCTGTGACACCAAAGCTTTTCGTTATGGGAGGCGGACGTGTATCGATATTGGCTGGCAGCCGTTGCGCTGTGCTTTCCCTTGTGGGTGGCGGGTCAAACGCTGACCTTGGCCACGGAAGAGGCCCCGCCTTTCAACATGATGGACCCGCGCACCGGGGCCATCTCCGGTATCGCCACCGACAAGGTGATCGAGCTGATGCGGCGTGCCGTCGAGGCCTATACTCTTGCCGCCTATCCCTGGTCGCGCGCCTACCTGATGGCGCTGCAGAACAAGGACACCTGCGTCTTCTCCACCACGCGCACCCCGGAACGCGAGAGCCATTTCAAATGGGTGGGACCGCTGGTGAGAAACGACTGGGTGGTCTACGCACGCGCTGACGATACGCGCCACCCTAAAACGCTGACGGACTTGCACCCCTACGTACTCGGCGGCTATCGCGACGATGCCGTCGGGGTGTTTCTCAAAGCACGCGGCTTCAAGGTCGACTTTGCCAGCTACGATGCGCAAAACGTCCAGAAGCTCATGCTCAAGCGCATCGACTTCTGGCCGACCGGTGAGCTGAGTGGCCAATACCTGATCCGGCAAAACGGCTACCGCGGACAGATCGTTCCGTTGTTCACCTTCCACCATACCGAGCTGTACCTGGCCTGCAACCCGGCAATCGAGGTGCAACGGATCGAGCGTCTGAACCGTCTGCTGCAGGAGATGAACCAGGATGGCACCAGCGCCGCCATCGAACGGCGCTATCAATAACCAACGAGCACACCCTGCCCACCCACCGGAATATGGGATGGCGGGAGGTGCTCCTACACCTTGTGCGTCGACAGCAGAATGCTGGTTTCCGTCGAAGCGATGCCGGGAATCAGCCTGATCCGCCCGAGTACACGGTCGAACTGCTCCAAGGTGTCGGCACGCAACTCGGTAACGATGTCCCAGCGGCCGTTGGTCGAATGCAGGGTATGCACATTGGGCTCGCCGCGCAGCGCCTGCAGCACCGCAGGCGCCCTGTTTCCTTCCACGGCAATGCACATCCAGGCCCGGATGCGGTGGCTTTCCGCTTCCGGCTTCAGACGGACGGTGTAACCGACGATCACGCCCGTCTCCTCCAGCTTGTTGATCCGGTTCTGCACCGTCGCCCGCGACACCCTCAGCTTTTCCGCCAAAGTCGTCACGGACATGCGCGCATCGTCCCTCAGCAGCGCCAGCAACTGTCGATCCGTGTCATTCATTTTCAAAACGCCAATACAGCATATCAATTTGCAAAATATAGGAGATATTTGAGAAGTTTGCCAACTTTTTGCTAACAAAGCACAGGTCCACAATAGCGGCAAATCGGTGATCGACATCGCCCCTGAGCCACGACGATACGACCCGGTCCGGCCCCTGCCGACCATAAAAATGGCCCCTTACCACACCCTCCAGCAAGGACGATTAAGCAGCATGCAAACCACCAGCACTATTCTGATGATCCGGCCGACGCGATTCTTGTCCAATCCGCAAACGTCGCAGTCGAATGCTTTTCAGAAATCGGACCTCGACCACCTGGCGGCGCAGCAAAGTGCGCTCGCCGAGTTCGATGCCTATGTGGGTGAATTGCGCCGCTGCGGCGTCGACGTGCTGGTCGTCGACGACACGGTCGAACCTCACACGCCCGATTCGATCTTCCCCAACAACTGGATCAGCCTGCACGCCGACGGCAAGGTGGTGCTCTATCCGATGGAAGCGCCCAATCGCCGCCTGGAGCGCAGCGCCAAGGTCCTGGAAAAAATCCAGCAGGCGTTCGCTGTCGAGGAAGTCATCGACCTGAGCGGCTTCGAAAGGGTCGGGCAGTATCACGAAGGCACCGGCACCATGATTTTCGACCACGACGAGCACATGGCCTACATCTGCTTCTCGTCACGCAGCAGCGAGATGGTGATGAAGGCGGTTTCGGAAACCATCGGTTACCAGTCGTTCTGGTTTCACTCGGTCGACCGTCACGGCAAGCCGATCTACCACACCAACGTGATGATGTGCGTGGGCAAGACGCTCGCCGTCGTGTGCCTGGAATCGATCAGGGATCAGAACGAACGAACCGCCCTGGTGCAGGCACTCACCGACAGCGGCAAACAGATCATCGATATTTCCTACGATCAGCTCGAGCACTTTGCCGGCAATATGATCGAACTCTCCTCCCGCGATGGCGAACCGGTGTTTGCCATGTCGCGCCAGGCCTGGTCCTCGCTGACCCCAGAGCAACAAACCGCCATTTCGTCTTACGCCAAGGTCGCCCTGGCCCCGATCGACACCATCGAACGGCTGGGCGGCGGCGGTGCGCGCTGCATGATCGCGGAAATTTTCCTGCCGCGCCGAGCCAGCTGATTTTTCAAGTCCGGGCCCAGTAAATCCAACATTACCGCCGGCAATTCGTGTCTACACCAGGAGAATAGAAATGAAAAAATTCGTGCTTTCCGCCGTCCTCACCTGCGCCTCCTTCAGCGCATCGGCCAAGGACTGGACCGTGATCAAATTCGGCACGGCCCCGGCCTATGCGCCGTTCGAGTCGAAAGCCAGCGACGGCAGCCTGATCGGTTTCGACATCGATCTGGGCAATGCCATCTGCCAGAAGCTCAAGGCGAAGTGCGAATGGGTCGAGAACGACTTCGACGGCCTGATTCCCGCCCTGAAAGCCCGCAAGTTCGACGCCATCCTGGCGTCCATGAACATCACCGAACAGCGCCAGAAACAAATCGCCTTCTCCGACAAGGTCTATAACGCCCCCACCCGCATGATCGCCCCCAAGGGCAGCCCGCTGCAGCCGACAGTGGAATCGCTGAAAGGCAAGCGCATCGGCGTGCAGCAGGGCACGGTGCAGGAGACCTACGCCAAGCAGCGCTGGGCGGCCAGCGGAATCAACGTCGTTTCCTACCAGAACCAGGAACAGGTCTATCAGGACCTGACCTCCGGCCGACTGGACGCCAGCCTGCAGGACGCCATCGAAGCCGAATACGGCTTCCTAAAAACGCCGAAGGGCAAGAACTTCACCTACGCCGGCAGCGACATTGCCGACCCCAAGATTTTCGGGGTGGGCACCGGCATCGGCATGCGTAAAGAGGACGAAGAACTGCGCAAGGACATCAACCGCGCGCTGGCGGAAATCATCAAGGACGGCACCTACAAGCGCATTGCCAGCAAGTATTTCAGCTTTGAAATCTACAGCCGACTGTAACTGTACCCACTCCTAGTCTGTTGTGCGTTTATGGGCGCTAGCAGTAAGCCTCTCTACTGTTAGCGCCGTTTTTTATTCCCGGAGCGATACATGTTTTTATATGGATATGGACCGCAGGTGCTGGAAGGCACCTGGATGACGGCCAAGCTCTCCTTGCTGTCCTTATTGGTCTCCATGCTGATCGGATTGGCCGGGGCCAGCCTGAAACTCTCCAAAAACCCGGCCCTGCGCCATCTCTCGACGGCCTATACCACGTTGATCCGCAGCGTTCCCGATCTGGTGCTGATGCTGCTGCTGTTCTACAGCATCCAGATGCTGGTGAACCAGATCACCGACTGGTACGGCATGGCCCAGATCGATATCGACCCGTTCACCGCCGGTGTGGTGACGATCGGTTTCATCTACGGTGCCTATTTTACCGAGACCTTCCGCGGCGCCTTTCTGTCCGTGCCGAAAGGGCAAATCGAGGCCGGCCAGTCTTATGGCATGACGCCGTTCCACATTTTCCGCCGCATCCTGTTTCCGCAAATGATGCGTTTCGCCCTGCCCGGCATCGGCAACAACCTGCAGGTGCTGATCAAGGCCTCGGCGCTGGTGTCCATCATCGGCCTCGCCGATATCGTGAAGGTCACCCAGGATGCCGGCCGTGGCACTACCGAGCTGTTTTATTTCAGCATTCTGGCCGCCGTCATTTACCTCGCCATTACCACCATCACCAATATCGGTCTGCATCACCTGGAAAAACGCTACATGGTGGGCGTCAAGGAGAATAAATTATGATCGAAATCCTGCAGCAGTATTGGCAAGCCTAT
>JACPUY010000265.1 GCA_016192025.1 Pseudogulbenkiania sp. | reverse complement strand
AGGCGACTCGTGAGGAACTTGATGACTACGCCGGTCGTGTCATCAAAGCCAACCCTGAGAATTACCGTACCAAGAAGTAAGGTGCCAGCACCTGCGGAGACATCGAGCGGTCGCAAGGCCGCTTTTTTTTTTCCTGAAACTTAATCCGCACGGCCGGCCTCCAGTACGTAGCCGACCCCGCGCAGGGTATGGATCAGCTTGTCGTCGAACGGGTCATCGATCTTGGCACGCAGCCGCCGTATCGCGACCTCGACCACATTGGTATCGGTATCGAAATGCATGTCCCAGACCTGCTCGGCGATCAGGGTGCGGGACAACACCTCGCCCTGTCGGCGCATGAATAGCGCCAGCAGCGCCATCTCTTTCGCGGTGAGCGGAATCCGCACCCCGGCACGCCAGGCTTTGTGCCGGGCCAGATCGAGTTCAAGGTCGGCTACCTTGAGGATGTCCGGTTCGGCCACCGGTCGCCGCCTCAACAGCGTTCTGACCCGGGCCAACAGTTCGGAAAAGGCAAACGGCTTGATCAGGTAATCGTCGGCGCCGGTCTCCAGTCCGCGCACCCGGTCTTCGACGCGATCACGCGCCGTGAGGAACAACACCGGTACCTGTTTGCTGCGGCGCAGGCTCTCCAGCACCTGCCAACCGGTTTTGCCCGACAGCATCACATCGAGGATGACGAGATCGTAGGCATGTTCGAGCGCCAGATACTCGCCCTCGATGCCGTCGTGGGCGACGTCCACCTTGAAGCTGGCCTCGGTCAGCCCCTGTTTGAGATAGGCCGCCGCCCGCTCTTCGTCCTCGACAATCAGAATCCACATGCTAACTCTCCGTTTCGTACCGCCGTTATACCGCGGAATCCCCGGGCGGCGCGAGACGCACCGACGAACATGCGATGCAGGACGCACACGTGGAGCGCGAAATAGAACGGCATATTCCCATCGTGCTGGCGGACGTGGCGGTTGCGGCCCGTTATCACCATCAGGCTAGACAGGAGATTTTCCCCCAAGTAGTTGGGCAGGGTCGGTACTCATGTGAAAGCGGCCTTGCGGCCGCTCAGTGAAATGGAAAGCGTCGGCACCTTACTTCTTGGTTCGGTAATTCTCAGGGTTGGCCTGGATAACCATGCCCGCATAACGGTCGAGTTCCTCTCGCGATTTCATTTGGTGCTGAGCCGATGCATCTGCTTGAGTAGATTGCACCTGGCTACGGTTGCGCTCCATGCGCTCTCGGATATTGTCAGCACCGTCCCCGCGGCTGGCGTACGCAGCAGAGGCCAAGATGCTCAGGGACAGGGCGGTCAGGACGAGTTTTTTCATGGTCAATCTCCTAGAGGGAATAATGCTTTTTTCCAATCGGGCAGCGTCTGTGATGCTCTGCCATCGGTATCAAGCTCGATGACTGGATAATAGACATCGTCCCCCCACGCCAGGCTGACCGCGGGATTACGTTTTTGTCAGATTCGTGGCTTGGTGTTCCGCGCGGAACACTAGCGCCGACATCACCCCCCAGGATGGCAAGCTGTTTTCCCGGAAAGCCTTCCCGGCAGCGGAGGTGGCGCAGCGCGCCGGGCATGAGAGTGGCGGTGTCGGGTTGATATTTGGTTGCACAAATAGCTCAACCCTTCACCGCCGTTCTCGCGTTTGTCGCCTGCGTTAAACGCCCACCGTTCCGTGAGAACCTTATTTCAGTGTCAGGCGCACCTGCTCGGCGGCCTTGCCCGGCAGTGTGACCTTGACGATGGCCTTGGCGCCCGGGGCGGCCTTGGCCTTGGCTGTCAGCTTGTTGTTGCCGGCCGGTTCCAGCTTGGCCGTGGTTTTTTCCGCCCCGACCAGCAGCGTGATCTCGCCACTGACGCCCTGGCTCGCGACCGGCTTGCCGCCATGGTCGGTCAGGTAGACGGCCAGCAGGTCCGCTTCGGCGACGAGTTCGATGCGATGGCCCGAGGCGGCTTCGGCCATCACGCCGCCCTGTTGCGGCTTGAGATCGCCGTCGGCGAAGGCAAGGCCGGCGGACAGGGCGAGGGATACGGCGATCAATAGCTGTTTCATGGTGTTTTCCTTTACAGAGGGTGTGTCCCGGGCAGACGCCCGGGGTGGGTAAAAATCAGAACGCTTCACTACTGTGGTCTTGCAGCAGCTGTCGCAGCGGTTTCTCGCCGAACAGCCAGAACATCAGCGGGGTCAGCAGCGTATCCAGCAGGGTCGAACTGACCAGCCCGCCGAAGATCACCACTGCCACCGGATGCAGGATCTCCTTGCCCGGCGCGTCGGCGGCGAACAACAGCGGCACCAGCGCCAGCGCCGCCGTCAGTGCCGTCATCAGCACCGGCGTGAGCCGTTCCAGCGAACCGCGCACGATCATGCGCTGGCCAAAGGTTTCACCCTCGAACTTGCACAGGTTGATGTAGTGGCTGATTTTCAGGATGCCGTTGCGGGTGGCGATGCCGGTCAGCGTGATGAAGCCGACCAGCGAGGCGACCGACAGCGTGATGTCGGCCAGCCACATCGCGATCACGCTGCCGATCAGCGCCATCGGGATGTTGCCCATGATCATCGCGCTGAGCGTGACCGACTTGTAGCGGCTGTACAGCACCATGAAGATCAGCGCGAGCGACACCAGCGACAGCCCGGCGATCAGCCGGGTCGCCTGTTCCTGTGCCTGGAACTGGCCCTCAAGGCTGACGAAGTAGCCCTCCGGCAGATGGCTGTCGGCCAGCACCCGACGGATGTCGGCGATGATCCGCGCCATGTCGGAGCCGTCGGTGTTGGCGGCGATGACGATGCGGCGCCGGCCGTTCTCGCGGCCGATCTGGTTCGGACCGTCCGACTCCTCGATGGTTGCCACCTGTGACAGCGGGATGCGCCCATGCGGCGTGTCGATCAGGATGCCGGCCAGGCCAGGCGTGTCGCGCGCGCTGTCCGGCAGGCGCACCACCAGGTTGACGCGCTTGTTGCCGTCGACGATCTGCGCCACGGTGTCGCCCTCGGTCAGCGTTTCCAGCGTCTTCAATAACGCTCCCGGCGACACGCCGTACTGCGCGGCCTGGCCGTAGTCGAGCCGCACCTTGATCTGCGGGATCAGTACCTGCTTCTCGATCTGCAGATCGGTCAGACCAGGGACACGCGCCAGCCTGTCGCGCAGGCTGGCGGCCTGGCCGCGCAGGGTGTCGAGGTCGTCACCGTAGACCTTCAGCGCGATCTGGGCGCGCACGCCGGACAGCAGGTGGTCGAGCCGGTGTGAGATCGGCTGGCCGACGGTGGCCACCGCCGGCAGCGGCGCCAGCTTGGCGCGGATGTCGGCCATCACCGCCTCGCGCCCACGTTCGGAGGGCTTGAGGTCGACGTCCAGCTCGCTCGAGTGCACGCCCTCGGCGTGTTCGTCGAGCTCGGCACGCCCGGTGCGCCGGCCGATGCTCTTCACCTCGGGCACTTGCTGGATCAGCGCTTCGGCCAGGGCGCCAACGCGGTTCGACTCGGCCAGCGAGGTGCCGGGATTGAGCAGCAGCGATACCGTCAGCGTGCCTTCGTTGAACGCCGGCAGGAAGGCGCGCGGGAAGGATGGCACGGTGGCGACCGTTGCGACCAGCAGCACGACGGCGGCAGCGAGAATGACCTTGGCGCGACCGAACGAGGCCTCCAAGAGGCGCTTGTCCCAGTGCTTGAGCCACAACACCAGGCGCGAGTCACCGTGCCCGATCTGCTTCATGCGCGGCAGCAGGAAGTAGCACATGACTGGGGTGACGGTGAGCGCCACTACCAGGCTGGACAGAATCGAGGTGATGTAGGCGATGCCGAGCGGGGCGAACAGCCGGCCCTCGATGCCCGGCAGCGCGAACAGCGGCACGAATACCAGCACCACCACCATGGTGGCGACCACCACGCCGGAGCGTACCTCGTTGCACGCCACCGCGATCACCTTGACGATGCCGGCCACGCCCTTGGGCTTGTTCTGCTTCAGGCGGCGCAGCACGTTCTCCACGTCGACCAGTGCGTCGTCCACCAGTTCGCCGATGGCGATGGCCAGGCCGCCCAGCGTCATCACGTTGATCGACAGCCCCATGCCCTTGAATACCAGCGCGGTGATGGCCAGCGACAGCGGGATTGCCGTCAGCGAGATCAAGGTGGTACGCACGTTCATCAGGAACAGGAACAGGATGATGGCAACCAGGATCGCGCCGTCGCGCAGCGCTTCCTGCACGTTGTCGATCGAGGCATCGATGAAGTCGGCCTGGCGGAACGAGATCTCCGGCTTGGAAACGCCGGGCGGCAGGCTTTTGCTCAGGCTCGCCAGCGCCTCTTCCACCTGCGCAGAGAGCTTCACCGAATCGGCGTTCGGCTGCTTCTGCACGCTGACGATCACCGCCGGCTTGGCGCCGTAGCCGGCATCGCCGCGCTTGAACGAGGCGGCGAACTTCACCTCGGCCAGCTGCTTCAACAGGATGGGCCGGCCATCGGCCAATTTGACCGCAAGATTCTGCAGGTCTTCCAGCCGCGTGGTGCGCCCCAGGTTGCGGATCAGGTATTCGCGCGCGTTCTGCTCCAGAAAGCCGCCGCTGGTATTGCTCGAGAAGGCCTTGAGCGCAGCGTCCAGCTCGTCGAAGCTGACGCCGAGCTGCGCCATCAGCGCGGTACTCGGCTCGACGCGGAACTGGCGCACCTCGCCGCCGATCGGGATCACCTGGGCGACACCCGGGATCGACAACAGCCGCGGCCGCAGCACGAAGTCGGCGTACTCGCGCACCTGCATCGGGCTGACCTTGACCGGGTCGGCCGGCAGCGCGATCAGCATGATCTCGCCCATCACGGATGAGATCGGGCCCATGTTCGGGCTGATGCCTTCCGGCAACTGCTCCTTGACCTCGGCCAGCCGCTCGGCCACCAGCTGGCGGTTGCGGTAGATGTCCGACCCCCACTCGAACTCGGCGTAGAGGATGGAGAGCCCGATGCCGGACACCGAGCGCACCCGGGTCACACCGGGCATGCCGTTCATGGCGGTTTCGAGGGGAAACGACACCAGTTGCTCGACTTCTTCCGGCGCCATGCCGCCGGCTTCGGTCATGATGGTGACGGTCGGCTTGTTCAGGTCGGGGAACACGTCCACCGGCATGTTCGCCGCCGTGATACCGCCGTACACCATCAGGATGACGGCAAAGGCGAGCACGAACAGCCTATTTCTCAAACTGGCATTGACGATCCAGCTAAACATGATCGTCCCCTTAGCGGATCTGGTTGATCAGCGTGGCACCGGCCGTGACCACCCGCACGCCGGGCTTCAGCCCCACCGCCACGACGTTGGCGCCGTCGAGTGCGGTCACCTGCACCGGCAGGCCGCGAAACACTTCCGCCCGCTCGTGCACCCAGACAATGCTCTCGTTGGCGGCATTCCTGACCACGCTCGCCGCCGGCAACGGCACACCCTTGACGGTGTCGCGGGTCTGCGCGATGACCTTCACCGCCTGGCCGAGCGCCAGCGGCGTGTCACCGGCCCGCTTCGGCCGGAACAGCACCGGCAGCGCCCCGTCGCGAAAGGCATTGGCGCCGCCGACATAGGACAGCGGCGTCTGCGTGCCGGCAAGACTGGCGTCGGCGAGACCGGCGACGAGCCTGGCGTCGTAGGCCAGTGCCTCGATCATCAGTCGCGCCGGGTCGACGATCTCGAACAGCACGTCGCGCGCTTCGACTACCTGACCGCTGACCACACTGGCCAGCGCGATCACGCCGCTCACCGGCGCGACCAGCGCCTCGCGTCCTGTCGCACCGCCCAGCGCCGCCGCGCGCTGGCGCAGGCCGGCCAGTTCGGCTTCCTGCGCCTCGACCTCCTTCTGCGGCACCGTGCCGGACAGCTCCTTCAACCGGGCCAGTTGCTGCCCGGCGAGCCGGGCCTTGGCCCTGATGTCGGCCAGTTCCGCCTGCTGGCTGGCGCGCTCGACACTGCTGACCGCGGGAACCACGTAGCCCAGCACCTGGCCCTTGGCGACTTTCATACCGGCCAGCGGCAGCCCCTTCGGACCGGCTTCGATACGGCCGGACTGCATCGCCTGCACGCGGCCACCGGCATTGGGGTCCATCACCACGTGACCGTTGAGCTCGACGGTGCGCGGCACGGCTTTTTCCTCACCGACCACGGTGCGAATGGCCAGCCGTCGTTGCGCGTCCTTGGGCACGAACACGCTGCCGTCCGGCAGCCGTTGCGGTTTATCGGAAGCGATGGCGGCGGCCGGATTGGCCGCCCCGCCGCTGTGATCTTCGCCGCCGTGGGCGATGGCCTGACCAAGCCAGAGTGCCAGCAGACACGCCAGTAGTTTGTTCATTTTCATGTTTTGTTTTCCTTGTTCCAGCCTTCAGGCGGAGCGCCCCGGGGTGCGACGGCGCTTGAGCAGCAGCGAGACGCCAGCCAGGACCGCCAGGCCACCACCGACCCACCACCACATCGATCCCGAACCCTGACTGGTTGCGGCGGCAACGGGTTTGGCCGGCTCGGCCACCACCAGCGTGGCCTCGATCAGGTCGGCGTCCGCACCAGCCTGGACGGTGAAGATCAATGGGTACTGTCCCGGTTTGGCGAACTGCGGTGCCTTGACGCGGTAGCTGCCGTCGTCGGCCTCGTGCGCCACGCCCTTCCAGTTGCCGCTTTCGACTTCCACTTGCGCGCCGTTCACCGGCTCGTTGCTGGCGTAGCGGTCGAGATAAACGGTGAGCTGGCCGTTGCCGGAGGCGGCAACCAGCTCGAACAGCTCGGTCTGCGCCTCGGCACGCGGTGCGACATTGGCCGCCACAGCAGGCTTGGCACCATCGCCGTGGTCTTCCCCCCCGTGGGCGAAGGCAAGAAGCGGGGTAAACAGCAACGTGAACAGCAAGGTTTGGCGGGTCATGGCAGGGCTCCCACGGCCTGGTTGTAACGGGAGACGGCGCGCGCCGCCTCGGTGCGGGCACGGGCGGCCTGAAGACGGGCATCGGCGAGTTCGGTTTCGGCGCGAATCAGCGCCGGCAGGCCCTGCTGGCCGGCCTGGAACGCCTTTTCCACCCAGGCAAAGCTCTGCTCGGCCAGTTGCTGGCGATCCTGCTGCAACGCCAGCGTTTCCCTGGCCCGGTCGAGCTCGGCCCGGCTCGCCGTCACATTGGCGGCCAGCTTGCGCTGCTCGGTATCGAGCGCGATCTTCGCCTCGATCAATTCGGCATTGGCAGCGGTGATGCGCGGTTGATTGCGCGACGACGAACCGAACGGAATCTTGATCGCCACCTTGGCAAGGTTCTGGTATGCCTCGCCACGGCTGTCACGCTCGCGCGTCAGCGTGAACGCCAGTTCCGGATTGTTGCGGGTATCTCCCGCCGCCTGGTTGAGCCTGGCTTGTGCGGCCGAGGCCTTGGCGGCAAGACTCGTCAACTGCGGATGCTGCTCCGGCGCCACCTCGTTGGCCGGCTGCTCGTCCTGATCGGGTACGGGTGCGCCGCGCGACAGTGCCGCGAATTGGCCTTGGACGCGCAGCAGCGCCGCCTGAGCACGCAGGCGCTCGCCCTTGGCCTGAGCGACGACGCTGTGCGCCTGGTTCAGGTCGAGCGGCGCCAGATCGCCCGCCTTGACCCGGCGGGCAACGTCGGCCTCGAGCCGGCTGGCTTCCTTGAGTTTGAGCTCGGCCGCATCGAGCTCGGCCTGGGCGAGACGGACGTCCCACCACGCTTCGCGCAGTTCGCCGGCTAGTTGCCAGCGCTCCTGCGTCAGGCCTTGCATGCCGGCCTCGCGCTCGCCTTGCGCCACGGCGCCGGCGCGGTCGCTCTGGCCCCATAGCCACAGCGGGACGCCGACTTCGGCTTCCCATTCGCGCGCGCCGGCGTTGCGGTCGATCTGGTCGCTGCGGCCGGACAGCGTCAGCGTGGGCGGTTCCGGCAGCCAGGCGCGGGCTGCCGCATCTTGCGCGTCGAACTGCGCGGTGCGTGCGGATTGGGCCGGCAGGTAGGCGGCCCAGGCATGGTCGAGGGCGTCCTTGAGCGTGGCGGCGGACAGCGGGGCGGACAAGCCCAGCCAGAGCGCGGCCATACCCAAAGCCCCCCGGTAAAACGGATGGGGGTAAGGCATGATGACCTCATCGAAATGGACAATGGCGATGCGTCACGAGGACGCCGGCCGGCGCGATGAGGGCAGGAGAAGGAAAACGGGACTGCGTCAGCGCGCCGGATCAGGCGCGCGTCTTGGGTGGATGCTCGGGCGGTGCCGGCGCGTGGTCATTCGGGAAAAGCACGTCGCCGCGGCTCCAGACGGCGGATGGCGACACGAGGGGAGGATGGCTGACAGGGAGTGACGGCACATCCTTTACGAAGCTGCACGGCTTGCAGCCATCCAGCTTCAGCACGTCGCTGAGCTTGTGGATGTGTTGCTCGGCAGCGCCGAAAATGCTGCGGTGTTCATGAAGGCTGATCTGTTCGGGCGCAGACGAAAGGTGTCCATCGGCTTTTTCCAGTTGCGCGAAACCGGCCATCGCTGCGTTGAACGGCAGGGCGACGGCAAGCAGCAGCAGAAGGAGGCAGCGCAGTATCTTCATGGAGGCATGATTGTAGGCGTGCTTGGTGGCGCCTGCAAACCGGTGGTGGGACTTTCTCTTTACTCTGCATCTGGCAGACACCGGTCGCAGCCATAAAATGATGGTGAACATGCACTAAAACCCTCTTGCATTAAGGGACGATTCCCTCGTAGGCTGGTAGTCATGACAATTCACTGATCGCCCGCCATGCTGCACCTCAGCTTCCGCCCTCGCCTGTTCGATGCGCTCAAGGGTTACGACCGGGAGCGCTTCCGCGCCGACCTGCTGGCCGGATTGACGGTGGGTATCGTGGCGCTGCCGCTGGCGATGGCCTTTGCCATGGCCAGCGGCGTCACGCCGCAGGCGGGCATCTTCACCGCGGTCATCGCCGGCTTCCTTGCGTCGCTGCTGGGGGGGACCAAGTTCTCGGTTACCGGCCCGACCGGCGCGTTCATCGTCATCATCTACGGCATTGTCGCCAAGTACGGCGTGGCCAACCTCTTGATCTGCACCTTCATGGCCGGGGTGATGCTGGTGCTGATGGGGGTGATGCGGCTGGGGCAGGTGATCAAGTTCTTCCCGATGCCGCTGATCACCGGTTTCACCAACGGCATCGCGGTGCTGATCTTCCTGACCCAGTTGAAGGACTTTTTCGGTTTGCCCATCGCCCAGATGCCGGCCGGCTTCTTCGCCGTGGTGGCCACGCTCAGGGAGAGGCTGGCCGAGTTCGACGGCATGACGCTGGCGGTGTCGGGCGCCTCGCTGGCGCTGATCCTGCTGTGGCCCAAGCGCTTGAACAAGATACTGCCGTCGCCGTTCGTGGCGCTGGTGCTGGCCACCGTCACCGTGGCGCTGTTCGGCTTGCCGGTGGATACCATCGGCAGCAAATTCGGCGGCATTCCGCAGGGCCTGCCGACGTTTGCCGGGCTATCGCTCGACTGGGCCACGCTGTCCGAGCTGATGGCTCCGGCCTTCACTATCGCTCTGCTCGGCGCCATTGAGTCGCTGCTGTGCGCGGTGGTGGCCGACAGCCTCACCGGCGGCAAGCACGACGCCAATCAGGAGCTGATCGCGCAGGGCATCGCCAACATGGTGGTGCCGTTCTTCGGCGGCATCCCGGCCACCGGCGCGCTGGCGCGCACCGCGACCAACATCAGCAACGGCGGGCGCACACCGGTGTCCGGCATGGTGCACGCAGCGCTGCTGCTGCTGGTGATCCTGGTGGCCGCGCCGCTGGCGTCCTATATCCCGCTGGCGGTGCTGGCGGCGATCCTGATCGCGGTGGCGCTGAAGATGGGCGACTGGGATATCCGCAAGGCGGCGCAGTTTCCGCGCCACGATACCGCCGTGCTGGTGGTTACCTTCCTGCTCACCGTTGCCTTCGACCTGACCATCGCGGTGGAGATCGGTCTGTTGATGTCGGCGGTGTTCTTCATCCAGAGCATGGCGCGCAACACCGGCGTGCATCAGTTGCGGCCGGAGCACGCCCAGCTGTTCGAGCGCCATTCCATCGCCGGCAAGGAGGTGCCGCCGGGCTGCGCCGCGTTCCGGGTGGAAGGGGCGTTGTTTTTCGGCGCGGCCGATACGGTGGAGCAGGTGCTGCACGACGCGCCGGATGCGCGAGTGATCATCCTGCAGCTGCACCGGCTGGTGTTGCTCGACACCACCGGCTTGCTGGCGCTGTCGGCGCTGCAGCAAAAGTTGTCCGAAGACAACCGCACATTGATCCTGTGCGGGGCCGGGGTCGAGGTGATGGACCTGCTGACCGGCTCGAAGCTGGCGCTCGAGATGGGCGAGCGCAACATTCAGCCTGACCTGACCACGGCGCTGATACGGGCGGAGGAGTTGCTGGTCAGTGGTGTGGTGTGGGCGTAGTAAATGCTCTTACTTTGTGAAATATGTTTTACTTCTGCCATTTGTTGTTGATTTAGGGCAATTTATTGTTGAAATATGGAGTTTATTGGGTGCTGTTGCGTCTGGCGTCATGTAGACTTCGCTCTGCCGTGGCGATGCTCTCCCGAAGAGCGTGACAGCGGCGAGCCGGCAGTCCTGCCATTTCGGAAGCAACCAAGGATTCATCATGCAACACGAGGAGAGGGTGGGGCGTCACACCCTGTTCGAAGACATTCAGGCGATCGTGATCGGGACGCTGTTCATCTCGCTCGGCGTCGCCCTGTTCGCGCAGGCCAAGCTGTTGACCGGCGGTACCGCCGGCCTGGCTTTCCTGATCCATTACGCCACCCCGTTCAGCTTCGGCCAGGTGTTTTTCGTCATCAACCTGCCGTTCTACTACCTGGCCATCAAGCGCATGGGCTGGCGTTTCACCGTCAAGACCTTTTGCGCCGTGCTGCTGCTGTCTCTGTTTGCCGAACTGCAGTCACAGTTCATCCACTTCGACCGACTCGACCCGCTGTACGCCGGTATGGTCGGCGGCCTGCTGATGGGGGCGGGGTTCCTGATGCTGTTCCGCCACCAGGCCAGCCTGGGTGGCATCAACATCGTCACGCTCTACCTGCAGGACAAGTACGGGATCCGAGCCGGCAAGCTGCAGATGGCGATCGACGTCAGCATCGTGACGGCGGCGCTGTGGGTGGTGCAACCGCTGGCGGTCGCGGTGTCGGTGCTGGGTGCGGTGGCGCTCAACCTGATCCTGGCGGTCAACCACAAGCCCGGCCGCTATATGGCGATGTGACCTGTCGCGCTTGAAGCGGGCCAGGCGGGAAACCGTGCACCACGGTGCACGGCATGAACCCCTGCTGTGCACCGCTTTACCGCGCCAGGCTTGGCAGCAGGCTGAAACCGTTTCGGGTGCCGGTGGTCACGTAGCCGACCAGCTTGCTGTCACGATGGGCGAGCGCGGTCAGTCCGTCTGCGCCTTCGCTGATCTGCCAATCAAGGGTGTTGCCTTGCGTTACCCCTGCCAGCTGGATGGGGTAGCGCGGCGTTTTCACCGCCACCGGCATCGGACCGAAACGGACCGGCGTCGGCTGACCGGCCAGCGTGCTGGCCAAGGCATTGGCCGACAGCGTGATCGGTTGCAGGTAGGGCAGAATCTGCCCCTCGATTTCGGCGCAGTCGCCGAGGGCATAGACATGGGCTTGCGAGGCGCGCAGGTAGGCATCGACCACGATGCCGCGCCGTGTTTCCAGCCCTTCTGCCAGATCCAGCCGCGGTTTCAGGCCCGCCGCACAGATCACGGCGTCCACCGCCAGCGTGTCGCCATCGGCCAGCGTCACGTGGTATCCCTGTTCGGCCTTGTCGACCCGTTTCACCTCGGTTCCGAAGCGTAACGCTACCTGTCCCATGGCGCTGTGCAGGCGTTGGCTGACCACCTCGGGCACCAGCCGTTCCAGCAGGCGGGTGCTGGTATCCACCAGCGTGACGTGCTTGTGAAGCGAGATGTCGTGGGCGATTTCGGTACCAATCAAGCCGCCCCCGATGACCAGCACGCGCTCGCTCCGATTGAGCTGGTTGAAATAGCGCCGGTATTGCTCCAGGTTGTTCAAGGTCAGGATGTCCTGCGCAGCGTCGCCGCCGATGGGCGGCACAAACGGCTCGGCTCCCACCGCCAGGACCAGGTCGCTGTACGGGACCTGCACCTCGCCCGCCGAGACCCTTTGTGCGGCAAAATCAATCGCGGTGACGCGGGTATGCGTCCGCACCATGATCTTCAGCTCGGCGGCCATGCCGGTGGCACTGTTCTGGACCAGTTGCGCGGCACTGGCCTGATGGCCGAACCCGTGGCTTAGCTGCGGCTTGGGGTAGTGCTCGCCGCCATCCTGGGTGAGGAGGACGACCGGCGTGGTGGCGTCGTGCTGGCGGAACGCCCGGGCCAGCGTGTAGCCGGCATGGCCGCTGCCGATGATGACAAGAGGTTTTTTCATCGTATTTTCTCCAGGAGCGGTCAGTTACGCGGGAACAAAGTCGCTTTTGCCAATGAAACACACCGGGGAGAGGAAGGTCTACGCGACGTCCTGCCAGGCCGTACCGGCGGCGACACCCTGGGCCGCCTCTCCCTGTTGCGGGTCGTAAGTCCACGAGCAGGTCTTGCAGCGCATCTTGCCGCTTCCTGCACAGCTTCCCGCCTCATTCGCCGTGATCTGCACCGTCTTGCCCAATTGTTCGATGATGGCCTCGCCAAAGTCCATCGCCTGGGTAAGGGCATCGTCCGTCGGACGCCATTCTGCGGCGATGCCTGGGTTGAGTACGCGGAAACCGGCGTCGTCCAGGCGCTTGGCGATACGTTCTACCGCCCCACCGCTCCAGCCGTGGGTGCCGAAGGCGGCGGCCGCCTTGTTCTTGAAGCGCAAGCCGGTCATTTCCTCGAGCAGGGCGGCGACATGCGGCAGCATCACGTTGTTGACGGTGGGGCTGCCGACCAGGATGGCCTTGGACTTGAATACATGGGTGAGTACGTCGTTCTTGTCGCTGTTGGACAGGTTGAACAGCTTGATCACGACATCCTGGTCGGCCATGCGGATGCCTTCGGCAATGGCCTCGGCCATCATGCGGGTGCCGTTCCACATGGTGTCGTAGACCAGTGTGATCTGATTCTCTTGGTAGTCGTCGGCCCATTTCAGGTACTGCTCGACAATCTGGGTCGGGTTGTCGCGCCAGATGATGCCGTGGCTGGTGGCGATCATGTCGATCGGCAGTTTCAACGCCAGGACCTCGTGGATTTTCTGGGTTACCAGGGGGCTGAACGGGGTAAGAATATTGGCGTAATACTTGATGCACTCTTCTTGCAGTTCGGTCGGGTCACACAGGTCATTGAACATCTGGGCGCTGGCGTAGTGCTGGCCGAATGCATCGTTGCTGAACAACACGGCATCGTCGGTCATGTAGGTGGCCATGCTGTCGGGCCAGTGCAGCATCGGCATTTCGACAAAGACCAGCTGCTTGCCATTGCCCAGATCGAGACTGTCGCCGGTTTTGACAATCTGGAAATTCCAGTCCTGGTGATAGTGTCCACGCAGCGACTTGGCGCCGTTGGCGGTGCAGTAGATCGGGGTGTCGGGGATGCGCGCCATCAGCGCAGGCAAGGCGCCGCTGTGGTCGATTTCGCCATGGTTGGCGATGATGTAGTCGATGGTGGTGAGGTCTACCTCTTTGGCCAGATTGGCGACGAATTCTTCGGCATAAGGCGCCCAGACGGTATCGATCAGGGCAATTTTTTCTTCTTTGACCAGGTAGCTGTTATAGCTGGAACCGCGGTGGGTGCTGTATTCGCTGCCGTGAAATTCACGCAGTTCCCAGTCCTGTTTGCCAACCCAGCGAATGTTGTTTTTGACGGTGAAAGCCATGGCAGAGAGCTCCTTGAGGTATAAGATTCGTGTGAAATGAATCTTATACCTCATAACATTCACCGTAAATGAACCTTATGAGGTAAACTGGATTGGCTTGAGGTATATCAAGAGTGGGCTATTTCCGTGCTCTGTATGCCTATATCGTATGTGTGAAGCGTGACTACACCTGCTATCGGCGTATCGGCAGCAAGGTAGAATGCATGCCCGAGTCCAACCGCGAGCGTGCCGGAGTGAACAACCCCATGGAACTGTCCCGATCATGCGACTGACGGCTTTTACCGACTACTGCCTGCGCGTGATGATGTACAGCGCGCTGGCCGGTGAGCGCCTGGTGACGATCAACGAGATCGCCCAGGCGTACGGCATTTCCGCCAGCCACCTGACCAAGGTGGTGTATTTTCTCGGCCAGCATGGCTATCTCACGACGGTGCGCGGCAAAGGGGGAGGGATGCGCCTGACGGACGATCCCAGGCAGATCAATCTCGGCAAGCTGGTGCGTGCGGCCGAGGCAGACAACGTCCTGGTCGAGTGTTTCGATCCACAGCACTCCGAGTGCCGGATCGCCTCTTCGTGCCGCCTGATGAACGTGCTGCATGCGGCGCAGGAGGCCTTTTACGGCGAATTGTCGCGCCATACCCTGGCCGATCTTCTCATCCAGCCGGCAGGGCTGGGGCGGGCCTTGGGCATTGAAATTCGACTCGTTTCTGACTGAGGGATACGGCGATGTGGCGGTCTGTCAGGTGCTTCCCTTGATAGGTTCCATTTCTTTCCTGTTCTGAAGACAATCCAGAAAGCCAGCCAGCAACGGCGGAACGAGCCCGGGGCGTGTCGCCAGTCCCAGTGACAGGTACGCCCCCTCGTCGCTGATTGGCAGGTAGCGCACCCCTTTCATCTGCACGCACTCCAGTGGCGAGGGCAGCAGCGCAACGCCGAGGCCTGCCGCCACCAGCCCGATCTGGGTGGTGGCTTCACGCGCTTCCTGCACGATCTTGGGTTCGAATCCCGCCGTCAGACACAGTTGGCGTACCAGTACGTTGAGCCCGGTGCCGACGCCGGCGGGGTAGGAGATGAAGTCTTCTTCGCGCAACTGTTCCAGCGCCAGCAGCGGCAGGCTGGCGAGCGGATGGCGGTCATGGATCACCAGCCGCAGCGGGTCGCGGTGAATTACGCGCAGCAGCAGGTCGGACGGGTTCTCTTGGCCGTGGTAGCGAACGAAGCCGACGTCCAGCCGCTCCTCGCGCAACGCCTCGAACTGCTGGGCGGTGAACATTTCGCGCAGCGTCAGCTGCACCTGCGGGTAATGGTGGCGGTAGTCGGAGATCAGTCCCGGCAGCAGGGTGGTGAAGGGCAGCGAGGAGGTGAAACCGACGCGCAACTCCCCGGCTTCGCCACGGGCGGCGCGCCGGGCGTCGTCGGCGGCCTGCTCGACCTCGTCCAGAATGCGCCGGGCGTGCCCGAGAAAACGCTGGCCGGCGTCGGTCAGCGCCACGCGGCGCTTGCTGCGCTCGAACAGTTCTACTTCCAGCTGCTGCTCCAGCGCCCGGATCTGCTGGCTCAGCGGCGGCTGGGCAATATGCAGCCGCTCGGCAGCGCGAGTGAAGTTGAGTTCTTCGGCAACGGCGACGAAATAACGCAGGTGGCGCAGTTCCATATGATATCTTTTATGTATTAATCAGCGATTAAATATATATTGGACTGGCAGTTTGTCCAGTCCTAGCATCACGGTATCGGGCCTCACGCCGTAGGCCAGTACCCTGAGTGTTGATCATGTCTGCCGATGCTTTAACCGCCTCCCGTTCCTCCCCTGCCGTTTTCTCCACTCCCTTGGCCGCCCCCGTGAGCGGGCGCCTGCAGGCCGGCACCACCGCCTTCCGCCGTACCGCCTGGGCCATGTTCTTCGGCGGTTTCGCCACCTTTTCCTCGTTGTACGGCCCGCAGCCGCTGATGCCGATGTTTTCGCAGCAGTTCGACCTGTCGCCGGCGGCGGCCAGCGGCGTGGTGTCGGCGGCCACCGGCGCGCTGGCGGTGGCGCTGATTCCGATGAGCCTGCTGGCCGACCGCTACGGCCGCAAGCCGGTGATGAACCTGTCGCTCGGCCTGGCCGCGCTGTTGACGCTGCTGGCGGCGTTTGCCAACAGCTTCGGCCAGCTCTTGTTGCTGCGCACCTTGATGGGGATTGCGCTGGCCGGCATTCCGGCGGTGGCGATGGCCTACCTGAGCGAGGAGGTCGAACCGGCCGCGCTCGGCCAATCGATGGGGTTGTACATCGCCGGCAACGCGCTGGGCGGCATGTGCGGGCGCTTCTTCCTGGCGCTGATGAGCGACTGGGCCGGCTGGCGCGAGGCGATGGCGGTGCTGGGGCTGTTCGGACTGGTGTCGGCGCTGGTGTTCTGGCGCTGCCTGCCGGCGTCGCGCCATTTCCAGCCGTCGCGGCTGGCGCTGGGCGAGGTGCGTGCCAACCTGCGCCGGCACCTGGCCGACGAGGGCCTGCCCTGGCTGTTCGCCACGGCCTTCCTGCTGATGGGCTGTTTCGTCAGCCTGTACAACTACCTCGGCTACCGCCTCGTCCAGGCGCCGTTCAGCCTGTCGCCGAGCGCGGTCGGTGCGGTGTTCCTGCTGTACGTGGTGGGGATGTGGAGTTCGGCCTGGGTCGGCCGGCTGGCCGACCGGCTGGGGCGGCGCAACGTGCTGTGGCTGATGGTGTGCCTGATGCTCGGCGGACTGGCGCTGACGCTGGCCAACACGCTGTGGGTGGTGGTGCCGGGTATTGCGGTGTTCACTTTCGGCTTCTTCGGCGCACACTCGGTGGCGAGCAGCTGGATTGGCCGCCGCGCCAGCCACGCGCGCGGTTTGGCCTCGGCGCTCTACCTGAGCGGCTACTACCTGGGCGGCAGCGGCCTGGGTTCGGCCTCGGGCCTGATGTGGAGCTGGGGCGGCTGGAGCGGGGTGGCACTGGCATTGACGGGCGGTCTGTTGCTGTGCCTGGGGATCGCGTTGCGCCTGCGTCGGCTGGCGCCGTTGCCGACCGTCGCCGGCTGAGTTTTTTCTCCTCCTGTTGTTTCCGGTCTCCGGTCCCGGTCCGCGTTCCGACGCGACCGGGTTTTTTTCAGGTTCTTAGCGCGTCTGCAGCCACTCCCACACTCCCAGCCCGGCGGCGCGGCCGCTGGCGAAGCAGGCGGTGAGCAGGTAGCCGCCGGTGGGGGCTTCCCAGTCCAGCATCTCGCCGGCGCAGAACACGCCCGGCAGCTCACGCAGCATCAGGTGCTGGTCCAGCGCGGCAAAGGTCACCCCGCCACCGCTGCTGATCGCCTCGTCGATCGGGCGCGGCGCGACGAGTTTCACCGGCAGCGCCTTGATCGCCGCCGCGAGTTGGCGCGGGTCGTTCATCGTGTCCTTGTCCAGGCACTCGCGTAGCAGGCCCATCTTCACCCCCTTCAGCCCGACCCGGCTTTGCAGATGGCTGGACAGCGAGCGCGAGCCGCGCGGGTGGGCCACTTCCTCGGTCACGCGCGCCAAGTCCTTGCCCGGAGCGAGGTCGAGATGGATGGTCGCGCTGCCGTGCGCGGCAATCGTGTCGCGCAGTGGGGCGGAGAAGGCGTAGATCAGGCTGCCTTCGACGCCGCCTTCGGTGACGACGAACTCGCCCTGCTTGCGCTGCACGCGGCCATCGACGTCGGTAAAGCTCAGTGCTACCGACTTCAGCGGTTCGCCGGCGAAGCGGGTACGGAAGTGCTCGCTCCAGCCGACGTCGAAACCGCAGTTGGACGGCACCAGCGGGGCGACCTCGACGCCGCGTGCCGCCAACTTCGGCAGCCACGCGCCGTCCGAGCCCAGCTTGGCCCAGCTGCCGCCGCCCAGCGCCAGCAGCACGGCGTCGGCATACACGGTTTTGTCACCGTCCGGCGTGCTCATCAGCAGCCCGCCGTCGTCGCTCCAGCCTTGCCAGCGGTGGCGCACATGGATGCTCACGCCGGCTTCGCGCAGCCGCTGCAGCCAGGCGCGCAGTAGCGGCGCGGCTTTCATCGCGGTGGGAAACACCCGGCCGGACGAGCCGACGAAGGTCTCGATGTTCAGCCCGTGCACCCATTCGCGTAGCTCGGCACCGCCAAAGGTCTGCAGCAAGGGCCGCAGCTGCTCGCTGCGCGCCCCGTAGCGCGACAGGAAGGGCTCGGCCGGCTCGGAGTGGGTGATGTTCATGCCGCCGACGCCGGCCAGCAGGAACTTGCGTCCGACCGACGGCATGGCGTCGTAGACGTCGACACGCACACCGTGCCGGCTCAGCACCTCGGCCGCCATCAGTCCGGCCGGGCCGCCGCCGACGATCGCCACGGTATGCTTTGGCGCCGTGGCGGCAGCGGGGTTGATCGGCGTGGGTCGGGTGTTATCGGTCATGTCCTGTTCCTGCAAGCGGTCCGTCGAGTGGCGGGGATGGCCCGGCCGGACCGATCCGGTCGCTAATGTCTTGTTTTGGCAGACGAAGGCGACCATTGCCGGGCGCCCTGCCTCGAGAGGGGCTGATTGTCACAGAAACCCCGGCAAAACCCAAGCGGTGCGCGGTCGCCGGCGGCAAGGGGGCGACCGGGCGGGCATGGCGTGTTCCGTTCGGATTTCCGGTTGGTTGTGGCGGGTGAAGTACGGCAAACCGTCCATCGCCGGTCTGGGTGAAATTTCCCTGTAACAAAATCAAGGGATTAGCGCGGCGGTGACGTGCCGGCTTCCTGGCCCGAATCCTGCTCTATAGAGCCCCGGGCTAGACATGACAGCAGGCCACAAGAGCCTGCGCACCCCCGCCGGGACCATCTTAGTGCCCGCCTCCAAGGCCGGCGCCGGACAGTTCCGCCACCTGCGGCCCTGGGCGAGCATAACGCCCTGGCCACCATAGTCACCAAAGGAGAAAATATGAATCCTAACAAACGCTTTTCCCGTTTCGCCGCACTGCTGGTCTGCTCCGCGTTCATCGGCGCCGCCCAGGCCGAAGACGTCTCCGCCCCGGCTAAGCTGCCCAACGTGGTGATCCTGGCCACTGGTGGCACCATCGCCGGCACCGGTGCCAGCACCACCACCACCATCGGTTACACCGCCGCCAAGCTCGGCGTCGACAAGATGATCGAGGGCGTGCCCGAGCTGAAGAAGGCCGCCAACGTGCGCGGTGAACAGGTGGCGCAGATCGCCAGCGAAAGCATGACCAACGAGGTCTGGCTCAAGCTTGCCAAGCGCGTCAATGAACTGCTGGCGCAGAAAGACGTCGACGGCGTGGTGATCACCCACGGCACCGACACCATCGAAGAAACCGCCTACTTTCTTGATCTGACGGTCAAGAGCAAGAAGCCGGTGGTGATCGTCGGCTCGATGCGCCCGTCCACCGCGATCAGCGCCGACGGCCCGATCAACCTGTACAACGCCGTGCTGCTGGCCGGCAGCAAGGACGCCGCCGGCAAGGGCGTGCTGGTGGCGCTGAACGACCAGATCAACGCCGGCCGCGACGTCAGCAAGGTCAACACCTCGACCTCCGACACCTTCAAGACGCCGGACCTGGGCTTCCTCGGCTACATGCAGGACAACAAGCCGCACTTCTACCGCCTGCCGGTCCGCAAGCACACCGCCGACACCGAGTTCGACGTCAGCAAGCTCGACAAGCTGCCGCAGGTCGACATCGTCTACGGCTACGCCAACATGAACCGCGTGGCGCTGGATGCCCAGATCGCCGCCGGTGCCCAGGGCGTCGTGCAGGCCGGCGTGGGTGACGGCAGCATGGCCGCGCAGATGCTGCCGGCCTTCCGTGAGGCCCGTCAGAAAGGCGTGGTCGTGGTCCGCAGCTCGCGTGTCGGCAGCGGCATCGTCGCCCGCAACGGCGAGGTCAATGACGACAAGGAAGACTTCGTCGTAAGCGACACGCTGAACGCGCAAAGAGCCCGCATCCTCTTGATGCTGGCGCTGACCAAGACCAACGACAGCAAGAAGATCCAGCAGATGTTCTACACCTACTGAGCGCTTTGCCGCCCCGGTGACGACAGCAGCCTGCGGGCGGCTGTTTTTGTTTGTGCGCCCGGCAGGGCGCACTCACTTGGCGGTGCAAGT
>JACPUY010000262.1 GCA_016192025.1 Pseudogulbenkiania sp. | reverse complement strand
GACATCCCCAAGGTACAGTGGAATTGAAAAAAAAAGAAAAAGGGGTTCTGAGTCTGTGGGTGAACGATTCGGTCTTGACTATTCCGGAAGGCTCTTCTGTAGTTGCCAAAACAGATGTGCCGCACAGGTACGTTAACGATGGATCGACAGAGCTTATCTTTTCCATGACCGTTGCAGAGCTGCATCGCCCCAGAATAGCTTTCTGACATTCAAGCCAGTGCAATCGCAGGTCATGGCAAGTGCAAAGCAAAGCCATGCCCGTTCCCGAATTTCTATCTGGAAGGCCATGCCAGAAGCCTGATTCCGGCAACCCCGAATATCACGGCAAGGCATCCTTCCAGAGCGCGACGAGTCCGGACGTATAGCCGGCGTGCCGAGTCCATGGAAAACAGAACGGCATATCCGCTAAACACCAGGCATCCAATGACCGCACAGCCTGCAATCACGGCACCATGGGCAGGTCCCGAGCTGTTCGAGGAGAGGGCGACGATCGAAACCCACACGAGTATGGCCTTTGGATTGGTGAGATGCAGCAACGCTCCTCGCGCGTACAAACTCGTCAGCGTCTCTGGCCGTTCCGCCTTCGGTGAGGTTGCAACTGCCGTGGCAAGAGCAGTGCGTCCCGATTTGAAGGCCAGCCAGAGGAGGTACAGACCACCGAAAATCTTGACCGCAACGATGAAATGAGAATAGGCGATCAGGGCAGCCGATATGCCCACCGTGGCCACCGCCGCCCAAAACATCGACCCTGAAATGACTCCAAGCGCAAACGCCAACGCCGCCTTCCGACCGTTATTGGCCGCTATGGACATAATCGCGAGATTGCTCGGCCCGGGACTCGCGGTGCCAACGAAATACGTCGTATAAGCGAGCAGCAGGTTTGCCGAGAAAAAGGTGTTTCCGGACATATCGGACCTCGAGATGGACAGAATCCCAGGATTGTTGATCGATGCGCGCTATCCACCATAGTCAGTAGCCTGGAATCATGCCGAGCCACTTGACTGGAACGGATTACACTATTCCAGCTTTCCCACAGCGTGGGCGAGCATGGCGTCGCCAATCTGATAGTTCTCGCGCGCCCTGAGCGCTTCGCCGGCACCTTGAATATCCCGCGCGTCCTTGTTTTGGCTGAGTTTGCTCTTGCCGACCAGTCGCGTGATATTGATCTGCAAGCCGACGATCGACTTGAGCAAGGTATCGATGTAGTCCCTCGGTGCGTCACTCATCTTCCAGGGCTCGGGTTGCGATACCTCATGCGTGCGGGTCAGTCGGCCGACCACGCTGCGCACGTATTTCTCGTCATCGTGAACGCTGACGCGTCCATACGCGTGGACGGCCATGTAGTTCCAGGTCGGCACCTGCTGGTGGGACTCGTGTTTGCTCGGATACCAGCTCGGGGAGATATAGGCATCTCCTGCACGAAAGACCACGAGCACCTCGTCGCCGTTCGCGATGTCCTGCCATACCGGGTTGGCTCGCGCAACATGCGCACGCAGCACGCCCAACTCCCCTTCATCTGCCACCAGTTCGAACGGAAGGTGGTTGGCGTCCAACCCACTCTTGCCATGCGTAATCAACGTGCCGAACGGATGTTGTGCGATGCGCGCGTGCAGGATCTCGGTGCGAGGTTCATTGAAATCGGCTGGTATGTACATGTCGGTTCCACTAGCTGGCTGAGGTGTCGAAGGTCACTGTTCTGAACTACTTTCTGTACGCATTGTGGCGATAAACTGGTTTATTCTACAGGTCCAGTTTGAATAATTTTTATGGAACCAGAATCATGGCGAGAACGGCCCGAATCGCAGAAATTCCGTCGATCGGTACATTGGATCGCACAGCAGGCAGCCTGAGCCGTCAGTTCGCACAGGCGTTGCGAGAAGCTGTGCGCAAAGGGGATATCCAGCCTGGCGATGCGTTGCCATCTACGCGATTGCTGGCGGCTTCGCTGCAAATCGCGCGCGGTACGGTGATCGAGGCCTACGAGCAGTTAATTGCTGAGGGCTTTCTGGAGTCGAAGGGCGGCGCTGGCACATGGGTCGCGCAAGCACTCGCCGAGCCGCAACCGGCAAGCGAATCTCGTGCAGCTCAACAACGCATAGCCCGGACTGGCTTGCCAGAGCCAGCGGCTGCGTTTGCGCAGATCGCGCAGGAATTCAGGCCGCTGCCACCGGTGCCGTTTGCGATTTCCGTACCAGTCGGTTTGACGGCGCCTGCCGACATCTGGCGTCGGCTCGGCAACCGTCTGCGTGCCAAGGGGCCCGGCGCCCCTGCCGGATACTCCGATCCGCTCGGGGCGCTGCCGCTACGTGAAGCGATTGCTGAATATGTGCGCAAGTCGCGCTCTGTACGCTGCGAACCTGGTCAGGTCATCGTGACCAGCGGAACACAGCAGGGACTCTTTCTCGCATGCCTGGTGTTGCTGGGTTCTCGCGATCAAGCTTGGGTGGAAAACCCGGCCTACCGTGGTATTACCGCAATACTTGAAAGTACGGGGCATCGCGATGGGATGATTCGCGTACCGGTCGATGCCGAGGGCCTCGACGTCGAAGCCGGGATTCGGATGGCCCCACACGCACGGGCTGCCTTCGTTACGCCGTCGCATCAGTATCCATTAGGCATGCCGATGAGCATGGCCCGGCGCACTGCGTTGCTGGCGTGGGCGCGTACGAACCACGCATGTGTCGTCGAGGACGACTACGATAGCGAACTCCGATACCAGGGCTATCCGTTTCCGTCGCTCCAGGGATTGGACCCGGACCGGGTGGTTTACCTCGGCACCTTCAGCAAAATTCTGTATCCGTCGCTGCGGTTAGGGTATGTGATCGTCCCCGATGATCTGGTCGATGCGTTCTGTGGTGCGCGTGTGCTAATGGACCGCCATCCACCTAATGCGGACCAGCATGTGCTGGCAGCCTTCATGGCTGAGGGCCACCTGGAGCGCCATATCCGCAGAGTTCGCAATGTGTACTCCGATCATCGAGCTCAGCTGATAGAGACGCTCAACACGCTGCTCCCCAAGGATCTCGCATGGGTGGAGCCTGGCGATCAGGGTATGCACCTTGTCCTTTGGCTGGCGGAAGAGATGGACGACCGCACAGTGGTTGCACAGGCCGCTCTAGCTGGAATCGCTGTGCGCCCTGTATCGCCGATGTTTGCGCCGGGAACAGCCAGGCCTGGCCTGGTCCTTGGATTCGGAGGATTCAGCAACGCACAAATGAAGGCGGCCGCGCAACGTCTTGCCGCGGTTATCGCCGAAGTGATGAGGTCGCGCAAGCAAAGCTCTACCTAAAGCGGCATTTCGCTTCGTTTATTGCTCTTCTTGGGCACCAAGCCCAATTAGTTTCTTATCAATTATTGCACCAGGCATCATGAGTTGCAGACCCTCGGCCAGCAGATCACCTGCTTCATACAACGCATTCAGCGGCATAGCCGGCAAGCTTTCCAGGATAAACCACATCTGACTGGCTTCTGAACTCAGCCTTGTTCTAACGCCTTGACGCCAGTTCCAACGACGGCATGTCACCCCTATATCGTCACGCCAAACGACCTCTCCAGGTTCGGGAGATTCGTGGACCAACAAGCCATCTTTTATGGTGTCAAACAGTTCAGTCCCATCTGCAACAACCAATCGGGGCGTACCCACATAGGCCGCAAAATTTTCGCCTCCACCGGGAACAGCATATTGGATACTAATGGCATTGTAGAGATCAACGACGGGATCGATGCTTGGAAGGTTGCCATCACGCAGAACGCGTTTGCACAAGGCCTCGGCTGAGCAGGGAGTACGCTGCGGCTTGACTCCAAACTTCCTGAAAACGTCAGCCCAGGCCGAGAGATGAGCCTCAGCCCAAATCGCATCGCCTGCAGCAAGTGATTTGCAGGCACGACTCAAAGCTTCATCAGCAACGGCGTTTGTCAAAGTAGTTGTCGCGTCACCTCACGCGGCAGCCTCCACTGAAACCGGCAGTTCACGCTCCGGGTTCAGCCAGACCACGTTCTCCAGTTTCCAGTTGCGTGTGCCTTTCGACCAGCCCTGCGGCTGACGCGCCTTGGCTTCTTCATACACCTGCTTGCGATAGGCCAGCACCTCGTCGGCAAG
>JACPUY010000261.1 GCA_016192025.1 Pseudogulbenkiania sp. | reverse complement strand
TGCGGGGCTTTTTTTATTCTGCGCTCTGATCAGATCAGATCGGCTGAATATTGGTAGCTTGCGGACCCTTTTGGCCCTTACCGGACTGGTAGCTTACCTTTTGACCTTCTTGCAGCGATTTGAAGCCATCGGCGCGGATTTCGGAGAAGTGAGCGAACAGATCGTCACCACCCGCATCCGGGGAAATGAAGCCAAAGCCTTTTGCGTCGTTAAACCACTTAACGGTACCGGTTTCCATATTGTCATTCCTTAAAGCTGATTATGAGCATTTGCTCGGGAACACGAAGATCAAGGAAGAGGAAAATGAAACAACTGAAGTACCGCTGGGGCGACCACAATAAACAACAAATCCACCGCTTGAAGATCCTGCAGTGACGGTTATACGGAGTATTTCACCCCGTGTCCAACTATTTGGAAAAAAAACTTCCTACCCGACCGGCCGGACTCGATCCACCCTGCCCCTTACAGCTCGTTAACCCACGCCCGTTCTTTCAGCGCCTTGAGCTCGTCACGCACGCTGGCGGCCTTCTCGAACTCCAGGTTGCGCGCGGCTTCCAGCATCTCTTTCTCGAGACGCTTGATCTCCTTGGCCAGCGTCTTCTCGTCCATCATCGCCACGCGCGCGGTGTCGACCAGCTTCTTCTTGTCGGCTTCGGCGTCGTACACCCCGTCGATGATGTCCTTGATCTTCTTCTCGATCCCCTTGGGCACGATACCGTGCTCGGCGTTGAACTCGAGCTGCTTGGCGCGGCGGCGCTCGGTCTCGTCGATGGCCCGCTTCATCGAATTGGTGATGCGGTCGGCGTAGAGGATGGCCCGCCCGTGCAGGTTGCGCGCCGCGCGGCCGATGGTCTGGATCAGCGAGCGGTCGGAACGCAGGAAACCTTCCTTGTCGGCGTCGAGGATGGCCACCAGCGACACCTCGGGGATGTCCCGCCCCTCGCGCAGCAGGTTGATGCCGATCAGCACGTCGAACATGCCCAGCCGCAGGTCGCGGATGATCTCGACGCGCTCGACGGTATCGATGTCGGAGTGCAGGTAGCGCACCTTGATGCCGTGCTCGGTGTAGTAGTCGGCCAGTTGCTCGGCCATGCGCTTGGTCAGCGTGGTGACCAGCACGCGCTCGTTGCGCCCGACCCGCACGCTGATCTCGGACAGCAGGTCGTCGACCTGGCTCGCGACCGGGCGGATCTCGATCTCGGGGTCGACCAGGCCGGTGGGACGCACCACCTGCTCGACCACCTGGCCGGCGTGCCCGGCCTCGTAGTCGGCCGGGGTGGCCGAGACGAACACCGTCTGCGGCATCATGCGCTCGAATTCCTCGAACTTGAGCGGGCGGTTGTCCACCGCCGACGGCAGGCGGAAACCGTAGTCGACCAGGTTGACCTTGCGTGCGCGGTCGCCCTTGTACATGCCGCCGATCTGCGGAATGGTGACGTGGCTTTCGTCGATGAACATCAGCGCGTTTTTCGGCAGGTAGTCGATCAGAGTCGGCGGCGGCTCGCCCGGGCCGCGCCCGGAAAAGTGCCGCGAGTAGTTCTCGATGCCCTTGCAGAAGCCCATCTCGTACAGCATTTCGAGATCGAAACGGGTGCGCTGCTCGATGCGCTGCGCCTCCACCAGCTTGCCTTCATGCTGGTAGAACTCGACGCGCTCGCGCAGTTCCAGCTTGATCTTTTCGCAGGCGCGCAGCACGGTGTCGCGCGGGGTGACGTAGTGGCTGGACGGAAACACCGTGAACCGGCCCACTCTTTGCTTGGTGACACCGGTCAGCGGATCGAACAGCGTCAGCGTTTCCAGCTCGTCGTCGAACAGACTGACGCGCAAGGCCAGCTCGGCGCTTTCCGCCGGGAAGATGTCGATCACGTCGCCGCGCACGCGGAAGGTGCCGCGCGTGAAGTCGATGTCGTTACGCTCGTACTGCATGGTCACCAGGCGCGAGATGACGTCGCGCTGCGGAATGGTCTCGCCCTCCTTCAGATGCAGGATCATCTGGTGGTAGTCGGACGGGTCGCCAATACCGTAGATCGCCGACACCGTGGCGACGATCACGCAGTCGGGGCGTTCCAGCAGGCTCTTGGTGGCGGACAAGCGCATCTGCTCGATGTGCTCGTTGATGCTGGAATCTTTCTCGATGAACAGGTCGCGGCTGGGAACGTAGGCTTCCGGCTGGTAGTAGTCGTAGTAGGAAACGAAGTACTCGACCGCGCTCTCGGGGAAGAACTCGCGCATTTCGGAATACAGTTGCGCCGCCAGCGTCTTGTTGTGCGCCATGATGATGGCCGGCCGCCCGGTGCGGGCGATAACGTTGGCCATGGTGAAGGTCTTGCCGGAGCCGGTCACGCCGAGCAGGGTCTGGTAGGACAGGCCGTCGGACAGGCCCTCCACCAGTTGTTCGATGGCGACGGGCTGGTCACCGGCGGGCGGAAAAGGCTGATGGAGCTTGAACGGACTGTCGGGGAAGGTGACGATCATGCTGCTCTCGGTCTGGGCGCTTGAGACGTTCATTTTACAAGAGTGCGGCCAGAAACTCTCGAGATGCTGACGGGTCAGTATTTTTTGGCAATTTACCGTCACAAGGCTACGGCGGATTGTTTAAAATAAAAGTATTCGTTCCACCCCTCTATGACGTACGGGAGTAGTTGATAATGTTGAGGAATTTTGCGGGTTGGCTGGTGGCCGCCGCATTGGCCCTGCCGTTTGCCGCCGAGGCCGACAGCCCGGGAATACATGGCATTCAGGTCGCCGCCAACATGCCGAGCGCGCCACGCCTGAACTCGCATTCGGTGCTGGTGCTCAACGGCGCCAATGGCGAAGCCTTGTACCAGAAGAATACCGATCAGCCGCTGCCGATCGCGTCGATCACCAAGCTGATGACCGCCATGGTCATACTGGATGCCGGCTTGCCGATGGACGAGCCGATCACCGTCACCGAGAGCGAGATCGACCGGCTGAAGAACACCTCGTCGCGGCTGGCCGTGGGCACCACGCTGCCGCGCCGCGAGATGCTGCTCTTGGCGCTGATGTCGTCGGAGAACCGCGCCGCCGCCGCGCTGGCGCGCACCTACCCCGGCGGTACCCAGGCCTTTGTCGCACAGATGAACCGCAAGGCGCGCGCACTTGGCATGCTCAACACGATTTTCTACGACCCGACCGGCCTCGAAGTACGCAATATGGCAACCCCGATGGACCTGGCGCGCATGGTCAAGGCCGCCAACGGCTATCCGCTGATCCGCGTCTTCTCCACCACGCAGGCACATGAAGTGGTCTCGGGCTCGCGCCGGCTGCTGCACTACAAGAACAGCAACTCTCTGGTGCGCGAGGGGGACTGGGACATATCGCTGCAGAAGACCGGTTATATCCAGGAAGCCGGCCGCTGCATGGTGCTGCAGACCACGGTCGGTTCGCAGCCGCTGATCATCGTGCTATTGGCCGCCGGCGCGCCGTCGGCACGGATCAGCGATGCCAGGGCGATCCGCAACTGGCTGGAACGCCATCCGGGCACCTGGCTGGCGGGCTGATTTCCCGCACCGTTTGCAACAGCAAAAGGCGGGCTGAAGATACTCTTCAGCCCGCCTTTTTTTTACTTTTTGTTGTTGCCCGGCGTGATTATTGATGCTTGAAGGCGATCAGGTGATCCAGCTCCAGCCGGATGCCGATCGGCTCGCCGACCGGATGGTTGTGGTGGCTCGGCACCTGCGCCAGCACACGCTGGCCAGATGGCAGCACCAGCGTGTAGTGGAACTCGGCGCCGCGGAACACCTTGGACTCCACCGTGGCCGTCATCGGACTGGCGTCGTCGTGCTGCACGTCGTCCGGGCGCAGCAGCACGTCTACCCGGTCGCCCACCTCGAAGCCCAGCGGCAACATGCCGCAGAACTCGCCGATCTCCATACTGATGCATTGCGGCCCGCTGACCCGGCCGGGCAGGAACACCCCCTGGCCGATGAAGTCGGCGACGTAGCGCGTGGCCGGCTCGTGGTAGAGCCGGTACGGCGTGTCCCACTGCAAGAGCCGCCCGCCCTGCATCACCCCGACCTGGTCGGCCATGGCGAACGCCTCGTTCTGGTCGTGCGTGACCAGGATGGCGGTGGTGCCCTCGTGCTTGAGGATGTCGCGCACCTCACGCGACAAGCGTTCGCGCAGGTCCACGTCAAGGTTGGAAAACGGCTCGTCCATCAGCAACAGGCGTGGGCGTGGCGCCAGCGCGCGCGCCAGCGCCACGCGCTGCTGCTGGCCACCGGACAATTCGTGCTGGTAGGACTTGGCCAGCCCGGCAAGGCCGACCACCTCGAGCATCTCCTGCACGCGTACCGTGCAGGTGTCGCGCCCCAGCGCACGCAAGCCGAAGGCGACGTTGCCGGCCACGGTCAGGTGCGGGAACAGCGCGTAGTCCTGGAACACCATGCCGATGTGCCGTTCGTGCGCCGGGCACAGGTAGTCGCGGCGGCTGATGACGGTGCCGTCAAGGCGGATCTCGCCGCCCGTCACCGGCTCGAAGCCGGCGATGCAGCGCAGCACCGTGGTCTTGCCGCAGCCGGAGCTGCCCACCAGGCAGGCGATCTCGCCCTTCTGCAGCGCGAAGCTCATCGCCTCGACCACCGTGGTGGTACCGTAGGCCTGGCTGACGGAATCGAATTCAAGCAGTGCACTCATGATTCAGGCGTGATCTTTCTGACGGGACAGCACGATGACCGGCAACAGCCCGGCCAGCACGATGGCTACCGCCGGCAGCGCGGCGTGTTCCCACTGCCCCTCGGTGGTAAAGGAAAACACCCGCACGGCCAGGGTGTCCCAGTCGTACGGACGGGTCATCAGCGTAATCGGCATCTCCTTCATCACGTCAACGAACACCATCAGCACGGCGGTGAACAGCCCGCCCTTCAACAGCGGCAGGTGCACGTGGCGCAGCAGGCGCCAGCCAGAATAGCCGAGGTTGCGCGCCGCCTCCTCCTGGCTACGGGTGATGCGCCCCATCGCCGTGTCAATGGCGGAATGGCCGACCGCCAGGAAGCGCGACACGTAGGCCAGCAGCATCACCAGCAGCGTCCCCTTGAGAATGGAAGTGACGCCGCTGCCGAGCGCACCGTCGAGCCAGCCGATCAGCAGGTTGTCGAGCCAGGCCACCGGCACGAACACCCCTACCGCCAGCACTGTACCGGGCACGGCGTAGCCGAGCGTCGCCAGCCGCGCCAGGAAGCGTGTGGCCGCATGCGGATCACGTCGCTGCGCGTAGGCCAGCGCCAGCGCCACCAGTGCCACGGCGGCAGCGGCCATCAGCGACAACAGCACCGAGCGCAGGGCATAACCGAACAGGTCGGCGTTGAAGTCCTCCGCCCCCACCTGCCAGGCCCACCACAACAGCTGGCCGAAGGGCAGCACGAAGGCCAGCAGCAGCACCAGGCCGGCCCACAGCGTGGCACTCCAGCGCTGCCAGCCGGCGAGCCTCAAGCGCGGCAAGGGTGCTGCGCGACCGGTCTGGGTATAGGCGCGACGCCCACGCGCGCGCTGCTCCAGCCACACCAGCACGAACACCATCAACACCAGCAGTGACGCCAGTTGCTTGGCCGAGGACAGTGAAAACAGGCTGAACCAGGCCTTGTAGATGGCCGAGGTGAAGGTGTCGTAATTGAAGATGGCGACGGTGCCGAAATCGGCCAGCGTTTCCATCAGCGCCAGCGTCATGCCGCCGATGATCCACGGCCGCGCCATCGGCAGCGCCACGTGCCAGAAACCCTGGGCGCGCGACAGCCCGAACGACTGCCCCACTTCCAGCGCGCGCCGCCCCATGCTGGCAAAGGCGTTGCGTGCCAGCAGGTAGACGTAGGGGTAGAACGCCAGCGTCATGACCAGCACCACGCCGCCGGTGGAACGGATCGACGGCACCCAGCTGGAATCGCCGGTGGTGGCGCGCAGCCAGCTCTGTAGCGGGCCGGTGAAGTCGAACAGGCCGAGCTGGGAAAACGCCATGACGTAGGCCGGCATCGCCAGCGGCAGCATCAGCGCCCAGTTGAAGAAGCGCCGGCCGGGAAACTCGTAGAGAGCGGCCAGCCAGGCCAGCGGCACGCCGATGAGCAGCACCCCGCTGCCAACCCCCAGCACCAGCCAAAAGGTATTGCGCAGCAGTTCGGGCAACAGGTAGTGCTGCAGATGAGCCCAGACCGCCCCGTCCGGCGAGGCCAGGGCCGCCAGGATGACCGAGAGCGGAATGACGGTAACGAGGCTGACCAGGGCAGCCACGGGTCGCCAGCGACGCGCAGAAGACAGCATGAAGACGATCAGTGAATGATAAAAGCTTGCAATTATGAAGCGAAAGCAGCGCAATGGACACTGTGATAGCGCAAACGGCTGCTACAAAGGCAAAAAACCGGCAGGGGTCTCCCGCCGGTTTTTTTGCGATCCGACTGCCGTCAGGCTTACTTGTAGCCGACGCGGTCCATCAGCATCACCGCCTCGGCCTGCTTGGCACCGGCGTTGGAGACGTTGATCAGGTTGTGCTTGAAGTTGCCCCAAGCCGCCACTTTCGGGTCCGGCTTCACTTTCGGGTTGACCGGGAACTCCATGTTGACGTCGGCGAACAGGTTCTGCGCCTTGTCGGACGACAGCCATTCGATGAATTTGACCGCGCCCTGCTCGTTCCTGGCGTACTTGGCCACGCCGGCGCCGGAGACGTTCACGTGGGTGCCCTTGCCCTTCTGGTTGGCCCAGAAGATGCCGATCGGCAGGTTCGGGCTCTTCTCCATCAGGCGGCCGTAGTAGTAGGTATTGGCGATGCCGACGTCACACTGGCCGGCACCGATCGCCTCCAGCATCTTGGTGTCGTCCGGGAACACGTCGGTGGCCAGGTTGTCGACCCAGCCGCGCACGATCTTCTCGGTCTTCGCCGGACCCTGCTCGCTCAGCATCATCGCCACCAGCGACTGGTTGTACACCTTCTTGGAAGTACGCAGGCACAGCTTGCCCTTCCACTTCGGATCGGCCAGGTCTTCGTAGCTGGACAGCTGCGCCGGCTTCACTTTCTGGGTGTTGTAGAAGATGGTGCGGGCACGGATGGACAGGCCGAACCATTCGTTCTTCGGGTCGCGCAGGTGGGCCGGCACGTTGGCGTCCAGCACCTTGGACTTGATCGGCTTGAACAGGCCCATCTTGGACGCTTGCCACAGGTTGCCGGCGTCCACGGTCAGCAGGATGTCGGCCGGGCTGTTGCTGCCTTCGGCGCGCATGCGCTCCATCAGCGGGCCTTCCTTGTCGGAGACCAGTTTCACGTCGACGCCGGTTTCCTTCTTGTAGGCATCGATCAGCGGCTTGACCAGTTGTTCGGCACGCGCACTGTAGACCACGATTTCTTCCGCCATGGCCGAACCGGCAAACGCCGCCAGTACCGCGGCAAACATCAGCTGCTTCTTCAAGATCGAACTCCTATCCAGTCAAATATGAGTGAGAATCGCTATCAACCGTGTACTATATACAGGTCGATAATCATTATCAACTCAACCGGCAGAAAAGTTTGATACAGGACAAACCGATTGCAGCGGCGCCCTAACGCGGCGGCAGAAAGCGCAGGTAATCGCCCTCTTCCACGGCGAGCCGGGCATTCTGCATCACGCCGATCGACAGCCCCGGCTGCACCTGGGTCAGCACCACGGTGCCGGACAGCGCTTCGGCGATGCCCAGTTCGCCAACGGTTCCGGCACCGCGCAGCGGGCTGGCCGGCTGCGGCTTGTAGACCAGCAGGCGGTCGCCCACAGCCAAGCCGGAGAGACCACCGGCATTGAGGTAGACCCGCTTGCCGGCGTCGACCCGAGCCACCCGGGCGGCAAACGGGATACAGGCGAGGGTATCGGTGACCTTGCCGGTCGCCTGGTCGAGCAGCGTGTCCACGGCGCGGCCGTAGTCGCTGTGCCAGAACGCCACCGAACCGAACGGCCGCGGCGCCGGTGGCGCCACCTGGCCGGTGCCGGTGCCGCTCAGCCGGTGATTGGCCAGCAAGGCCCCGCTCAAGGCATCGTAGACCCAGACCTCGATATCGAACTGGCGCGCAGTCGGCCGGTAGCGGACGGCACCGCCCAACAGGCCCGAGAACGGGCCATTGTAGAACACCCCCTGCTCGCCGCCACGGTCACCGTCGAACAGCGAGGCGCGTACCCCGCTGCCGGAGACTGCGGTATCCAGCACCCGCCCGGCCAGCACGAACTGCGCGCCCTCGCGCCGCCCGATCTCGCGCACCGTTTCGACACCGGCCTGCGGCTCGGTCAGGCGCGGGTCGGTCAGCACCGACACCCGGCCCGCGGCGCTGGCCATGAACGGACCGCCCACCGCCAGCCGGCGTGCCAGCTCGGCCGGCAACTGCGTGGCCAGTTCAGGCATGTCGGAGGCGTCGGCGACATGTTCGACGTTGAAATAGGTGGTCACCACGCGCCGCCGCAGCGCCTTCCCGCCGGGCGGAGCACAGTGCTGGCTGCCGGCCCGCACACCCTCGGTGTCGACCTCCACCTCGACGTAGTACAGGCCGTCGCGCTGGTACTCGCGCAGCACCGTCACCTTGCCGGACAGCGGCGCGGCCGTAAGCCGGGTGGCGTCGCTGACCTGCCCGGCCTGGGCGTACTCGGTCGACTGCAGGCTGGCGCCCTGCGCCAACGCCGCCTGGCGGATGGCGTCCTGGATGGCCATCTCGCGCGCCGCCGGCACGCCGCTGTCGAGCGTGGCGATGCCGGTGCCGAAGAGCTTGGCCGCCGAGGCAGACGGCAGCGGCAAAACAAATGCCGCCACGAGGGCGGCAAGGAGGCTAGTTCGACGCAGACGCTTCATCACTGGGCTACGTAATAGTTGCTGTCGTAACGGCTGGCGCCGCAATTGCCGTCGGTGCAGGCGATGCCGTCCACCGCGCTTTGCTGCGCCGCCTTCATCACGCTGCCGCTGCGCTCCAGCGCCTTCTTGTACTCGCGGTAGAAGTCGTTATCGAGCACGATTTCCGCCACCGCCTCGGTGGTGCCGTCCGGCGCCATGGTGTTGGACAGGATCTTCACGCCGCGCAGGTAGGCGTCGACGTAGGTGCGGAAGGCGTCGTTGGTGGCCAGCATGTTGGACACTGCACTGTTGCCGACCAGCTTCATGCCCTGCACTTCTTCGGCGATGGCGCGGAAGGCGTCGAGCTTGGCGGCGCGCAGTCCCAACAGCTTGCGCTGCGACGGACTCAGGGTGGTGCTGATGGGCGGCGCGCCGACGCCGATGACGCGGATGGTGACCGGCTGGTACGGGTTCACCTCCTTGACCACCACCTTGGGCGCTTCCGGTTCGATGCCGGCCCCGACGTAACCGGTACCGCTCATCGGCTCGCTGCCGGCAGCGGCCGCCGGCTGGCGCGGCGCGGCGCAGGCGCTCAGGCCGAACACCAGGGTCAACACGGAGAGGCGTAGCATCAGGGCAGGTTTCATGGCGATTACCAAGGGTTGTTTTGACGGGATGGTAAGAATCAACGTCATGGAGCGTCAACTCGCTTATCGGCCATCCGGCAAAAAACTTGAGCCGGCCGCGCGAGTTTACGCTGTCCCTTGCCGTTCGGCCCGCCCCAACTGCCGCGCCGAGGAGAAGCCGGCCGACAGCGCCGCCTTCTCGCGCGACAGGCCGGCGGCGAGCCATTGCCGCGCCCGCGCCAGCCTGATCTGCTGCTGGTAGTCGTGCACCGACACCCCGGCGTGCTGGCGGAACAGCCGCGCCAGGTGGCGCGGGCTGACGTGCACCGCTTCGGCCAAGGTGTCCACGCTCCAGCCCTGCTCCGGCTCGCCGGCGATCAGGTCCTGCGCGCGGTGCACCGCCGGGTGCAGGTGGTTGCGGTGGCTGAGCCAGGGCGACAGCTCCGGGTCCTGCGGCGAGCGGCGGAAGTACACCACCATGTGGCGCGCCACGTCGCGCGCCAGCTCAGGGGTCGTGAGCCGGCCGATCAGGTGCAGCGCCAGATCGATGCCGGCGGTGACCCCGGCGCTGCTGAACACCGGGCCGTCCTCGACGAATACGCGGTTTTCACGCACCCTGGCGCTCGGGTCGAACTGACGCAAGTGCTCGAGATGCACGTGATGAGTGGTGCAGTCGCGCCCGCCGAGCAGGCCGGCGCGTGCCGCCAGCAAGGCGCCGGAGCAAACCGTGGCCAGCAGGTGGCGGCGCGGGTCGAGGCGGGTGGCCAGCCAGCGCGCGATCTGGCGCGCCTCGTCGCGGTCGTACACCTCGGCCGAACCGGTCACGCCGGGAATCACCACCAGCGTGCCGTCGGCCAGGTTGTCGGGCAGCGGCTCGATGCCGCCCAGCAGCAAGCCCAGCGAGGACGTGACGCTGTCGCCGACGCCAAGGTAGCGCAAGGTGAACTCGGCGCCGAACTGGTTGGCGATGCGGAACGCCTCGGCCGGCCCGGCCAGGTCGAGCAGCAGGAAGCCCGGCGTCAGCACGAAACAGATTTCACGCACGGGCCGCCTCCCGCTGGCGCCAATAGTCCCGCAAGCGCTCGCCCAGCACATTGACCGCCAGCCCACCCAGCAACAGCAGGCTGCCGGCGGCCTGCCACAGCGTCAGCCGCTCGCCCAAGAGCAGGCTGGCCGCGATCAGCCCCACCACCGGTACCAAGAGCGAAAACGGCGCCACCTTGTTGGCGGCATGGCGCGCCAGCAGCCGGCTCCACAAGCCGTAGCCGAACAGCGTCGCGACGAAGGCGAGATAGGCCACGGCCAGCAGCGACGACAGCGAGAAATGACCCAGCGCAGCGGCGATGCGCTCCCCGCCCTCCAGCCACCACGACAGCAACAGGAACGGCACGGGCGGGATCAGGCTCGACCACACCACCAGCCCGAGCGGCTCGACCCGGTAGCCGGCGCGACCCATCAGCCGCACCACCACGTTGGAAGCAGCCCAGCTCAGCGCCGCCGCCACGGTCAGCGCGAAGCCGATCGCGCTCATGCTGCCGCCCTTGCCGATGCCGATCAGCACCAGCCCGGCCAGCGCGCACAGCAGGCCGGCCAGTTGCGCCGCCCGCCAGCGCTCGCCGAGCACCAGCGAGGCCAACAGCAGCGTGAAGAAGGCCTGCGCCTGCAACACCACCGAGGCGAGGCCGGCCGGCATGCCGAACTTGATGGCGGAGAACAACAGGCCGAACTGGCCGACGCCGACGGTCAGCGCATAGACCGCCAGCCAGCGCCACGGCAGCGCCGGTCGGCGCACCAGCAGCACCGCCGGCAACGCCGCCAGCGTGAAGCGCAGCGCGCCCAACAACAGCGGCGGCACATCGGCCACGCCCCACTTGATCACCACGAAATTGACGCCCCACACCAGCACGATGGCCAGCGCCTGGGCAATGTCGGTCAACGGCATGTTGCCTCCAGTCGATTGCTCACAGGGTATCGGCGAGATACCCGTCCGGGTCCGGTGCGTCGGCCAACAGGTGGCGCACGCAGGCCTCGCGCTCGTGCCAGATCACCTGTAGATCCCACACGCAGAACGACTCGGCACTCGCCGCGCGCCAGCCGCCCTCGTCGCGCACCCAGACGCGCACCAGGCACTCGTTCTCGTTATCCCAATAGACTAACACCAGATAGTCCATGCCGCGCCCGGCGTGGCGGATCAGCGCGCCGACGCCGGGACGCTGCGCCGTCAGCGCCGGCTGCGGCAGCCCAGCCAGCGCGCCCTCCACCCCGGCGGCGAAGCGGGCTTCGTCCAGCGGCAGGCTGTCGTAGGCGATGTCATACAGCTTGAGGCGCCAGCCGCCCGGTGCCGGCAGCACGCCGCGGGCGGCCAGCGGCCGGGCGTGGTAAGGGCTTGGTCGAAACACGTTCTGCTCCATGGCTCAGCCCTCCATCCGCACCAGCGCCACATCGACGCCGACAATGGTGGCGAAACGGCCGGTCAGCACCAGTTCAGTCTTCTCGCGGATCTCGGCGGCACTGTAGGTGCGGCCGCTGACCGGGTGCGTCATGGCGAAGGTGAGCGTGGCATCGGTGACGAAATCCACCTCGTAACCGAGATCGGACGCCACGCGGGTGGTGGTTTCGCAGCACTGCTCGGTGCGGATGCCGCTGATCACCAGCCGAGTGATGCCGCGCTCGTCCAGCCACTCCCGCAGGCCCGAACCGATGATGGCGTTGTGCACGTGCTTGACGAAGGTGGCGGCGGGCGTGTGGGTCAGCCAGTCGAGCGGCTTGACCAGCCCGGAGGCAGCGGAAAACGGGCCGTCGCCATCCTCGTGCAGGATGTTGACCACCGGCACGCCGCGCGCCTCGGCACCGGCGATCAAGGCCTGCAGATGGTGGCGGAACGCCGGCAGCTCGGCCTCGTCCCAGTACGGGCGATGGAGGAAGGATTGCTGGACGTCGATCACCAGCAGGGCGGTCTTCGGGGTGCTCATAGGCTTTACTCCAGTGGGAAACAGCCCTCAGCTTAACGATCGCTGACCCGCCCCACGAGGCCATGGCGGGACAACACCCTGCCAAAAACGGACATCGTTCACAGCACGCCGGCGTGGCGGATTTCATCGGCCAGCAGCCACAGCGCGGTGCCGGCCATCAGCACGGCCATCACGGTGTTGAACGCTTGCCGCGCGCGCTCGCCATCCAGCCAGCGGCGCAGCCGATCGCCGGTCCAGGCCCACACCCCGATACAGGGCAGGTTCACCAGCGCGCAAGCCAGGCTCAGGAGCGCCGCCGCCCACAACACCTGGCCGGCCTTCGGCGCGAACAGGATGGAGGTGTTGATCACCATCACCCAGGCCTTGGGGTTGAGCCACTGGAACAGCGCGGCGCCGAAGAAGCCCAGCGGCCGGGCTTCACTATCGGCCTCGGGACGGCCGGCGCGCAGGATGCACCAGGACAGCCACAGCAGGTAGAGACAGCCGGCCACGCCGAGCGGCAGGCGCAACGAGCTCAGGCCGTTCAGCACGTAGGCCAGCAAGGCGGCGGTGAGGAACAGTTGCAGCGCCACGCCCAGGCTGATGCCGAGCATGTGCGGCACGGTGCGGCGGAAACCGAAGTTGACGCCGGAAGCGGCCAGCATCAGGTTGTTGGGACCGGGAGTGATCGACATCACGGCGAAATAGGTCAGCAAGGGCAGTTCGAGCATGGCGGCGCTCCTTCATGAATGGTTCTGCCCATCATGCTAACCAGCACCCGCCAAGTGATACAGCTGCAACAATTACAAATTGTCATGGTGACAGTTTTCGCTTCCGCCCGGCTGTCTCCTTCGCCTATCATTGACACTGTCACCGTCTACGACCCTGCCCCGCCATGGAAACGCTCGCTTCGGCCAACCTCACCCTGTACCAGCAACTGGCGGAAGACCTGTCGCTGGCGATCAGCCGCGGCACGCTGCCGCCCGGCTCGCGCCTGCCATCGGTGCGGCGCACCGCCGAGAGCCGCCGGCTCAGCCTCAACACCGTGGTGGCGGCCTACCGCGTACTGGAAGACCGCGGCCTGATCGAAGCGCGGCCGCAATCGGGCTACTACGTGCGCTCGCGGCTGCCGCTGCCCGCGCGCCGCGCCGCGCAGGCCGCCGGCCCGGCACGCGGCACCGACGGCGCGGTGCTGGACCTGATCGGCGCCTCGCTCAAGGCGCAGCAGACACCCGGCTACATCGACATGGCACTGGCCTGCCCGCGCGGCGGCGAGTTTTACCCCGGCGCCAAACTGGCACGGCTGATGGGCCAGCTGCTACGCAAGAACCCCGGACTGGTCAGCACCTACGCGCTGCCGCCCGGCTCGGAGCGGCTGCGCACCCAGATCGCCCGGCGCGGGCTGGAGCTGGGCATGGCACTGCAACCGGACGACATCATCCTCACCCACGGCTGCATGGAGGCGCTGCAGCTGGCGCTGCGCGCCGTCACCCGCCATGGCGACACCGTCGGCATCGAATCGCCGACCTACTTCAACCTGTTGCCGCTGTTCGCCAGCCTCGGGTTGAAGGCAGTGGAGATTCCTACCGACCCGCAGCAGGGGCTGTCGCTGGACGCGCTGGAACTGCTGCTGGCCGAGGGCCGCCTCAACGCCCTCATCGCCATGCCCAACGTGCACAACCCGCTGGGCTGCACCATGCCGCTGGAAAACAAGAAACGGCTGGCGGCGCTGGTCAACCAGTACCGCGTGCCGCTGATCGAGGATGCGCTGTACGCCGAATTGCAGTTCGCCGATTCGCTGCAGCCGGCGGTCAAGGCCTTCGACCGCGACGGCTGGGTGATCGTCTGCGCCAGCTACACCAAGACGCTGGCGCCGGACTTCCGCGTCGGCTGGATGGAGGGCGGCCGCTTCACCGAGGCCATCCGCAAGCTGAAGTTCGCCACCTCGATCGCCGAGCCGCTGGTGCTGAGCGAGACGCTGGGGCTGTTCCTGGAATCGGGCGGCTACGACCACCACCTGCGCGCGCTCAAGCGCCGTTACGCCGTCCACGTCGACAAGGTGCGCGCGCTGATCGCCGACCACTTCCCCGCCGGCACCCGCGCCACCCGCCCCTCCGGCGGCTTCCTGTTGTGGGTGGAGTTGCCGGAGCAGTGCGACACCGTGGCGCTGTTCCACGCCGCCATCGCCGAGCGCATCAGCATCTCGCCCGGCCCGCTGTACTCGCCCGGCGGCCGCTACCGCAACGCGCTGCGGCTGTCGTGCTGCCAGCCGCTGGACGAGCGCTTCCTGGCGGCGCTGGCGCGGGTGGGAGAGCTGGCGGTGGAGCAGGCCGGCCGCTGAGTTTGGTCATCGAGGAAACAGACCGTCAGGACGACGGCAGCAGTCCGGTCCACAAGGCCATGCGTTCGTTGACCAGTTCGCCGGTCAGCCCGCGTGCCACGCCGGAGCCATCCAGATGCAGCATGGCGCGGGTCATGTGCGTCACCCATTCGTCGCTGGCCAGCAACGCATCGAGCTTGGCCGGCTCGCCGCGGATCAGGAAGAAGCCGTTCAGGTCGCCGCCGTGCGGTTCGAGGAATACCGGCTCGAAGCTGGCGATGCTGCCGCCTTGCTGCAAGCCGGCGAGGTACTGCACGAACTGCTGGAAATGCTCGGCGCTGAGCCGTTCGCGCCCCGGCAGCGAGCGGTTCCAGCCGAAGAAAATGACGTTCGAACTCATGGTTCTTTCTCCTTGTACGTTCAGTCGGGAGGCCGGCACGGCGGCCGGCAGAGGACGCACGAAAGAGGAAGTACCTCGACAGCAGGCAGGACGGCGCTCGTGCGCCCTGAAAATATAGCAAAGGCCCCGGACACTGCCGGGGCCTATTCCCTCCGTCCAAGCTTGGCCAAACCCATCGTCACTCACCCGGTACAGCTGGCGGCGAGCTCCGCACCGCCGCCTCAATGCCGCCGTTCGATCAGCTCGCGCAAGGGCAGCGGCAACGGTTTGCGCAGCAGCTGGCTGATCGCCGCCTCGTGCCTCTGCCAGACGATACCGAGATAGATCACGCCCAGTCCGAGCAGCGTCAGCACGAACGGAAACAGCATACTGTCCTTGAACACGTCGTAGGCCAGATGGCCGAGGTAGCCCGCCGCGCCCAGCCCGCCGAACACCACGAACACCCGGCGCGACAGCACCGCGCCGACGGCGATCAGCACCAGGTTGATGCACAGGTAGACGAACTTGCCCAGTTCGCTGTCCGAGCGCAACAGCGACAGCCCGCACCAGAACGCCAGCATGCCGAACAGGTAGAGCCAGAAGGCGAAATCCTGGTCGTGGCGGCTGCGGATGTCGACCCAGAAGGCCAGCAGCAGCACTGAGAGGCCGAACCACAGCGACACCAACTTGCGCAGCTCCCAGTCCGCGTCCAGGTCGCCGGACAGGAACGGCGTCAGGTCCATGCTCAAATACCACAGCGTGACGGCGATCGGCATCACCAAAAAGGGCACCCGGTAGCGCCACAGAGCGACGGCGCCAGCGGCGAGCGTGGCCAGTTCCATCATCATCCAGCGCCAGTCGATGAAGACGTGATAGTCGCGGTAGGTTCGATCGCCGGCCCACCAGCCCAGCGCCTGCTGCAGGCCATAGACGGCCAGCGGGGTGAGCACGACGACGAAGGTGGCGGTGATGCCGGCCGGAATCGACAGGTGACGGCGTCGCAACAGGTATTCCGTCAGCCCGATGCCGGCCGCGGCGTAGGCCAGCGTGATCAGCAGCAGCCCCCAGCCACCGAAGCGCTCCCAGCCCAGGGTCATGAACAGGCTCATGGCGCCGATGGCAATCAGGCCGCCGAAGTAATACAGGATGTGCGTGACGCGGAAGCTCGGTGTGTCGTGGCTGCGCTCGCGGAAGAACTGCCACAGCCGCTCCGCCTGCTGCTCGCTGATCAACCCGCTGGCCGCCGCCTCGTTCAGCAGACCTCGGTTCAGTTCCATCGCCGCTCCTCATGCTGAAGACGATCGGCCCGCAGCAAGCCGATCAAGTTGACGGTGCGTTAGTCGGCAGCGTGGCGGTAGGCCCGGCCACGCGGGCATGCCATAGCAATATAGCAAATTGCCAGCCGGCCCTCCCCCGCTCACTCCACCCAGTAGCGCCCGTTCACGCTGCCCATCCTCAGCCCGGCCAGGCGCCAGCCACCCCGGCCATCGCGGCACAGGCCGTAGCGGAACGGCGGGGGCTGCCCCGGCAGGGTGAACACCAGGTCGCTGTACCAGTAGCAGGCGCCGTCCGCGTCGCGACGGTACACGTAGGGATGGGCGGCGAAGCGGCGGAACGGATCTAGCTGCGGGAGCTGCCACAGCATGTACGCCTCGGCCGAGCCGAAGCGCGGCAGCGTCTGCCAGCGCCACTGGCCAAGCGGACGGTAGGCCTCGCTCAGCCCCGGCCACGGCACGCCGCCGGGCCGGGTGTCCAGCCGCACGCGGGCAAGGTGGTAGCGGTCGCCGCGCTGCGCGATCAGCAACCAATGGCGCGGCGACAGCGGCTGGGGATAGGCCGCCAGCTGCGCATTGGCCAGCCCCTGCGCCCGCAATGCTGCCAGCCCCTGCGCCAGCACCTCGCCCTTCAGCTGTGCCAGCCACCCCAGATAGCCCGCCAGCACGGCAAGCGCCAGCCAGGCCGCCGCGCGCCAGCGCCACGCCAGCAGGGAGCCGAGGCCGACGATGGCGCTGAACCACGGGTCGATCACGAAGATCAGGCTCGCGCCGGCACGGTAGCGGGACAAGGGGTAGAACAGCTGGATGCCGTAGGCAGTGATCCAGTCCGCGCCGATGTGCGACGCCAGCGCCAGCGCGCAGAACGCAGCCAGGCGGGGGAACGGCAGCCCGCTGCGGCGGCGCAGCAGCCAGGCCAGCAGCGCCGTCCATAGCGGCAGCAGCACCAGCGAATGGGTGGGCCCGCGATGCCATTCGGTATGGAAACGATAGGGATCGAGCAGCAACAGCGCAAAATCGATGTCAGGGAACGCCGCCGCCAATGCGCCCACCATCATCGCGGTGCGGCGCTCGGACCCACGCGCCACCGCCCCGCCCAGCACCGCGCCCAGCAGGGCGTGGCTGACGGTGTCCATCAGCGCCAGCAGCCCAAGCGGCCGGCGCAGTCCAGCTGGCGCGTGAGAAAGGCACGGGTGTCGGCCAGATCGGCGCTGCGGTCCAGCAGCCAGTAGCCGATCGTCGCCAGGAACAGGCTGCTCAGCCCCACCTCCTCGACGATGCGCGCCATCCCGCTCGCCTCCAGCCGCGCCGCTTCGCGCAGCCATTGCACGGTGCGGCTCACGCGCAGCAGCGCACCGGCCTGCAGGTGGACATGGCCGAACTCGGCCTTGTAGCCGAGCATGCCGACGGTAACGGTCTTGTGCCGGGACAGCACGGACAGCCAGGCCATCAGCAGTTCGGTCAGGCGTTGCGGCACCGGCAAGGCGGCGATGGCCGGATCGGCGCCGGCCGCAAGCAGGGCCGCGTCGGCGCGGTCGAGCCAGGCCTCGGCCAGGTCATCCTTTTGGCGGTAATGCTGGCGTACCTCGTCGAGCGTGATGCCCAGCGCCGTGGCCACGTCGTAGAGCCGCACCGCCTCCCAGCCCTTGGACTCGCCCAGTTCCAGCGCCTTGTCGAGGATGACGTCGCGTAGGGTCGGGTACATGGTGGCCTCCTGCTGCTGACGGGGATGCGATGCCGGGCAGGCTGGCGTGCCATGATCCACCCCGACGTTCGCCTGCTGCCCCTGAAACTATAGCAAAGCCTCGGACCCGATCCCCGTCGCCCCGCTCGCGCTCCCGT
>JACPUY010000260.1 GCA_016192025.1 Pseudogulbenkiania sp. | reverse complement strand
GAAGCCATCGCCGCCGGCGAGCGGCTGGCCGTCGAAGACCCGCGCTTCACGCTGGTGCACGAGGGCCTCGAAACGCTGGCGCGCGAGCTGGACCGGCTCGGCATCGAGCATGTCGACGGCGTGCTGATGGATCTGGGCGTGTCGTCGCCGCAGATCGACGACGCGCGGCGCGGCTTCAGCTTTCGTTTCGACGCGCCGCTCGACATGCGCATGGATACCAGCCGCGGCCTGACCGCGGCGGAATGGCTGGCTACGGCCGCCGAAGAAGACATCAGGGAGGTCATCAAGACTTATGGTGAAGAGCGGTTTGCTCGCAAGATCGCAACAGCCATTGTTGCGCAACGGGAGCTCGCTCCCCTCCAGACCACGCGTCAGCTCGCCCAGCTCGTTGGGCAGAACGTCCGTACTCGCGAACCGGGTCAAGACCCCGCGACGCGGACGTTCCAGGCCATCCGCATCTACATCAACCGCGAACTGGAAGAGCTGAAGGCGGTGCTGCCGCAGGCCGCGCAAAGGCTGGCCAAAGGCGGCCGTCTCGCCGTGATCAGCTTCCACTCGCTGGAAGACCGCATCGTCAAGAACTTCATCCGTGACGCCAGCAGCGACGCCAAGCTGCCGAGCTGGGTGATGGTGCGCAGTGCCGACCTGCCACAGCCGCCGCTGTCAACCATCGGCAAGCCGGTGCGCGCCGGTGAAGAAGAGGTCAAGGCCAACCCGCGTGCACGCAGCGCCATCATGCGCGTCGCCGAGCGTACCGCCGGCGCCTGGCGCGAGGGAACGGTGTGAACAAGCTCAACGCCATTTTGCTGGGCATCCTGGTGCTGTGCGCGTGGTCCGTGGTGACCTCGCAGCACGTGTCGCGCCAGCTGTACGGCAATCTGGAACGCGAGCAGAAGTCGGCCAAGCAGCTGGAGGTCGAATACGGCCAGCTGCTGTTGGAGCAGAGTACCTGGGGGGCGCACGCGCTGATCGAAAAAACCGCCGCCCTGCGGCTCTCCATGCAGACACCAGACCAGCGCCAGGTCCAGGTGGTTGCGCCAGTGGGGGGGACCTGATGCGCGTCTATTCGATGCACCAGCGTGCCCCGAAAGCCAGCCCCGCCCTGCGCATGACGCCAGGGCGTGTGCGTTTGGTGCTGCTGGCGCTGGCGCTGCTGTTCCTGGCCCTGATCGGGCGCGCCGTCTACCTGCAGGTGGTGCAGCAGGACTTCCTGCAGAACCAGGGCGAGGCGCGTTTCCGCCGGGCGTTGGTGCTGGAGGCCAACCGCGGGGTGATCGCCGACCGCAACGGCGAGCCGCTGGCGATCAGCTCGCCGGTGCAGACCATCTGGGCCAGTCCGGCCGACATGGAGCCGGTGCCGCCGGCCAAGCTGCGCGAGCTGGCGCGGCTGTTGGAACTGGGACCGGCAGAACTGGACGGCAAGCTGTCCGACCGCAAGCGCGAGTTCGTCTACCTCAAGCGCCAGATCAGCCCGGAACTGGCCGACAAGGTGATGGCGCTGGGCATTCCCGGTATCGCCAAGCAACAGGAGTTCCGCCGCTTCTACCCGGCCGGCGAGAGCATGGCCCACCTGATCGGCTTTACCGGCGTCGACGGCCGCGGCCAGGAGGGGCTGGAACTGGCGCGCGAGAAGATGCTCGCCGGCAAGAGCGGGCGGCGCGTGGTGCTGAAGGATAGGCGCGGTCACATCATCGAGGACGTGGCGGCGATCGAGCAGCCGAAAAACGGCCAGATGCTGAACCTGGCGATCGACCAGCGTATCCAGTATCTCGCTTATCGCGAACTGGCGGCGGCGGTGGAGGTCAATAAGGCCAAGGCAGGCAGCGTGGTGGTGCTGGACGGCAAGACGGGCGAGCTGCTGGCGCTGGCCAACGTGCCCACCTTCAATCCGAACAACCGCAAGGAACTGGAACCGGAACGCCGTCGCAACCGCGCGGTGATCGACATGTTCGAACCGGGCTCGACGATGAAGCCGTTTCCGATCGCCATGGCGCTTGATGCCGGCAAGGTCCGCCCGAACATGGTGTTCGACACCAAACCGTACATGATCGGTCCGGCCCGGGTACGCGACTCGCATCCCAAGGATGCGATGACGCTGACCGAGGTGATTCAGAAGTCGTCCAACGTCGGCGCTTCCAAGGTGGCGCTGATGTTCTCGCCGGAACAGATGTGGACGTTCTACGACCAGGCTGGTTTCGGCCGCAGCGTGCACGCCGGTTTCCCGGGCGAAGTGGCCGGCCGGCTGCGCAACTGGCAGGGCTGGCGCCCGATCGAGCAAGCCACCATGTCGTTCGGCTATGGGGTGTCGGTCAGCCTGCTGCAGATGGCGCGGGCCTACACCATCTTCACCAACAACGGTGCGCTGCTGCCGGTGTCGCTGACCCGGCTCGCCACGCCGTTGCCGGCCAAGCCGATCATTTCCCCGGAGTCGGCGCGCAAGATGCGCGAGATGATGATGACGGTGACGCAGACCGGCGGTACCGGCATGCGGGCGCAGGTACTGGGCTACAACGTCGGCGGCAAGAGCGGCACGGCGCGCAAGCTGGTCAACGGCGGTTACCAGGCCGACAAGCACATCGGCTTGTTCATCGGCTTCGCCCCGGCGACCAGGCCGCGCCTGATCGTGGCGGTGATGATCGATGAGCCCGGTGCCGGCAGTTACTACGGCGGTTCGGTGGCCGGTCCGGCCTTCTCCAACATTATGGCCGGGTCGCTGCGCATCATGGGGGTCGAGCCCGACGCTCCCTCCAACAATTCATTGCTTCCGGTCAACCAGGTACCGGAGATACGAGAAGATACATGAAGAGTCTGTTGACCCCGCTGCCGGACTGGGATCCGGCCGAGCTCGATGCCTTGGGCCTGCCGCTCAAGCGCGTCGAGACGGACAGCCGCCGCGTGTTGCCCGGTGACGTGTTCCTGGCTTGCCGCGGCGAGTATACCGACGGCCGCCAGTTTATCCCGATGGCGCTGGCCAACGGCGCTGCCGCGGTGCTGTGGGACCCGGCCGACGGCTTCGCCTGGAATCCGGCCTGGACCGTGCCCAACCTGGCGGTGCCGCAGCTGCGCGCACGCGCCGGCATCGTCGCCAGTCATGCCTACGGCCATCCGAGCCGTGCCATGACGGTGATCGGCATCACCGGCACCAACGGCAAGACCTCGATCTCGCACTGGCTGGCGCAGGCGTTCTCGATCTTGGCGCACAAGGCGGCACTGATCGGTACCGTCGGCAACGGCTTTTACGGCGCCTTGACCGATACCACCCATACCACGCCGGACCCGGTGACGGTGCAGCAGAAGCTGGCCGAGTACAAGCGCCAGGGAGCCGACGTGGTGACCATGGAGGTGTCCTCGCACGGGCTCGACCAGTACCGCGTCAACGGGGTAAGTTTCGCCACCGCCGTGTTCACCAATCTGACCCGCGACCACCTCGACTACCACGGTTCGATGGAAGAGTACGGCGCCTCCAAGGCGCGGCTATTCCACTGGGAAGGGCTGCGCCATGCGGTGATCAATGTCGACGACGCGTTCGGCCGCGAATTGGCCGCCGGCATCGACCGCAAGCTGACCGCCGTGGTGAGCTATGGACTGGAGCAGGGCGACGTGCGCCCGCTGAGCCTTGCCGCCAACCTCGACGGCCTGCAGATGACGGTAACCACACCGTGGGGCGAGGTGGAACTGCGCAGCGCCCTGCTGGGCCGCTTCAACGCCGCCAACCTGCTCGCCTGTCTCGCCACGCTGTGCGTCAACGGCGTGGCGCTGAAGGATGCGGCCGCAGTGCTGGGCCGTATCCAGCCGGCGCGCGGGCGCATGCAGCGCCTCGGCGGCGGCCACGAGCCGCTGGTGGTGATCGACTATGCCCACACCCCGGACGCACTGGACAAGGCGCTGGCCACGCTGGCCGAGATCCGCCCGGCCGGCAGCACGCTCTACTGCGTGTTCGGCTGCGGCGGCGACCGCGACAAGGGCAAGCGGCCGATGATGGGCGCCATCGCCGGCAAGATCGCCGACGTCGCGGTGGTGACCAGCGACAACCCGCGCAGCGAAGACCCGCTCGCCATCATCGCCGACATCCGTGCCGGCATGGGCGGTGCCGGCCACGTCGAGGCCGACCGCGCCGCCGCCATCCGCTGGTCGATTGCCGCGGCGCGCGCCGGCGACATCGTGCTGGTGGCCGGCAAGGGACACGAGGAATACCAGGACATCGGCGGCGTGAAGCAGCCGTTCTCGGACTTCCGCGTCGCCGAAGAGGCGCTCACCGTCTGGAGCGAGGTGCACGATGCTGACGCTGTCTGAGGTGGCGCAACTGGCCGGCGGCCAGCTCGTCGGTGCCGATGCCGAGGTGGCCCGGGTGGTCACCGACAGCCGCGCAGTGCAGCCGGGCGACCTGTTCGTGGCGCTCAAGGGCGAGCACTTCGACGCCCACGATTTCGTCGCCGAGGTGCTGG
>JACPUY010000264.1 GCA_016192025.1 Pseudogulbenkiania sp. | reverse complement strand
GCTGCTGGCGCTGCCGTTCCTGAAGGTGGTCGGCGCGCTGCTCTTGCTGTGGATCGGTGTCAAGCTGTTGCAGCCGGAGGATGACGACGGCCACGCCAACGTCGAAGGCAGCGCCAACCTGCTCGGTGCCATCAAGACCATCATCGTGGCCGACGCGGTGATGAGCCTGGACAACGTCATCGCCGTGGCCGGCGCGGCCAAGGGAGAACTGGGCCTGGTGGCGTTCGGTATTCTCATCAGCATCCCGATCATCGTCTGGGGCAGCCAGTTCGTGCTCAAGCTGATGGACCGCTTCCCGGTAGTGATCACGCTGGGCGCGGCCTTGCTGGGTTGGATCGCTGGCGACATGGTGCTGGGCGACGTGATGGTCAAGCCGCACCTGGCCGAGGCGCCGCACTGGCTGCACTACGTCTCGGCCGCGGCCGGTGCGGTATTCGTCGTGGTGGTCGGCAAGCTGCTGGCGAAACGGGCCGAAGCGGCCCCGGCGCCGGTCAACGAGATCGCGCTGTCGGGCGACACGCCGCGCAGCGGCAACGACTAATAATAATGAAGCCCCCGTCGGGAGCCTCCGTGCTGCCCGGCGGGGGCTTATTCTTGGCCCTTCAGGCGCTCCCGTTGCCGCGCCGCCGATTCCCGGATCGTGGCGATCAGTTCTTGGGCCGGGACCGACAGCCGTCCCTCGCTGCGCGTCAGCAAGCCCACCGGCTCCTCGGTGCCGCCCGTGGCCAGGGGCAGGCGAGCGAGCAGGCCCCGTTCCAGGTCGTCGCGCACGGCCCCCGCCGAAATGAACCACACGTAATCGAAGCGCAGCGCCATGAGCCGCGCCAGCGACACCGATAAGGTTTCCACCAGGCTCTCGGGCAGACGCAACCCGCGCGACTGCAGAAAACTCTCGGTGTTGTGGCGCGGAATCGTGCCCTTGGGCGAGACGATCAGCGGGTAGTCCAGCACCGCCTCGAGCGAGGGCGTCTCGTTCGCCAACAGCGGGTGGCCGGGCCGGGTCACCATGATCATCGGCTCGACGTAGAGCAGTTCGAAACTCAAGCCGACCATCATTTCCGGGTCGGCCATGCGGCCGATCGCCAGGTCGTATTCACCCGCCTTGAGGCTGGCCAAGAGCGGGGCGTTGGCGGCGGTCTGCACCTGTACCGAGGTGTGCGGGCGGTTGGCGCGAAACTCGCCCAGCGCCAGCGGCAGCAGGTCGATCGCCACAGTGGGCAGGGCACCGACACGCAGCAGGGTCGGGGACGGCGCTTCATGCTTGCTCATGGCGCGCCCCGCCGCGCCCAGGGTGTCGAGCACCGCGACCGCATGCACCAGAAACGCTTCGCCGTCCTCCGTCAGCGTCGCCCCCAGCCGGCCGCGCTCGAACAGCCGGGCGCCGGCGATCTCTTCCAGCTCGGCCAGGGTCTTCGAAACCGCCGGCTGGCTCAACATCAGACGCGCGGCGGCACGCCCCAGGTTCTGCTCCTGGGCCACGGCGACGAAACAATGCAGATGGCGCAGCCGGATGCGGCTGGTGAAACGGTCTTTTTCCATAGCCTGATGTTATGGAAGAAGCGGTGCTATGGCAATTTCCATGAATTCTGATGCTGGTTTGAGCGCAGGGCCTGGCGCCATGGCTGAACCGTTCTCCAGCCACAGGCCAATTTTTGGCCAAAGGGTTTGATCTGCCTTGTCCATGGCGGAGCGCGAAAAAAAAGGCACCCGAAGGTACCGAAAGATCGAGGCAGACTGGGAGGTGATGCCTCAAAACGGGTGGTCCATTCTTGCCGCGAACGCCGCCGGCTTATCTCCCTTGGCCAGCGTTGTGGGGGAGAAAGCTGGCGGGTAAAACCCGGGGGGATGACAAGGGTCGGTTCTTGTCGTGATGCACCCCCCTGCGGCGCGATCCATGTGCTTAAACAGGGGTGCCTGTACGCCTTTCCACGCCTTCAACGTCCCCTGCCTTGTTCCCCTCCTGCTGGAACCGCATCACGATCGTCATCACGAACGACACCAGGATGAGAAGGCTGAGGAACAACAGACCGGCCTTGGCTTGGCCAGTCGCGCCCTTGATCAGGCCGATGACGGAAGGGCCGACGTAACCGCCCAGGTTGCCGATGGAATTGATGACCGCGACCGAGATGGGGGTGGTGGAGCGGGACAGGAACAGCGTCGGCAGGGCCCAGAACGGTGCCTTGAAGGCATACAGACCGGTCAGCGCCAGCGTGATCATCAGCATGGACAGCACAGGATTGGCAAAGGAGGCGGCGCCCAGCATGGCGACGCCGGCCAGCGCCAGCGGCAGCGCCGAATGCAGCTTGCGCTCGCCGGTGCGGTCGGAACGGCGCGACCACCAGATCATGCCGACGGTGGCGACGATATAGGGCACCATCGCGATCAGGCCGATCTCTGTGTTGGACAGCTTGCCCGAGAAGCCCTTGATGATCTGCGGCATCCAGTAGCCGGTCCCCAGGCTGCCGCACTGGTACACGAAGTAGATGAACGACAGATAAAGCACTTTCGGATTGGTCATCGCCTGCATAGTGGAGAGGTGCTTCACGTGCGGCTTGGCCTTGCGATCCTGCTCCAGTTCGCCCACCAGCCAGTCGCGTTCGGACGGGGTCAGCCACTTGGCATCCTGCGGCTTCTCGGTCAGCAGGAAGTAACAGGCGAAGCCCAGCAGAATGGCAGGAGCCCCTTCCAGGAACACCATCCAGCGCCAGCCGCTATAGCCCAGGGAGTGCACGTTATCCATGATCCAGGTGCTCAGCGGCGCGCCGATCACGTAAGAGACCGGGATGGCGGCGGTGAACAGCGCCACCGTGGTGGCCAACTCCTTGGCCCGGAACCAGTAGGTCAGGTAGACGATGATGCCGGGGAAGAAGCCCGCCTCGGCCACGCCGAGCAGGAAGCGCAGTACGTACAACTGTTCGGCGCTCTGTGCGAAGCGGTCAGCGCCGCCACCACGCCCCACGAGATCAGAATGCGCGCAATCCAGCGGCGCGCACCGAACTTGGCCAACGCGATGTTGCTGGGCACTTCGAACAGGAAGTAGCCGATGAAGAAAATGCCGGAGATGAAGCCGAACGCCTCGCTCGAGATCGCCAGCTCCTTGTTCATCTGCAAAGCGGCGTAGCCGATATTGGCGCGGTCCAGATAAGAGACGATGTACAGCAAAAAGGTGAACGGAATGATCCGCCACATCACTTTGCGGACGATGGCAGCTTCTTGCTGCTGGGTTTCATGTTTCACAACCTTGCTCCTCTTGTAGTACCCGTTTATGTAACGCTGCGGGATCAGCGTGTTAAGCAATCCATCAGGCTTGGGCAAGCTGCTGAGAGAACACGATGCACACCGGGCTGCCGGTATGAATCACCTGACCGGTGGGGCGCAGACGGCCGCTATGCGGATCGACGCTGAAGGTGACGATGCTGTCGCTGTCCTCGTTGGCCACGTACAGGAAGCGGCCGCTTGGATCGAGCGCGAAGAAGCGCGGCGTGCGGCCTTGCGTCGGCTCGACGGCGACGAACGACAGCAGGCCGCTCGTGGCGTCGACGGCGAAGATGGCGATGCTGTCGTGCCCGCGGTTGGACGCGTAGACGAAGCGGCCGGCAGGGTCGACCTCGATCTCGGAGGCGCGGCTGTTGCCGGTGAAGCTGGCGGGCAGTGCCGACAGGATCTGGCGCGGCGTCAGGCGGCCGCTTGCCTCGTCGTAGTGATAGCTGGTAACGGTCGAATCGAGCTCGTTGGCCACGTACGTCATCGGCAGGCGCGGATGGAAGGCGATGTGGCGCGGCCCGGAGGTTTCGCGCGCCTCGACGAACGGCGTTTCGGCGGGCAGCAGCTTGCCGGCCGTGGCGTCCAACCGGTAGCTGAACACCTTGTCGAGGCCCTTGTCGGGCACGACGATGAAGCGCCCCTTCGGATCGAACGGGCTGAAGTGCGGCCGCGCATGCGGCTGCTCCACGCGGTGCGGCCCCGGCTTGCCGGGCAGTTCCACCAGGTCGGCGAGTGCGCCCAACGAGCCGTCCGCGTTACGCGGCAGCAGTGCCAGCGTGCCGCTGCCGTAGTTCGGGATCACCAGGAAGCGGTTGCTCGGGTCGGAGGCCAGATGGACCGGGTTTTTGCCGCCGGTGTTCTGCCGGTTGAGGAAGGTCAGTTCGCCGCTGTCGGCTTCGATGCGAAAGGCGCTGACCTCGCTCTGATCGCCGTGCACGGTGTAGAGGTAGCGTTGCGTCTGGTCGAACGCGAGAAACGACGGGTTGATCAGGTTGTCGACCCGCTGGACATGGGTCCATGCGCCGGTGGCGCCGTCCATGCGGTAGACATTGATTCCGTTGCCGCGCGCGTTGCGTTCGCGCGTGGTGCGGCAGCCGACATAAGCAAACATCGTGGGGTTCCTTGTTTTTTGATTGGCTGACTCGCCGTGGGTCAGCGTGGCGGCCTGTGCCGGTACGGCGATGGCGGCGGTGGCCACCACGGCCAGTTGCTGCAGCGCGCGCCGGCGTGATAGCTGAGGTTCCTCGCCGGCCGGCGGGGCCGGGTTAGTTGTGGATTCGGACACGTTGGCTCTCCTCTTTCATTATTGTTTTTCGCAGTCGTCGGGTCTGCTACCGCTCCAGTTCGGCGCGGTCTTCCTGGCGGACCACGACGATGCCGTTCTCGTCGGCGAACACGCGATCGCCGGGCTGGCACACCACGCCGCCGAGATCGACCGCCACGCCAGTTACACCTTCTCCACGGCGGGTCGAGCCGCGCGGCACCACGCCGAGCGCACGCACGCCGAGCGGCATGGCTGAGATCGCCGCCACATCGCGCATGTAGCCGTGGATGATGAAGCCTTCCCAGCCGTTATCGAGGGCGATCTTGGCGCTGACGTCGCCCAGCACTGCACAGCGCGGGCTGGCACCGGCGTCGATCACCATCACCTTGCCGTGCCCCGGCGTGGTGATCAGCTCCTTGACGCGCGAGCTGTCCTCGAAGCACTTGATGGTGACGGCCTCGCCGTGGAAGCTCGGTTTGCCGCCGTAGTTCTGAAAGGCCGGCGACAGGAACGGGGCGCGCTCGCCGAGGCGGTCGCAGATATTGGTGGTATTCATTCGTGAATTCCTCTGGTTCAGGCTTGGCTTGTGGTGAGTTGCTTGCGCAGCACGTAAGGCAGGATGCCGCCGTGGCGCAGGTATTCCAGTTCCTGGCGCGAGTCGATGCGCAGGCGCAGAGCAATGGCAGTGGCAGTGCCATCCGCGCGCACGATATGCAGCTCAACCGGGTTGCTGCCCACCGCCAGGGGGTCCAGACCCGAGAAGTGCAACTGCTCGTCGCCGCACAAGGCATAGGCATCAATGCCGTCGCCGGGCAGGAATTCGAGCGGCAGCACGCCCATGCCGATCAGGTTGCTGCGGTGGATGCGCTCGAAGCTCTTCGCCACCACGGCGCGCACGCCCAGCAGCGCCTGTGCCTTGGCCGCCCAGTCGCGGCTGGAGCCGGCACCGTAGTTGACGCCGGCGAACACCACCAGTGGGGTGCCGGCCTCGGCGTAGGAGTGGGCTGCCTGGTACACCGGCAGTACGGCGCTGCAGTCGGCGTTCCAGGCGCGTGCGCCGTCCGGCGGATTGGCCTCACCGAGCAGCCGGTTGCGCAGGTTGCGTGTGGTGAAGGCGCCGCGCAGCATCACCTCGTGGTTGCTGCGACGGGTCGAATACTGGTTGAGGTCTTCCACAGCTTCGCCGCGCTCGAGCAGCCAGTGCCCGGCGGCACTGTCGCGCGGGATGGTGCCGACCGGCGAGATGTGGTCGGTGGTGATGTTGTCGCCGAACACCAGGAAGGCGCGCGCGTCGTGGATCGACAGCTCGCCGGCCTGTTGCGGCGGAATCTGCTCGGTATAGCGCGGCCGGCGCAGATAGGTCGAGCGCTCGTCCCAGCCGAAGCGGACGCTGCCCTCGGCCGACAGCTGTTGCCAGTGGTGCGTGCCGGCCCACAGCGTCTTGGCGCGTTCGGTGAAGAAGTCGGCGCGTACCGATTCTTTCACCCGCGCGGCCACTTCCTCGTCGCTCGGCCAGATGTCGCGCAGATAGACCGGGCGGCCGGCTTCATCCTGCCCGAGCGGAGTGGTCTCGATGTCGTTCATCACGCTGCCGGCGATGGCGTAGGCCACTACCAGCGGCGGCGAAGCCAGATAGCCGCCGGCCAGCTTCGGGTTGACGCGTCCCTCGAAGTTGCGGTTGCCGGACAGCACGCCGGCGCTGAGCAGGCCTTCGTCCACCATCTTCTCTACATGCGGTTCCAGCGCGCCGGAGCTGCCGATGCAGGTCATGCAGCCGAAGCCCACCACATGAAAGCCAAGTGCTTCCAGATCGGGCATCAGACCGGCGGCCTGCAGGTAGTCGGACACCACACGCGAGCCGGGCGACAACGAGGTCTTCACCCAGGGCTTGACCTTCAGCCCGCGCCGGCGCGCGTTACGTGCCAACAGGCCGGCCTGCAGCATCAGGTAGGGGTTGGCGGTGTTGGTGCAGCTGGTGATCGCCGCCAGCACCACGGCGCCGTGGGTGATCGGCTCGCCGAAATCGGGTTCGTCGAAACGCGCTTGCAGATCGCGCGCATGCCTCTTGACCACCTCATCGCAGAAGCTCTGCGGCACGCCCGCCAAAGGCTGGCGCTGGTGCGGCAGGTAGGGCCCGGCCATGCAGGGGGCCACGGTGGCGAGATCGAGCTCGATCACCGCGTCGAACACCGGCTCCGCAGCACCCTTGTCACGGTACAAGCGCTGGGCCTGCAAATAGGTCACCACGCGCTCGCAATGCTCAGCGCTGCGGCCGGTCAGCCGCAGATAATCCAGCGTGATGTCATCGAACGGGAAGTACACCACGGTGGCGCCGTATTCGGGCGCCATGTTGGCGATGGTGCCGCGTGCGCCCCAGTCGAGCGTGTCCAGCCCCTGCCCGCAGAACTCGACGAACTTGTTCACCACGCCGCGCCGCCGCAACAGCTCGGTCAGGTGCAGCGCCAGATCGGTGGCGGTGACGCCGGGGCGTAGCGCGCCGGTCACGCGCACTCCGACTACCTCGGGGAAGACGATGGGTACCGGCTCGCCGAGCATGGCGGCCTGACCTTCCAGGCCGCCCACCCCCCAGCCCAGAATGCCGATGGCGTTGATCATCGGCGTATGACTGTCGGTGGCGACCATGTCGTCCGGGTGCAGCAGCGGCTCGCCGTCGGCGGTCTGGCCTTGCCACACCACTTGGCCGAGCGACTCCATGTTCACCTGGTGGATGATGCCGGTACCGGGCGGTACTACACGGAAGTTGGCCACGCTCCGTTGCGCCCACTTGATGAAGCGGTAGCGCTCGGTATTGCGCCGGTAGTCGATGTCGAGGTTGACCTCGATCGCGTCCGGCTTGGCGTAGCGTTCGACGATCACGGAATGATCGATGGTGAGCACCACGGGAATAGTCGGGTTCAGCGCGGCAGGGTCGCCGCCCAGCTCCGCGACGGCGTCGCGCATGCCGGCGAGATCCGCCATCGCCGGCAGACAGGTGGTGTCGTGCAGCATCAAACGGTTCGGGTAGAACGGTACCTCACAAGCCGGGCAGTCCGGTCCCTCGCCGCGCACCCGGGCAAGAAATGGCGGCAAGGCCTCGGGCGAACGGCGCGCGACGTTCTCCAGTAGCACACGAATCGAATACGGCAGGCGTGCCAGTTCGTCCGCAGCAAGAATTCTGGCGAGATCGACATAGGCGTAGCGCTGGCCCTGAACCTCGAGATGGTTGAGCAACTGCGGCGGGGCTAGACAAGACATGGGGTGGCGACTCCTGCAAACAGATGACTGGGCGCCGCCGTAGCCACGTCAGCGCCTCTCTGTTTGTAATGGTAGGAGCCACCCCGAGGAGTGAAAATTGGTATGTCGCCAAGCTATCGTTCGCGTTTGGAGAACGATAGCTTGGCGCCAAGGGGGATCAGCCCGGCGCGCGCAGTTGGTCGACCAAGGCGCGGGCAGTAGCGGGCAAGCTGTCGAAATCGCGCACGCCGATGATCAATTCGCGCCGCGCCCATTCCTCGTTCAGCGCCACCAGCTCGAGCGGCAGCGCAGGCAGATGCTGGGCGACGATGGTGCGCGGCAGGATGGCGATGCCGAGCCGGGCCGCCACCATCCGGCACATGCAGTCGAAACTGCTGACGCGGATGCGCTGGCGCACCGTCTGCCCGGCCTCCTTGGCCTTGGCGGAGATCAGCGCATGCAGCGAGCTTTCCAGATGTGGCCCGACAAACTCGTAAGCCAGCGCCTCGCCAAACGTGACGCTGCCGGCTTTAGCGAGCGGGTGCTCACGTGGTATGGCAAGCACCAGTTCGTCGTTGCGGTAGGGGAAAACCTGCAGGCCTTGCGATGGGGTATGACGGGCGAAGATGCCGATATCGGCGCGGCCGTCCGCCACCGCGCGAATGATCGCCGCGCCGACGCGCTCCTCGATGTCGAACTTGATCAGGGGGTAGCGCTGTATGAACGCTTCCAGATCGTCCGGCAGGAACTGCACCAGTGCCGAGGTGATCGCGTGGATGCGCACATGGCCCTTGATCCCCGCCGCGTATTCGCTCAGTTCGTCGTCCATCTGCTGCATGGTCTGGAACAGCTGGCGCGCATGGTGCAGCATCGACTGCCCGGCCGGCGTCAGCCCCACGCCGCGCGGATAGCGCACGAACAGCGGCGAGCCGACTTGGTCCTCCAGCTCGGTGATGCGCTTGCTGACCGCCGACGTGGCGAGATGGCAGCGCGTGGCCGCCTTGGTGAGATTGCGCTCTTCCGCCACGGCGACGAAGAGCTCCAGGCTTGTCAGGTTGTATCGCATGAGAGGGCTGACCGGAGGCGGCTACGTTCCAAAGCGCTCCAGCCTATCGCAAAGTTGAGGGTTATCGTTAGTGGTCAATTTATGATAACAGGCTGAATTCGGAAACCGGCCGTGGACTCTATCAGTTTCGGCGCGCCAACGCTTCGACGCTTCCCGTCTCATGATGTTTGCTCCGAATGCCCAACGCCACGGCTTTGGCGCGACCGGTGGCTCGCAATCTGGTAAAGACTAAACGGCGTTTGAGCCGTCCGCTTGGCCGGGTTCGGCTGCGTCTCGACATGTTCGGCTATCCTCGGCAGCTTCCTCAATCAAGGACGGGCGCAGTGGAGTCACCCGTCACGATGACGCAATTTGGCTAGTGATGTACCGGTAAGGACAAGAAAGGTTTTGCCGCATGCCTTACAACGGTACCGGTGCAAACTATTGCCCTGCCACCACTGAGCGCATCGCACTGTGCCTGACAAGCTGGAATTCAGATGGCCGGCAGCGTGGTTTGCCTTGGCGTTAGTTGGCTGCCGATGAATGAGGAAAGCCAGCTAAATTTCCCTGCATAAAAAAAGGACTGCCATTACAGGCAGCAAGGGTCTGTGCCTGCGCTTTGTAGGCCAACCCATGAATTGCAGTACCAGAAGGAGAAGTAGTGTGAGTTTGCAAGAAGAAGCGCTGCCTTTCACTGCAGCAGGTGGTGCCCGTGCGTACGCGTCTGGGCAAAGCCACGACCTGCATCGCAACCTGACCTGGAAAGATGCATTCTGGGTGACCAGCGGCGTGCCCGCTGGCGTGCTGTTCACCATTGGTGGCGTGTCCTCAACCATTGGCCAGCCGGCATGGATAATCTGGATTCTGGCCATCCTGGTCGGATTCGCGCAGTGCTTTACCTATGCCGAGATTTCCGGGCTTTACCCGCACAAGTCGGGCGGCGCGTCGGTGTACGGCGCGCTCGGCTGGGTGCGGTACAGCAAGTTCGTGGCCCCAGTGTCGGTGTGGTGCAACTGGATCGCCTGGTCGCCGATGCTGGCCCTCGGCACCAGTCTCGCCGCCGGCTACATGCTGAGCTGTCTGTTCCCTGCCGCCTCGGTGATCAACACCTGGCAGCTGACGCTGCTCGACCTGGGCTTCATCAGCCAGGGTTTGACGCTGCGCCTCAATTCGACCTTCATCCTCGGGACCATTTTCCTGCTGATCACCTTCAAGCTGCAGCATAGCGGCGCCTCCACCGCCGCCCGCACCCAGCGCATCCTCGGCATCGCGTCGCTGACGCCGCTGGTGGTGATTGCGCTGGTGCCGCTGATCACCGGCGACATGCCGTCGAGCAACTTCCTGCCGCTGTTGCCGCTGGCGCACGACGCCTCGGGCGCCGCGGTGATGGGCAGTTGGAACGCCGCCGGGATCAGCACCGCGATGGGGGCGATGTTCCTCGCCTGTTGGTCGACCTTCGGCTTCGAGACTGCGGTGTGCTACACGCGCGAGTTCAAGAACCCGCAACAGGACACCTTCAAGGCGATCTTCTCGTCCGGCCTGCTGTGCCTGTTCATGTTCATCGCGGTGCCGTTCACCTTCCAGGGCGAACTGGGCCTATCCGGCATGCTGGCGCCGAGCATCGTCGACGGCTCCGGGGTCGGCGCGGCGATGGCCAAGTTCGTCGGCGGCGGCGTGGTGATGTTCAACGTGATCGTGGTGATGCTGGTGCTGTCGATCCTGCTGATCGTGATGACCTCAATGATGGGTTCGTCGCGCACGCTGTACCAGGCCTCGGTTGACGGCTGGCTGCCCAAGTACCTGTCGCACGTCAACGAGCACGGCGCGCCGACCCGCGCGATGTGGACCGACCTGATCTTCAACCTGTTCCTGTTGCTGATGTCGAACTACATGGCGGTGCTGTCGATCTCGAACGTGTGCTACATGATCTTCGTGTTCCTCAACCTGCAGTCCGGCTGGATCCATCGTCTCGACCGGCCCGATTGGCCGCGTCCGTACAAGTGCGCCAACTGGCTGCTGTTGTTCGGAGCCCTGTGTGGCTACCTCGACTTGGTGTTTGTCGGGGCCGGCGCCAACTTTCAGGGCGAGAACACGCTTCGTAACGGCTTGATCGCCACCTTCCTGATTGTGCCGGTATTCATCTACCGCCATTACTGGCAAGACAAGGGCCAGTTTCCGGAGTCGATGCGCAAGGACATGGAGTTGCCGCACGGCCGTGCCGGCATCTTGCCGCACCTCGCGCTGCTGCTGGCGGTGGCTGTGATCTGGATATCCGCCAAGCTGACGGTCATCGGCTAAGTGGCGGTTGACCACGGGGCGGAAGGACGACGGTCTGCTTGCCCCGCGGAGGCTTACAGATAGGGCCGGGCAGTATCGTTGCGCTATCCTTTTCGATGACGGCACGCAAAACCAGTGACCGGCCTTCCCAACTGCCCCTGGCTAAAACGGCTATAGATATCCGTAAGGGTATTTGCTTTCAGAGGGGGGGTATGTCGCGCTTTCTCTTCCTGGTGCTCTGCCTGCTGCTGCGACCGTGTGCCGCATTGACACTGTATTCGGAAATCAACGAACCGTTCAATTTCATCGAGCAGACCAACGGCAAGATCGTCGGCATCTCGGTCGACCTGCTGACCGAGGCGGGACGCCGTGCCAATGTGCCGTTGAGCATCCTGATCACGGTGCCGTGGGCTCGCGCGCTGGATCTGGTCAAGCGCACGGACCAGAACGACGCCTGCATTTTCTCGGTAACCCGTACCACCGAGCGCGAGCCCTGGTATCAATGGGTGGGCCCGCTGGCGCGTGCCAAATGGGCGTTGTTCGCCCGTGCCGATTTCAAGGGACAGCTGAAAACCCTTGCGGACGCACGACCCTATACCATCGGCGGTTACCTCAACGATTCGCGCACGGCCTTTTTGGAGAAGATGGGCGGCTTCAAGCTCGACATCGTCTATGACGATATGTTGAACCCCAAGAAGCTGGCGGCCGGTCGTATCGATCTGTGGATCAGCAGCCTGTACGGCGGCCGGCAAATGGCGGCTACCGTCGGCGTCAGCGGCATCAAGCCCGTCCTGGTGTTTCATGAGGTCGACAACTACCTGGCCTGCGGCCCCAAGGTGCCGACGACCACCATCGCCGGGTTACAGCATGCGCTCGACGAGATGCGCCGCGACGGCACCAGCAAACGCATCACCGACAGCTACCTGAGAAATTACTGAGTGATAAGCGGGGCGGTACTCGGTGTGGGCTCGATGACAGTTTTGTCGGGCTCACCGCCGACCAGACGCTGACATTGAGGGTAGATGCGGAAGGATTCGCTCGGGTCTCCGATGGGTCGCCATGGCTGAGTGGTGGACAACCGAGTGTATTGGCCTGACAGTTGCTCTCCGCCCCTCATTGTCGGCAGAAACCGGTCAGGAGGCGCCATTCTCGGATAGCGCCAAGAATGGCAGTTCCTCGGCCAAAACGGCTATTAAATTTCCGATGAAAAATGGCTGCTCCTTATCAGTGAGCAGCCATTCAAGAGCCTGGAAATCTATGAACGATTTAAAAGGGCAAATTTGCGGCCCTCTTAAGCGGAGCTAAGAGGGATCGACCAAGGTCAAGCCTTCAAGGATGGCATCAACACCTGAATCAACTGGCCACCTTCTGGGGTGACCCAACTTCCTGCAAGTTCGGCAATCAACTGGTTGGTGCTGGTCAGTGTTACGCCTGCACGTTCCATTCTACGCAGGGCGATGTCGTCGGCCATTTTGGTTGGGGAGCCACCTGCATCGGCAACGACCTGCACCTCGAAACCTGCCCGTACCAGGCTAAGCGCCGGATAGACGGTGCACACATCGTTGGTAACGCCTGCGATGATGATTTTTTTGCGCCCAGTCGCTTTAACCGCCGCGGCAAAGTTCTCGTCGTCCATGGCGTTCACAATGCCAAAGCGTTTGACCCGGGCAGCAAATTCATCCGGAAGGATGGATTCCAGCTCGCTTAACAGCGGGCCTTGGGCATACTCTTCCATGCTGGACGTCAGCACCACCGGCATCTTAAGGATGCGGGCTGCTTGTGCCAGCATCAGGGCATTCTGTTTCATCTCGTCAAACGAAATCGACTTCACCCAGCTCATGGTGCCTACTTGATGGTCAATCAACAGCATGGCGGCATTGGTGGCATTAAAGTTTTCGTAAGTCATCATTTTCTCCTTACAACGTTATTGGGCGAGATGCCCTGAATGAAGGCTAATGACCAGCCTCCATGAGTCAAAGTGAGCCGAATTTCCCACTTTGATAAGCCGCAATACTTGAGTTCAACGCTTCCGCTGATGCCCGCGCTATCGGTCCATGCCAATACACAGGTTGGCGTAGCGGCAAGCCGGAGAAGAGAACGACTTTGGCCTTACCGTGCTTCGCTTGCAGCGCAATTTCACGCGACGTTGCCTGGGCTGGAAACACCGGCAGACGCGGTTCGCTGGAATCAAAGAGTTGGCCGTCAATCTCCAGTTTCCCGAAGATCGGCATGATAAAAACGCTGTTACCCGCAGAGACAGGTACTGACAGACTGGCCTCCTCATCAAGCGAGATATCGAGCAGGCAGACCTCCGTAGGCGGACGTAGCGGAGAACGAGCCTCAGCGAAATCACCCAGTGGTACACGAACTTTCACGCCGGGCAAGTGCACAACCGGCACGTCCTGAGGCTCAATGCTTAACGCAAATGGTTCAGCTTCCTGTCGATCAACGGCCAGATTGACGAAGATTTGCAGCATATGGACGGTCTTGCCTATTTCGGCAGGAACCTCCTCATGTACGATCCCACGCCCTGCTGCCGTCCAGTGGAGACCACCTGGGCGAATGAGATTACGCATCCCTTGCGAATCACGGTTATTGATGCCGGTTTCCGAATCAAGAAACAGGTAAGACACGGCGGAGAAGCCAGCATGGGGGTGAGGTGCAAAGGTTGATGCACTCATCCAAGCGTGATCGACACCAAGAAAGGGGTCAATCGGTGCGGCCTTCTCACCTCCACGAAGCGAATAAGCACGGAAACCAGCTCCGACGTTCATGCGATGCAACTGGACGATTTCGCTCATGACAGTGCTCCTCAGCTAGCGCTCATTCCACTCAAGAATGGGTAGTCGATGTAGCCCTGAGCGCCTGGTGCATAGAACGTGTTTTTGTCAGGCGTATTGAGTGGGGTGCCTTGGCGGAATCGCTCGGGCAAATCAGGGTTGGCCAGGAATGCACCACCAAATACCGCCGCATCGGCCCGGCCATCGGTCAGCGCAGTCTCCGCGCCAGTTTGGTCAAGGCCGCCACCCATCAGGTACGCACCATTAAAGCGTGGGCGCAGCAGCGCGTGGTAATCGACCTTGGCTCCGAACAGTGCGACGTGCAGGTACGCCAAATTGAGACTACGCAGTTGCTCTACCAGGTAGGTGTACGTTTCCTGGGGATTGGCATCGACGATGTCATTGAAGTTCATTTCCGGGGAAATCTTGATACCAACACGATCTCCGCCAGCCTCTGCGACCATCGCAGCCAGCACATCCAGTACGAAGCGGGCGCGATTCTCTACAGAACCACCATATTGATCCTGGCGCTGGTTGCTGCCGGAAGACAGGAACTGTTCTGGGAGGTAGCCCGATGCAGTGTGCAGTTCGACGCCATCGAAACCGGCCTCCAGGGCACGGCGGGTGGCCATGCGGTAGTCATCAATAACGCCAGCGATCTTGGACTGGCTGAGTTCACGCGGGGTAACAAAATCCTGCAAGCCACTGTCGGTCCAGGTTTGGCCGGCCGGCTTGATTGCGGAAGGAGCGACCGGTTGAGCGTCATTCAGCAGCAGTGACGGATGCGAGATGCGACCGCAGTGCATCACCTGCATGAAGATACGACCGCCGTTGGCATGAACCGCATCGGTGATTTTTTTCCATGCGGCCACTTGGGCATCGCTCTCGATACCCGGTGTGCGCACATAGCCCTTACCCATGGCGGAAGGAAAGACCCCTTCACTGATGATCAGGCCGGCGCCGGAGCGTTGGCCGTAATAGGTGGCAACCAG
>JACPUY010000257.1 GCA_016192025.1 Pseudogulbenkiania sp. | reverse complement strand
GCCGGCCGCTGCGGCCGGGTCGAGGCCGGCGTCTGCGTGCGGCTCTACGGCGAGGACGACTTCAACGCCCGTCCCGCCTTCACCGACCCGGAAATCGTGCGCTCCAACCTCGCCGCGGTGATCCTGCGCATGGCGGCGCTGCGCCTTGGCCGGGTCGACGACTTCCCCTTCCTCGAGGCGCCGTCGTCACGGCTGGTGGCCGACGGCTACCAGGTGCTGACCGAACTGGGCGCGGTGGACGACAAGAGCGAGCTGACGCCGATCGGCAAGGAACTGGCACGACTGCCGATCGACCCCAAGATCGGCCGCATGCTGCTGGCCGGGCGCGATTTTGGCTGCGTGCGCGAGGTGCTGATCATCGCCGCGGCCCTGAGCATCCAAGACCCGCGCGAGCGGCCGTTCGAGGCGCGCGAGGCGGCCGAACGGGCGCAAGCCCAGTTTGCCGACGACAAGTCGGACTTCCTGTCCTTCCTGCACTTGTGGGACTTCTTCCACGACGCCTTGCGGCACAAGAAGTCCAACCGCCAGCTGATCAACCTGTGCCACGAACACTTCCTGTCCTACCTCAGGATGCGCGAATGGCGCGAACTGCATGGCCAGCTGGCCGAGATCGCCACCGAGCTGGGACTGATCCAGCGCCACGAGGCGCACGCCGAGGCCGAGGCGGGCACCAACCTCGAGCAGCTCAGCGCCAAGAAACGCCAGCAGCTCGACGCCGTCGCCTACGAACGCCTGCACCAGGCGCTGCTGACCGGGCTGATCGGCAACCTCGGCATGAAATCGCTGGAGAGTGACGACTACCTCGGCACACGCGGCGTGCACTTCCACGTCTTCCCCGGTTCCGGGCTGAAGAAGGCCAAGCCGAAGTGGCTGGTGGCGGCCGAGCTGGTGGAAACCACCAAGCTCTACGCGCGCTGCGTCGGCAAGGTCGAGCCGGAGTGGGTCGAGAAGCTCGCCCCGCACCTGGTCAAGTACCACTACTTCGACCCGCACTGGGAAAAGAGCCGCGGCGAAGTGGTGGCGAGCGAACGGGTGACGCTGTACGGCCTGACCCTGGTGCCGCGCCGCCCGGTCAGCTACGGTCGCATCGCACCGGAGGAAGCGCGCGAACTGTTCATCCGCGGCGCGCTGGTCAATATGGACTACGTCAGCAACGCGCCCTACTTCCAGCGCAACCAGCAACTGATCCGCGAGGTCGAGCAACTCGAACACAAGGCGCGACGCCAGGACGTGCTGGTCGACGAAGACGCGCTGTTCGCCTTCTACAGCGAGCGCATCCCGGCGGAGGTGGTCGACTCCGCCAGCTTCGAGGCCTGGCGCAAGCAGGCCGAACCGGGCGACCCCAAACTGCTGTTCCTGACGCGCGAAGAGTTGATGCGCCACGCCGCCCAGCACGTCACCGTCAACCAGTTCCCGGAATGGCTGGAACACGAGGACGGCAAGCTGCGCCTGAAGTACCGCTTCGAGCCCAACCACCCGCTCGACGGCGTCACCGTCGACGTGCCGCTGGCCATTCTCAACCGGCTGGAGCCGGCGCCGTTCGAATGGCTGGTGCCCGGCATGATCCGCGAGAAGCTGCAGCTGATGATCAAGAGCCTGCCCAAGCAGGTGCGCCGCTGCTGCGTACCGGTGCCGGACTTCGTCACGCGCTTCCTGTCGGCCAACCCCGACACGACCCAGCCGATCGCCCCGCAGCTGGCGCGCTTCATCCTGCGCGAAACCGGCGGGGTGAAAGTGGCCACCGACGACTTCGATCTGTCCACGCTGCCGCTGCATCTGATGTTCAACTTCCGCGTCATCGACGACGGCAAGCAGGAAATCGGCCTCGGCCGCGACCTGCTCGCCTTGCAGAAGCAGTTCGGCCAGGCGGCGCAGCTGACCTTCCGCGACACCTCGGCCGAGTTCGAGCGCGACGACGTCACCAGCTGGGACTTCGGCGAGCTGCCGGCGGCGATCCAGTTCGCCCGCGGCCGCCAGCAGCTCACCGGCTACCCGGCGCTGACGCTGGAAGCCGACAAGGTGGCGATCCGCCTCTACGACACCGAATACGCCGCCAGCCGCGCCCACCGCCAGGGCGTGGTGCGCTTGCTGCAGCTGCAGCTCAAGGAGCAGATGAAGCAGCTCGGCAAGGGCCTGCCCGGCATGACCCAGCTCGGCCTGCAGCTGCGCGGCGTGGCCAACGTCGACGACCTGCTGCTTGATGCCATCGCCTGCATCTGCGACCGCGCCTTCATCGGCGAAGACGAACCGCCACGCACCGAAAAGGCCTTCAACGACCAGAAAGCGCGCGCACGCACGCGGCTGCCGGCGGTGACCCAGGCGGTGACCTCCTACCTCAACCAGATCGCCGGCGAATACCAGGCACTGCAACCCAAGCTTGCCAAGCACAAGCTCGGCCGCGAATTGACCGAGCAGCTCGGCCGGCTGGTGCACAAGGGCTTCCTGTCCGCCACGCCGTGGAGCCAGCTGCCACAGCTGCCTCGCTATCTCAAAGCGATGAGCCTGCGCATGGACAAGCAAGTGGCCAACCCGCAGCGCGACGGCCAGCGCGCCGCCGAGATCCGCCAGCTATGGACGCGGTGGGAAACCCGGCTGGCCGAAGCCGAGGACAAGGGCGAGCTATCGCCGGCCCTGCTCGACTTCCGCTGGAAGATCGAGGAACTGCGCGTCGGCCTGTTTGCCCAGGAGCTGAAAACGCCTTACCCTGTCTCGCTCAAGCGTTTGATGAAAGAATGGGAAACCATTTCGGGTAAATAAGCCCCCCCCACCTTGTTTGCCAGGCCTAAGAGCCGCTAACAAATCCCTCCTGGCGTTGTTGCGCTCGCGTGCGAATCTATCGCTGGGCAAATCGAAGATTTGCCCAGCGATAGATTCGCCCAGCAAACACTTGCCGTACTACTTGTACTGTCTGCGGCAGCGCGCCTAGCCAGGACTGCTGCGCTGGGTTTTGTTAGCGACTCTGAATTTATTGAAGAGCCGAGGAGAATCGAAAACAGCATGGCATCGTCTTCAGGAAAAAATCCGCTGGACAGCCTCATCAAGGTCGGGGAAGCACTGCCCATCAACCTTTACACCAAGAGCGGCTTCCTGCTGCTGGGCAAGGGGCATTATGTCCTGACCGACAGGCAGAAAGAGCGCCTGCTCGCCCACAGCTCGCTCGAGGCCACCCAGCGGGCACAGCAGAGCAAGCCCGACCCCACGGCCAAGCAACAGGGCGGCCCGGCGGAACTGCTCGAACCGTTCGAAGAAGTGCGCCACATCACCCCCTCGCTCGATTACCTGCTCAACTGCGCGCTGTCCGAGCCGATGTTCGAGCTGAAACTGCGCGAACTGGCCGAGCGGCTGATCGGCCTGTGCGACAAGGTGCCGGACGGCTTGCTGGCGTCGATGCTGCTGCTGCCGATCCAGCGCTATACCGCGGCACACAGCATCCACGCCGCCATCCTCGCCGCGCTGATCTCCAAGCGGCTGGATACGCCGGAAGATGCCAGGCTGATACTGATCGCCGCCGCACTGACCATGAACCTCTCCATCGCCCCGCTGATGGATAACCTGTACAGCCAGGCCACCGCACTGACCCCGGAACAGCAGGAAGAGGTCGCCGGCCATCCCCTTCTCAGCTCGGCGATCCTGCGCGAATGCGGCGTGACCGACGAGCTGTGGCACACCCTGGTGCAGCAGCACCATGAAGAATGGGACGGCAGCGGCTACCCGCAGCGGCTGGACCGCGCGGACATCCACCCGCTGGCCCACCTGCTGCACCTGGCCGACATATCCGCCGCCAAGCTGGTGCCGCGCAGCTACCGCAAGGCCATCCTGCCGCAGAACGCGCTGGCCCAGCTGTTCCAGAACCGCGACCAGCAGGTGGACAGCCAGTACGTCACCCTGCTGGTGAAGGAAATGGGTGTCTACCCGCCGGGCAGCTTCGTCCGGCTTGCCAGCCACGAACTCGGCGTGGTCGTGGCCCGGCGCGAGCGCGCCGACCAGCCGCTGGTGGCCGCCTTGCGCAGGGAGGACGGTGCGGCGTACGGCGGCCCGCTGCTGCGCGAGACCCGGCAGAAGGAATACCAGATCGTGGGCATGATATCGCTGAGCCAGGCCGGGGTCCGGCCGCAGTACCTGTCGGCGTTGTGGAAAAAGAGGAAGCACTAGGGCAATGTCATTCCGCCGAGCTGCGGGCCTCCCCGCAGGCTACAATGGCAATCAGCCAACGCGAGACACACAGCCATGAGCGATCACCCCGACAACAAGACCAAGCTACACCCCCTGCTGCTCAGAGTGGGGCAGGAATTGCCGGTCGACGTCTATGCCAGCAATGGCTTGTTGCTGCTGAAAAAAGGCCATTATGTTCTCAGTGGCGAGCAGCGCGACAAGCTGCTCAACGTCGGAGTGGGAGACAAGGACGCGGTCGAGGCTCGGGTCGAGCGCGAAAAGCGCGAGCGCACCGAGGCGCTGCGCAAGCAGGAAGAAACACAGCGCCCCGCCAACTCGCTGCTGGAAATGGAGTTCATCGGGCAGCGGGTACAGGGACTGCTGTCGCACGGGCTGGCCGTGGCTGGCCTGGCTGACAGCCTGCACAGCGTGATACAGCGCCTCAACGAATTGGCCGCCCAGCAGCCGGACGCCCTACTCGCTGCCATCCTGCTGGTGCCGCAACGCGATCACGGCAGCGGTCAACCCCTGCACGCCGCCACCCTGCTGGCGGTGCTCAGCCGACGCCTCGGCCTCAACGAGCCGCAACGCCATGCGCTGACCGGCGCGGCGCTGACCATGAACATCTCCGTCACCCTGCTGCACAACCAGTTGGCCGGAGCAAACGCTGCAGCCACGCCGCCACAGCGCGAGGCGCTATTCACTCACCCGCTGCTCAGCTCGGCCATCCTGCGTGAAGCCGGCATCGACGACGAGCTATGGCATACCCTGGTGCAGCAGCATCACGAAGAGCGGAACGGCTCGGGCTACCCGATGAGGCTGAAGCGGGATGACACCGAACCGCTGGCCCACCTCTTGCATCTGGTCGACGTGCTGACGGCGCAGCTGTCTCCCTCCCCCGGCCGCTCTACTGAACCGGCGGCGCGTATCATGGCCAAGCTGTTCCAGGGCGGCTATGGCGAATTCGACCCGCAGTACACCGCCTTGCTGATCAAGGAGATCGGCATCTACCCGCCGGGCAGCTGCGTGCGGCTGGCCAACGGCGAAATCGCCGTCGTCACCCACCGCCGTGAAAAAGCCAACGAGCCGCGCGTGGCCGCGCTGCGCAAGGCGGACGGCCCACCCTACGCCGAGCCGTTATTGCGCGAGACGCGCAACTCCGGCTTTCACATCATCGAGGCGGTGCCGCTGGCCCAAGCCGGGGTGCGCCCCGGCTTTCTGGCCCGGCTGTGGAAGCCTTGAAGCACCCCTGATCTTACTGATTACCTGGTGCTAAGCGGTGAGCGACCTCATCCGCCCTTCCGCCGCACCGTCTGGATGGTGGATGGCGAGGTTTTAAGCTGTGCGCTGTCTGAGCCGTTCGATGTTAGCGAACGGCGAGTTCGCACGGCGCCTCGCCAGCCTCCAGCCAGGCGGATACCAGCGGCGGTGGGCTCGCCTTGGGCTCACATTGGGGCTGAAGGGGGAG
>JACPUY010000256.1 GCA_016192025.1 Pseudogulbenkiania sp. | reverse complement strand
CGTGATGGGCGACAACCCGCGGCTGAGCTTTGCCGAGGACATGATGAGCCCGCTCGCCGGGGCCGACGCCTTGCTGATCGTCACCGAGTGGAAGATGTTCCGCGCACCCGACTTCACCGCCATCCACGGCGCGCTGAAGACGCCGGTGATCATCGATGGACGCAATATGTACGATCCGGCCTGGCTGCGTGCGCAGGGCTTCGACTATCAGGCGATAGGGAGGTAAGGCCATGACGACGGGACTGTTGCAGACCCTGGGACTGGAGCCGGCCAGGCTGGCCGAAGCGCTGGCGCGCGCGCGCGTGCTGGTGGTGGGCGACGTGATGCTGGACCGCTACTGGTTCGGCGACGTGTCGCGCATCTCGCCGGAGGCCCCGGTGCCGGTGGCCAAGATCGGGCGCATGGAAGAGCGTGCCGGCGGTGCCGCCAATGTGGCGCGCAATATCGCCGGCCTCGGTGGCAAGGCCACCATCCTGTCGGTGGTGGGCGACGACGAGGCCGCCACGGCGCTTGCGCGGCTGATGGACGCCGATGGCATCGCCACCTCGTTCAAGCGTGACGCCGGGATCTCCACCACCATCAAGCTGCGCGTGGTGGCGCGTCAGCAGCAGCTGATCCGGCTCGACTTCGAAGATGCCCCGAGCCATGAGATTCTGGCCGACAAGCTGGACGAGTACGCCACCATTGTCGCCGAGCACGATGTGGTGATCCTGTCGGATTACGGCAAGGGCGGCCTGACGCACGTGGCGCGCATGATCGAACTGGCGCGCGCCGCCGGCAAGCCGGTGCTGATCGACCCCAAGGGCGACGATTACAGCAAGTACGCCGGGGCCACGCTGCTAACCCCGAACCGCAGCGAGTTCAAGGACGTGGCCGGCAGCTGGCAGAACGAGCAGCAGCTGACCGCCAAGGCTGAGGCGCTGCGCGCCGAACTGGATCTCGACGCCCTGCTGGTGACGCGCAGCGAGGAAGGCATGACGCTGTTCCGGCCGCAGGGCGCGGTACACCAGCCGACGCTGGCGCGCGAGGTGTACGACGTGTCCGGCGCCGGCGATACGGTGATCGGCACGCTGGGGCTGGCGCTGGCCGCCGGGCTGGAGCTGCCGCTGGCGATGTCGCTGGCCAACGCCGCCGCCGGCATCGTGGTCGGCAAGCTGGGCACCGCGGTGTGCACCCAGCCGGAATTGTTCGCGCTGTAAGGCCGTGAGCGACTGGGCCGAGCAATTGCTGACGTTCTGGTTCGGCGGCGTGTCCGACGCCGAGCTGAACCGGCCGCGTCGCGAATGGTTCGCCAAGAGCGACGCCTTCGACCGCGAGATCGCCGCGCGTTTCGGCCCACTCTGGCTAGCGGCGCGGACCGGCAGGCTGCGCCCCACCAGCGATACGCCGCTGGCCTGGCTGGCCTGGATGATCCTGACCGACCAGCTGCCGCGCAATCTGCACCGCGGCCGGGCCGAGGCCTTCGCCAGCGACGCGCTGGCGCTGACCGCGGCGCGCCATGTGGTGAGCACCGGACTGGATCAGGCCTTGCCGCCGGTGGCGCGTGGGTTCGTCTACCTGCCGTTCGAGCACAGTGAAGAGCTCGCCGACCAGGACGAGGCGGTACGGTTATTTGCAACGCTGACCGCCTATCCTGGCCAGGACGGCGTGCTCGACTACGCCTGCCGCCATCGCGCGGTGATCGAACGTTTCGGTCGCTTTCCCCACCGCAACGCCGCGTTGGGGCGGGAAAGCACCGCGGAAGAAGCGGCGTTCCTCAAGGAACCCGGTTCTTCTTTCTGAAGAATTCGTCTGAAAAGGACTGCATCATGACCATCGTCGTTACCGGCGCCGCCGGCTTCATCGGCTCCAACATCGTCAAGGCGCTCAACGGGCGCGGCATCACCGACATCATCGCGGTGGACAACCTGACTTCCGGCGACAAGTTCCGCAATCTGGTCGATTGCGAGATCAGCCACTACCTCGACAAGCACGAATTCCTCGACCTGCTGCTGGACGGCGAGTACGACGGCGAGCTGATGGCCATCGTGCACGAAGGGGCCTGCTCCGACACCATGAACCACGACGGCAAGTACATGATGGACAACAACTATCAGTACACGCTGGCCTTGCTCGACTACTGCCAGAACGAGGAAATCCAGTTCCTCTACGCCTCCAGCGCGGCGGTATACGGCGGCGGCACGACCTTCAAGGAAGAGCGCGAGTTCGAAGGTCCGCTCAACGTCTACGGCTACTCCAAGTTCCTGTTCGACCAGGTACTGCGCCAGCGCATGAAGGACGGCCTGACCGCGCAGGTAGCCGGTTTCCGTTACTTCAACGTGTACGGTCCGCGCGAGCAGCACAAGGGACGCATGGCCTCGGTGGCGTTCCACAACTTCAACCAGTACCGCGATACCGGCAAGGTGAAGCTGTTCGGCGGCTGGGACGGCTGGGGGGACGGCTGCCAGAGCCGCGACTTCGTCTCGGTCGAAGACGTGGTCAAGGTCAACCTGTACTTCCTCGACCACCCGGAAGAGTCCGGCATCTTCAACCTCGGCTCCGGCCGGGCGCAGCCGTTCAACGACGTGGCGGTGGCCACTGTCAATGCCTGCCGCCGTCACGAGGGCAAGCCGGCGCTGACGCTGGCCGAGCTGGTCGAGCAGGGCATCCTCGAGTACAGCGCCTTTCCGGACGCGCTCAAGGGCAAGTACCAGAGCTTCACCCAGGCCGACATCGGCAAGCTACGGGAGGCCGGCTACGCCGAGCCGATGCTGTCGGTGGAGCAGGGGGTTGATCGGTATGTCGACGCTCTGATGAAGTGAGCCGCGGTGCCCTACCCTGAATGACAAACAGCCCGCATGCGGGCTGTTTGTCATGGTGCCGGCGGCTGCCGTGGTGGTGGCCGCAGTAGAATCAGTTTTTCGGCATGATCTTGTTGAAGACGAACTTCACGCCCTCGATCTTCTCGGCGATCATGCCGACCTCGGCCATCTGCAGACCTTCGTCGACGCTACCTTCGATGGTGACGTCGTTGCTCTTGCCGGACACTTTCAGGTCAAAAGCCTTCAGGGTCGGGTTGGCGTCGATGGCGGCCTTGACCTTGGCGGCCAGTGCGGCATCGGAAGCCTCGTCGCCCAAGGCAAACTGGGCCGGCAGCAGGGTGGCGGCCAGCAGGGCCATTACCAGTTTCGAAGCAAAAACACGTTGTTTCATGGCGGACTCGCTTATGGAAAAAAAGTGGGAACAGTTGTTCGTCTAACGGGCCATCCCTTGCCGTGATTCCCGGTGAGTCGCCATCATATGTTTTTAATATTACAAAAATATTGAATTAAATCGCATGAAGGGTCTCCGCCCCGATTGCCGTATCTGGCAAGCCTACGCCACGGTCGTAGATTTTTTTTCGGCGATAGCCGGTATAATGATCGGCTGATACGGAGAACCCGCATGACCCTGCCCACGTTCAAGCATCTGGAAGATTTCGTCGGCCACACCCCGCTGGTCAAACTCAAGCGCCTGCCCGGCAATACCAGCAACACCATCCTGGTGAAGCTGGAAGGCAACAATCCGGCGGGCTCGGTCAAGGACCGCCCGGCGCTGTCGATGATCCGCCGTGCCGAAGCGCGCGGCGACATCAAGCCAGGCGATACGCTGATCGAGCCGACCAGCGGCAACACCGGCATCGCACTGGCGATGGCGGCGGCGATGATGGGCTACCGCATGGTCCTGGTGATGCCGGACAACTCCAGCGCCGAGCGGGTGCAGACCATGCGCGCCTATGGCGCCGAGGTGGTGCTGACGCCGCAGGCGGGTTCGATGCCGGCCGCCATCGACGAGGCGCGGCGCAGGGAGGCGGCGGGCGAGGGCATCATCCTCGACCAGTTCGCCAACCCGGACAATCCGCTGGCGCACTACGAGGGCACCGGGCCGGAAATCTGGGCCGACACCGCCGGCACCGTGACACACTTCGTCTCCAGCATGGGCACCACCGGCACCATCATGGGCACCAGCCGCTTCCTTAAGGAGATGAACCCGGCGGTCCAGATCGTCGGCGTGCAACCGGAGCCGGGCAGCCAGATTCCCGGCATCCGCAAGTGGGAAGACGAATACCTGCCGAAGATCTGCGACTACTCGCGCATCGACCGGCTGATGCTGGTGTCGCAGCAGCAGGCCGAACAGACCGCGCGCGATCTGGCGCGGATCGAGGGCATCCTGGCCGGGCCGTCGTCCGGCGGTGCGCTGGCGGCCGCCTTGCAGTTGTCGCAGGAAGTGGAAAACGCGGTGATCGTGTCCATCGTCTGCGACCGCGGCGACCGCTATCTGTCCACCGGCCTGTTCCCCTGAGAGGGTTGGCCGAAGTCGGCCTTCCGATCGCTCTTTCCGCCCCAACTCCCTGACGCGGCACGCATGGCACAACACGCTTTTTCTCCCGACAAAGACGGCTCGATGAGCCCCTTGGCCTGGTACCAGGCCGCTTCACAGCAGGAAGGCTTCATCAACGACCCGGTGCAGGCCACCGCGGTCGGCATGCTCGATGCGCTGTGGCACCAGCTGGTCGACTTCAAGGCCAAGCGCGACCGCTTCCTCGGGCGCAGCCTGCGCAGCCCCGAGGTACCGCAGGGGCTGTACTTTTGGGGCGGGGTGGGGCGCGGCAAGAGCTTCCTGATGGACGCCTTCTTCACCTGCGTGCCCTACCGGCGCAAGCGCCGCGTGCATTTCCACCACTTCATGGCCGAAGTGCATAACCAGCTGCGCTCGTTGAGCAAGGAAACCGACCCACTGGTGACGGTGGCCGAGCGCATCGCCAAGACCACCCGGCTGTTGTGCTTCGACGAGTTCCACGTCAGCGACATCGCCGACGCGATGATCCTGTCGCGCCTGTTGGGCGAGCTGTTCCGCCACGGCGTGATCCTGGTGCTGACCTCCAACTACCCGCCGGACCAGCTCTATCCCAACGGCCTGCAGCGCAACAACTTCCTGCCGGCGATCGCCCTGCTGCAACAGAACCTGGCCGTGTTCAACCTCGACGGCGGCAACGACTACCGGCTGCGCGAGCTGACGCGCGAGCCCTTGTTCATGGTACCGGCCGGCAGCGACAGCGACGCGCGCATGGAGGCGATGTTCGATCGTCTCACCGCCGGAGCGCCGGAGTCGCCGCACCAGGTCGAGATCCAGGGACGCAAGTTGATGGCCAAGCGCCACGCGCCGGGGGTGATCTGGTTCGACTTCGCCACGCTGTGCGGCGGCCCGCGCTCGCAGACCGACTACCTCGACATCGCCGGCGAATACCATACCGTGTTCGTCTCGAGCATTCCCAGGCTGTCGGCCAATGACGCCTCGCCGGCACGGCGGCTGACTTGGCTGGTCGACGTGTTCTACGACCACCGCGTCAAGCTGGTGGCCAGCTGCGCGGTGGAGGTGGACGACGTCTACACCGAGGGGATGCAGGCGAGCGAGTTCTACCGCACCGCCAGCCGGCTGACCGAGATGCAGTCGAAGAGCTACCTGGAGCTGCCGCACCTGGTCGACAACTTCAAGCTCGAATCGCTGCAGTCGATCGCGCTGTGACGGATTCGGCCAACCGGGGAGGCGCCGTGCACCAAACAAGAAACGAGATCGTCAAATGGCTGCCGGCCCTGCTCGCTGCGCTGGCGCTATCGGGCTGCACCGTACTGACGGTGACCGCCACGGTGGCCAGCGCTGCCGTGGGCGTGACAACCACCGCCGTCGGCGTGGCGGCGGACGTCACCGTGGCCGCCGGCAAGGGCGTGGTCAAGGCGGGCAGTGCCGTCTACGACGCGGCCACCGCGCCGGAACAGCCCGCACCCTGAGTCGGGTGTCATGAGCGGACAAGAAAAAAGCGGCCATCAGGCCGCTTTTTTTGCGAAGCGAAGCGATTACACGCGCTTCTTGAATTCACCGGTGCGGGTGTCGATCTCGATTTTTTCGCCGATTTCGACGAAGGCCGGGACCGGCACTTCGAAGGTGGTGCCCTTCAGGCGGGCCGGCTTCAGTACCTTGCCCGAGGTGTCGCCACGCACGGCCGGCTCGGTGTATTCCACTTCGCGTACCACGCTGGTCGGCAGTTCGACCGAGATGGCTTTGCCGTCGTAGAAGGTCACCTGGCAGACGTCTTCCATGCCGTCGACGATGTAGTTCAGGGTGTCGCCGAGGTTGTCGGCTTCCACTTCGTACTGGTTGTACTCGGTGTCCATGAACACGTACATCGGGTCGGCGAAGTAGGTGTAGGTGCAGTCCTTGCGGTCCAGTACCACGACGTCGAACTTGTCGTCGGCGCGGTAGACGGCTTCGGAGCCGGCGCCGGTCAGCAGGTTCTTCATCTTCATCTTGACGACGGAGGCGTTGCGGCCGGATTTGCTGAATTCGGCCTTCTGCACCACCATCGGCTCGGCGCCGACCATGAATACGTTGCCTGCGCGGAGTTCCTGTGCGGTTTTCATTGCTTCAAAGTCCCAAATCTTGAATCGGAATCGGAAACGGATTTCCGTAAAAACGCGCTATTGTAGCTTGTTTTCAACCATTTGCACCAGCCGGCTGGCCAGACCGGCCCGTCCCAGCGCACGCTCTGGCCACGCCTCTGCGTGCTGCCGCAGTTCTGCCAGATGCGGCGCCAGCCCGGCCCACGCGGCGGCCATGCCCTGGCCGAGGTTCCAGGCGTGGGAGGCGGCAAACAGCGCGGCGCGGGCGTCGGCCGACAGCGTCGCGCCGTAGTGTGACAAAAACGCATCAAGCTTGACCAGATGGGCGTCCTCGTCCTGGCGATAGATGTGCCACAACAGGGGCCGTGCTGCCCACTGCGCGCGCACGAAGCTGTCCTCGCCGCGCACGATGTTGAGGTCGCACGACCACAGCAAGCGGTCGTAGCCGGGCTGATCGGTGAACGGCAGCACGTGCACGGCCATCGCTCCCAACTGCCTCACGTCACCGGCCTGCAGCGTCTCTTCGCCGAATACCCCTGCCACGTCGCCCAGCACCTTGCCCTCCGGCACCAGCACGCGCACCGGCTGGCTACCCGCGGCCCACGCCTGCAACAGCTCGCCGGCGGCCGGGGTGTCGTAGCTGAACAGGCTGACGCGCCATTCGCCTTCCTCCCGCAGTGGCACGCCCAAGGCGCGCCAGTAGGCCGCCTGGGCCGCCGCATCCGTCTGCCAGCGCGCCCGCTCGGCCAGCAGCCCGTCCTCGCAGATCAGCCCTCCGGTCTGTTCGGTGAAGCCGGGGAAGAAGAAGTATTTGGTCAGCGGCAGGCGCGGGTGCGGCGAGGGCAGGCCGTGGCAGCCGGCCACCCAGTCTTCGGCGCTGAGGTACTCCAGGTTCAGCCATACCGGCTTGACCGGGCGCGCGGCCATGCTGGCCAGATAGGCCTCGGGCAGCTCGCAGCCGAAGGCCTCGATCACCACGTCGGCGGCGGTGATGCCATCCGGAAACGCCTTTGGCCAGCGCCGCAGGGTAATACCGTGCTGCTGCTGTTCGTCGCGCTCCGGGTCGAGCCCGGGGCAGAGCCGGGCGAAGCTGGCCAGGTCTTCCACCCAGAGCCGGACGTTCTGGCCGAACTCGCGCTGCAGCTGGCGCGCCAGCCGCCAGGTCACGCCGATGTCGCCGTAATTGTCGATGACGATGCAGAAGATGTCCCAGTGGCGGGCAGGAGTGCGGTGCGGCATGGCAGGCGAGGAAAAGTCGGAACGCTGCCGAGGATACCACCGGCGGCGCGCCGCAGCAGGTTTCTCGCCATCCCGAATGGGAGCCGGAACCGTTGCCGGCCGGCAGGCTTGGCAAGGGGCGCCAGATAAATACGGATACTGCTTATAAATACTTACAGCATAAGCGGATTGATTAATGGTGGGCTACGCTTACTCTCAAGGAGGCGCGGTTTCGGAACCTACGGTACGGTCGTGCCAGAGCCGTGCGGCACCAGCCTTTGCGCCGAAGGATAGGGGAGGGAGCCTTGGACATCCAGCTGTTGCCGTTCACGCTGCAGGCAGAGCGCTTTGCGCTGCCGCTGGCCCAGGTGCGCCGTGTGCTGCCCGCATTGAAAGCGACGCCGTTGCCGGGCGCCCCGGCGGTGGTGGCCGGCGTGGTGGACCTGCGCGGCCAGTTGGTGACGGTGATCGACCTGTGTGCCCGGCTGGGCTGGGCGGCTCCACCGCTGCGCCTGTGGTCGCCCTGGATCTGGGCCTGTACGGCGCGCCGTGATCTGTTGCTGCCGGTCGGGACGGTACTGCCGGTCAGGAGCGCCGCTGCCGAAGACTGGACGCCGGCCGCCACCCTTGCCAACGTTCCGGGCAGCGTGTCCGGGGTGCTTCGCTCCAGCGACGGCCTGTACCTGCTGCATGACCTGGACGCCTTTCTTTCCGCCGCCGAAGAGCGGACCTTGGAACGGGCACTGGCCGATCATGACCCACATGAAGCTGCCGTCTGACCCCCTACCGTTGCCGACCGGACCGCTGCTGGAGCGGCTGGTCGCCCGCATCCGCGCTGAACTCGGGCTGGCGTACCCGGACGCCCGTCATGGCGATCTGGCCCGCCAGCTCGCCCAGGCCGCGCACGAGCAGGGTGGGGAGCGGTCGGCACAGTGGCTGGCCGACCTCGCCACGCGCGACTGGACGCCGGTGCTGGGGCAACAGCTGGCCCGCTATCTGACGGTGGGGGAAACCTACTTCCTGCGCGATCCTGCCTGTTTCGCCGCGTTGCGCGACACGCTGTTGCAGCCGCTGGTCGAAGCCCGGCGCGGGCGACATCCGCAGTTGCGGCTGTGGAGCGCCGCCTGTTGTACCGGCGAAGAGGCCTACGGCCTGCTGTTCATGGTGGACGAATTGCTGGGCGAGGAGCGCGACGCGTGGCGGCTCGAACTGCTGGCGAGCGATCTCAACCCGGACTTTCTTGCCCGGGCACGGCGTGGCGTGTACGGCAACTACGCCTTCCGTCAGGCCAGCCCGGCTTGGCGCGCGCGCCATTTCGTCGCGGAAGGCGGGCAGTGGCGCGTCGCCCCGGCCTGGCGTGACCGCATCCGTTTCTTCAGCCTTAACCTGTCCCGCCCGGACTACCCCAACGTCGGACGCGGCCTCGCCGAGCTGGACCTGATCCTGTGCCGCAACGTGCTGATGTATTTCGCGCCGGAGCAGGCGGCACTGGCGCTGGGCCGCTTGCTGGCGTGCCTGGCGCCGGACGGGGTGCTGCTGCTGTCCGCGGTGGAAGCGGGCATTGCGCTGGAGGCCGGTTTCGCCGGCACATGGTTGGGTGATGGTTATGCCGTGCGGCGGCAGAGGGTTGCTGTTCCGAGCCCGGTGCGGGCTCCGGCACCGGCGGTGCCGATGATGGCACCGCGCACGCGCGTTCCCGGCGGTCATCCGTCGCCGCCATCGCCGGACCTGGGCGAACTGTGGGCAGATGCCGCCAGGGCGCTGGAGGAGGCCCGCTACGGCGATGCGGCGCTGCTGCTGGAGCGCCGTCTGGCCTGCGCCGGCTTGTCGGCGCGCGAGCAGCTGGAGACCTGTCTCAAGCTGGCCCACGCCTGCGCCAACGGCGGACGGCATGAACCGGCCGAGCAGTGGCTGACGAATGCCCGCTCGTTCGACCGGCTGGACGTCCGGCCTTACTGGCTGCTGACCTTGTTCCGTTACCAGCAAGGCCGGCTGGACGAGGCGCTCGCCTGCCTGAAAAAGGTGCGCTACCTCGACCCGGACTTCGCGCTGGCATCCTTCTTCGAGTTGCAGATCCGTCTGCGGCAGGGCGATGGCGCCCGCGCCGAACAGGCCCGGAAGCGCTGCCTGGAGCTGCTGGCGGCGCAGGCCGACGATGCCCCGGTGGCCGAAGGCGACGGGCTTAGCGTCAAACAGTTGCGGCTGCAATGCCTGATGCTGGGCCGGCAGCCG
>JACPUY010000255.1 GCA_016192025.1 Pseudogulbenkiania sp. | reverse complement strand
TACCCGTATGCGTTCCCGCGTGAGTTTGGTGCGCTGCTCGATTATGCGCGCAACCGTTCGCTCGACGTGCGCTATCACCCCACGGCCATGCCGAGCTTGGCACCGTTTCTTTTCCGCTACTGGCATCATTCCCGTCCGGACCGTCACGCCGCGATTGCGCGTTCCTACTCCACCCTGATCGAACATTGCGTGAGCGAACATCGCGCCCTCGTCGAGGCGGCCGGCGCAGGCGCATTGCTCCGCTCGGGAGGCTGGCTCAAGGTGTTCCGCACAGCAAAGAGACGGGACGACGAGACACGGGCCGCCGAACACTGTAATACAGAGTACGGCGTGATGTTCGCATGGCTCGACGCCGCCCAATTGTGCGCGACCGAACCCTTCCTGAGCCATGCCTTACTGGGCGCCCTGCGCTACACCGGGTCAGATTCGGTGAGCGACCCCAATGCGCTCGTGATGGCCTATGCCCGGCTCTTCGAGCGGCTCGGCGGGCGCATACTGATTGGCGATGCCGCCACGCTCGAACCGCAGTGGGCGGTTCACACCCAGAGCGGCCGGGTCGAAGCGCGTTCGGTAGTGGTGGCGATGGGGCCATGGTCGGACATCATCAGTACAAAACTCGGCTATCGGCTACCACTCGCCGTCAAGCGTGGCTACCACATGCACTACGCAGCGGAACCGGGTGCACGTCTGAATCAGCCAGTGCTCGACGTGGAAAACGGCTATCTCATCACACCGATGGCACGTGGCATACGCCTGACCACCGGGGTCGAGCTGGGGCATCGCGACACCGCGGCGACGCCGGTGCAGCTGGAGGCCGTCGAGCCCATCGCGCGCCAACTGTTTCCACTGGCCTCGCGCCTCGACGAGACGCCATGGCTGGGCCGACGGCCCTGCACTGCCGACATGATGCCCATCATCGGGCCGGCACCACGTCACAAGGACCTCTGGTTCGCTTTCGGGCATGCGCATCACGGGCTGACCCTCGGCCCGATTACCGGGCGGCTGATCGCAGAAATGATCACCGGGGAGCAGACCATCGTCGACCCCTATCCGTTTCGGGTTGAAAGATTCTGATAAGCAGCTCGGCATCGAGGCGCATGAGGCGGTCCAGGCCAAGGCAGCCGGTTGGAATGAGCCGGGCTGCCCAGTGCACCGCACGGCACCTAGACCCAGCCAGCCAGACCGAGCACCGACAGCGGCAGCACAAGGCCGGCCAGCAGGGTTTGGCAGGCGATGATGCCGGCCATCAATGGAGCATCGCCGCCCAGTTGCCTGGCCATGATGTAGGACGATGACGCCGTCGGCAGCGCCTGGAACAGAAGCGCGGCTATCGCCGCCGCGCCGTGCAAGCCGAAAGCGTGACAAGCAACCAACGTTGCCAGCGGCATCAGCGCGAATTTGGCCAACGAGGCGATGCCCACTGGATGCATCCAGCTTCGGGCGGAAGAAAAATCCAGCGCGGCGCCCACGCACAGCAGGCCCAAAGGCAGGGAGGCCTGGCCCAGCGCCTTGAAGACCGGCTCGATCGCCATCGGCAGGCCCAAGCCCGTCACCTTCAGCAGAATGCCGATAAAGCAGGCCACCACCAGCGGATTGTGTGCCAGTTGCCGGGCAATGCTCCTGAGCGACGCGCTGCCGCCACGGCCATAGCGGGCGAATACCAGCACGCAGAGAATGTTGACTGTCGGCACGATGGTGGCGTTGGCCACCGCCGCCAGGGCCACGCCCTGAGCCCCGAGCAATCCCACGGCGGCAGATACGCCCACGTAGTTGTTGAAACGCACGCCGCCCTGGAAAACGGAGGTAAAGGCCGCGTCATCTACCGTCAGATGCCGGCGCATGGCGACCAGAATCCCCGCCACCACCAGGGTCGATATGGACAAGGTCGCCACCATGGCCAGCACCGGCACGCCGGCCAGCCGAGCGGTAGCAAGCCCATGGAGAAACAAGGCGGGCAGCAGGACGTAGTAACCCAGCCGTTCGGCCTGCGCCCAGAACGACTCCGCAAGCAAGGCATGGCGGCGCAGCCCCGCCCCCATGGCGATCAACAGGGCGATGGGCAGCAGTGCCAACAATAAGGTCTGGACCATTACCAGCGTCCCAAGGCCGCGGCACGGCGGGCCATCGGCAGGACAGGCGACAGGGTCGGAGTATGGGTTCGAGTATCTGGAAGCATAGCGCACAATGGGTGGAGGACATGGCGCTACGATAACGATGATTTTTATCAAGAAAAATCGATATAAAATCGAGTCAACCTCAATTATTTCTCATGGATCGCTTCGTTGCCGGCCTGCGCCCGGATCGCATCGACCAAGGCAACGGCGAAGCGGCCGGCAGGCCGGTCTTCGCGCTCGAGCAGCACTACCCTGCGTTGCCGCTGCGGTTCGGCAAACGGCAGGCATGTCAAACCGGAAAGCTGGTCAAGTTCACGACTCGACAGGGGGACGACGGCGACGCCCAGTCCACGGGCGACCATCTTGACGATCGCCTCCTGGCTGTCCAGCTCCATGTCCGTCTGCACTCGCACGCGCATGCGACGCAACTCGCTGTCGATAGTCCGCCCGACCCAGGCCCGGCGGTCGAAGCGGATGAACGGATACTCCTGCAGCAGACTTTTGGCGTCGAGGGCGCCCAGGCCAGGAGGGCCGATGATCCAGAAACCTTCCTGGTACAGCTGCGTGCTGACCAGCCCGCTGGGGTAAGGTTTGACCGGCTCGGTCGTGATGGCAGCGTCCAGTTCGCCTGCATCGATGCGGATCGCCAGTTCCGCCGACATTCCCGAAAAGACCTGTACACGAAACCGTGGGTGGGCCTGACGCAAGGCAGCCAGTGCCATCGGCAGTGTTCCGGCCAAGGCCGTCTGGATCGCGCCTATGCGCAAACGCCCGGTCAGTTCGCTGCCCTCACCAAGCTCGGCAGCAATGCCATCGTACAGGGCGAGAATCTCCCGGGCTCGCTCCACCGCCCGGTGCCCTGCTTCGGTCAATACCGGTACTCGGCGTGTGCGATCAAAAAGAGGCGCATTGAAATCTTCTTCGAGGCTGCGCACGTGCAGGCTGATGGCCGACTGTGTCAGGCACACGGCTTCGGCAGCACGGGCGAAGGAGCCGTACTGGGCAATCGCGACCAGGGTACGCAGAGCACGTAATGACATTCTGCAAGCTTCCCAACCAGGTAGTCATTCGAAAAAAAGGAGAACCTTCCGGCAGGTTTCCCAAGTCAGGAGGTTACAGGAAGAAGCTGCAGTACAGCGAAGGGGCCGATGCGGTTCGACGCTGCCTGTCACACACTCTCCGGCGTATGGGTATCGAACGGCACGATCACCTGACGCACGCCCGATGTGGGGTTGGCCAAGGCGTCGGCCATTTGCTCCACCAATTGCTCCGCCAGCGCGGGCAAGGGGTGGGACAGGACGGCATGCAGATAGCCGTCGACCAGCCCGGCGCAGGTGATGGGAGTCAGGTCCAGTCCAACACCGATCAGCGGCAGCTTGACCGGCATGCTGCGCAGCGCCCCCAGCACACCCTCCGTCCCCGAACCATCCACGTAGAACCCCACCAAGTCGGGATGCCTTTGCAGCAGGTCGAGCATGCATTCCTCGGCGTACTGGCTGTTTTCCAGCGTTACCAGGGATTCCAGCACCACGAAGTCGGGCGCATGCTCGCGCACGAACGAGCGGAAACTCATCTCGCACAGTTCCTGGCACTGGAAGCGATGACTCCCCACCAGCACCGCCAGCTTGCCCGGCGTTGCGGCCAGTTGGGTGATGAACCAGGCGGCGGTACGCCCTACTTTCCGGTTGTCCAGACCCGCATATCCGGCGCGCACGGGCGAGCTGAGGTCGGAGATGAGCGCAAACACCGGCTTACCCCGGGCATGCAGGCGCTCGATGGCACCTGACACGATGGGGTGTTCGGCCGCCACCACGGCGATTGCATCGACATGTTCGCCCAAGCTCTCCAGATGCTCGGCCACGGCGCTGGGCGACATTTCTTCGACGTATTCCACCTTCGCCTGCCCCCGTATCGCCGGACACTGGTCGGTGGCCCGAATCAGTGCCTCCCCTACTTCGCCGTAGAACGCCGGGTTGCCCTTCTGCAACAAGAAGCCCAGGGTGCGGCGCGGCCGCTCGTCGCGCAGGCGCTCGCGGATGACGCCTGTCGCGTAGAAACCCAGGCTCTCGGCGGCTTCATGTATGCGTTGCGCGGTATCGGCCCGTACGGCGGCGCGCCCGTTCAGAACACGATCGACCGTGGACCGGCTCAGACCGGCCACGCGCGCCACATCCGTCATGGAGGGCCGGCGGTTTCCTGAATTTGACATAGTTGTTTCATGCAATGGTGATCTCTTGAAACATCATGACACAGTTCGTTCCGCAGTCAACCAAAAAGCGGAATATAAATTCTATTATCAACTCACCGACACCCAGCCGCCGTACGCCGGCATCGACAAGTTGGGGTCGGCATCACCCGAATAAGGTGAGTCCACTTAATGGAGAGAAAGGATGGAGACAATGAAACGTTCGATGAAACCCCTGCTGATTTTGTCTTTGCTGTCCAGTACTGCTTTTGCCGAAACCAAGATCGGCATTTCGATGGCAGCGTTCGACGACAACTTCATGACCACGATCCGTGAGGCCATGGCGGCCGAAGGCAAATCTCTCAAGGACGTGGCACTGCAATTCGAAGATGCCCGCAACGATGTCGGCCGCCAGGTCAGCCAGGTGGAAACCTTCGTCACGCAAAAAGTGGCGGCCATCGTCGTCAACCCCGTCGATACCTCTGCCACCAAGCGCCTCACCGAGAGCGCCCGCAAGGCCGGCATCCCGATCATTTATGTCAACCGCCGGCCGAACGAGCCCTTGGGCAAGGGAGCGTATTTCATCGGATCGGAAAGCATCGTGTCCGGTCGTCTGCAAATGGAGTATCTGGCCAAGAAGCTTAATGGAAAAGGGACCGTTGCCGTTATTCAGGGTGCCTTGTCGGATGAACCGGGGATTGAACGAACCAACGGGGTGAAAGCGGTTGCGGCGAAATATCCCGGCATCAAAGTCACCGAAGTCCAGTCAGCCAACTGGAATCGCACTCAGGCCATCGATCTGACTCGTAAATGGATTACCTCCGGCCGGAAATTCGATGCCATCGCCGCCAACAACGACGAAATGGCCCTGGGTGCGCTGATCGCCATGAAACAAGCCGGCGTGTCGCCGAAAAAGACCCTGGTCGGCGGGATCGACGCCACCTCCGATGCCCTGGCGGCAATGTCCCGGGGTGAACTGGCCGTGACCGTGTTCCAGGATGCCAAAGGCCAAGGCAAAGGCGCTATCGACCTGGCCGCCAAACTGGCTACCGGAGACAAGAAAGTCCCGGTCGACACCTGGATTCCCTACCAACTGGTGACCCCTGAAAACTACAAGACCTACCTGAACAAGTAAGCCCCTGTTCTTGCCCTTCGCCGGAGTGTTGTGCTCCTGCGTCGGGTTCATTCCGAACGGCCGAATGGGAAGGCAGTCGAGGCCTGCCACTCGGTCGACACAGACAATCTGGTAACGATAAGGATGATTTGAATCATGTTGAACGGAGAAAGAAAAATTGCGCGTCCCTTGCGCTGGGCCATGATCGGCGGCGGTCGCACCGCTAACGTCGGTTACAAGCATCGTCAGGGTGGAATGCGTGACAACACCGCGTACGAGCTGGTCGCGGGCGCCTTTGACATCGATGCCGCACGCGGCAAGGACTTCGGCACCAACATTGGCGTCGATCCCGATCGTTGTTATCCCGACTACAAGACTATGTTCGCGGAGGAGGCCAAGCGGCCGGATGGCATCGAAGTGGTCTCGATTGCCACGCCCAACAGCACACACTACGAGATTGCCAAGGCCGCGTTGAACGCCGGCTTGTACGTGATTTGCGAGAAGCCCTTGTTCTTCGAGGTCGCCGAAGGCGAGGAAATCAAGGCACTGGCGGAGGCCAAGGGCAAGATCGTCGGCGTGACCTATGGCTTCTCCGGTCATCCGCTGATGCTGCAGATGCGCGAAATGGTGGCCAATGGCGACCTGGGCGAGATCCGCATGGTCGAACTGCAGTACACGCATGGCTTCAGCGCCAATGGCGAGGGCGACAAAGTCAGCGAAGGTCAAAAGTGGCGGGTCGACCCCAAGATCGCCGGCCCGTCTTTCGTGCTGGGCGACCTGTCCACGCATACCTTCTACATGTCGGAGCTGATTTGCCCGCAACTCAAGGTCAAGCAGATTCTGTGTGACCGCCAGAGCTTCATCAAGAGCCGCGCCCCCCTGGAAGACAACGCCTACGTGTTGATCCGCTACGAGAACGGTGCGGTCGGCCGTTTGTGGGCGTCGTCGGTCAACGCCGGCTGCATGAATGGCCATCGCATCCGCATCATCGGCTCCAAGGCCAGCGTCGAATTCAGCGACCACCAGCCCAATGAGCTGATCTACGAAGTGCAAGGCCAACCGGTTCAAAAACTCATCCGGGCCATGCCCTATCTGTACGACGCCTGCAATGCCGACGAGCGGCTGGGCGCGCTGCACACTGAGGGTCTGACCGAATCCTGGGCCAACATTTACCTGAAGTTTGCCATCGCCATCGACGCCAAGAACCGCGGCGACGAAGAAACGTTGAAGAAGCTGGTTTACCCGGGCATTGATGCCGGCATCGAAGGCATCCGCTGGGTCCAGAACTGCGTGAAGTCCGCTGACGCCGGTGGCGTTTGGGTCGACTTCGAATAATCCGG
>JACPUY010000254.1 GCA_016192025.1 Pseudogulbenkiania sp. | reverse complement strand
GGTGGCGCCGGCCATGGTGGCGCGGGAACCGTTCCCGCATGAAATGGCGTAACTCGTCACGGCTCAGTTGAGTATCATGATTACTGTCGGCCTTGTCGAAGTCGTCGGCCAGGCGCGGCATTGCCGCCTGTACCTCCGCCCGGCTCAGCTGGCCATCACCATTGGCATCCGCCTGGGCAAAGCGCGCGGCCGGCCCTTCCATCCTGCGTTCCTTGGCTGCACCGCTATCTGCGGCGGCCAGCGCCGAGACGCTCACCAGCGCCATCAGCAGTGCCAGTCCGACTTTCCGTTTCATTGCCATCTCCTTGTGAATAGTGGTGGCCACGCCACCCTCGATGAGAGACAGCTTAGAAAGGAAATGTCAGGCAACTGGAGAGGAAGCGTGGAGAAACGGTGGAGATAGTGTTAAGGCCGCTTCACAGTCGTTTTCAGCGCGTCGTCACAACTCCAGCTTGTACCCGACGCCATACACCGAGCGGATCAGCTCCTGCTGCGGCGCGACCTGCTCCAGCTTGCGGCGCAGGTTCTTGATATGGCTGTCCACGGTGCGGTCGGTCACCACCCGGTGGTCGGCGTACAGGTGATCGAGCAGCTGGTCGCGCGAGAACACCCGCCCCGGCGTGGAGGCCAGCGTGCGCAGCAGGCGGAACTCGGCCGGCGTGAGCTCCAGCCGGCGCCCCTGCCACGAAGCCTGGTAGCCCTCCTCGTCGATCATCAGCCCGGCCTCGGCGGCGGGCATGTCCCGGCGCTGGCTGCGCCGCAGGATGGCCTTGACCCGCGCCACCACCTCGCGCGGACTGTACGGCTTGCAGATGTAGTCGTCAGCCCCCAGTTCCAGTCCGAGCAGGCGGTCGATTTCCTCGACCCGGGCAGTCACCATGACGATGGGAACGTCGCTGAAGGTGCGCAGCTCGCGGCAGAGGTTCAGCCCGTCACGGCCGGGCAGCATCAGGTCGAGCAGGATCAGGTCCGGCATGCGGCGCCGCACCTCGGCCAGTACCGCGTTGCCGTCGGCCACGCAGCCGGCCTCGAAGCCGGCCGCCGCGAGGTAATCTGCCAAGAGGCGGGACAATTTGGGTTCGTCCTCGACCACGAGGACATAGGCTGACCCGGAAGACATGTTCATGCTCTCAACGCGTCCGTAAAGGAAAAGTCAGGGAAATCCACAGCCCGCCCAGCGGCGAAGGACGGGCCTCGATCGTGCCGCCATGCGCCTCGACGATGCTGCGGCACAGCGCCAGCCCGGGCCCGGCCCCGCCACTGGCGCGGTTGCGCGAGCTCTCCACCCGGTACAGCCGCTCGAACAACCTTGGCAGCGCCTCGGCCGGCACTCCCGGCTCCGAGTCCTGGAAATCGACGTGGAGGCGGTCGCCGTCACGGCTGACGCCGACGCGCAAGTGCCCGCCGGGATCGGTGTAGCGCACGGCGTTTTCCAGCAGATTGTTGAACAGCTGCAGCAGGCGTTGCGGGTCGGCCTCGATCATCCAGCCGGCCTGCGGCGGAATCCGTATCTCGAGGGCAATGGAGCGGCTTTGCAGGCGCTCGCCGAAGGCGCCCAGTGCCTGCTGCAACACCTCGACCGGATCGAACACCTCCATGCGATAGCTCAGCGCGCCGACGTCCGCCAGTGACAGCTCGTACAGATCGTCGACCAGCTTGCTCAACGTGGCCACCTCGGCCTGCAGCGACTGGAGCGCCTCCGGCGTCGGCGTGCGCACGCCGTCCTCCATCGCCTCCAGTTCGCCGCGCAGCACCGCCAGCGGCGTGCGCAACTCGTGCGAGATGTCCGCCATGAAATGGCGCCGCATCTGTTCGTTGTTTTCCAGCACCCGCGCCAGGCGGTTGAAGTCGCCGGCCAGCTGGCCGAGTTCGTCGCGCGAGCTGGCCTGCACCCGGGTACTGTAGTCACCGGTCGCCAACTGATGCAACGCCGACGCCAGGCGCTTGACCGGCACCAGCATGAAGCGCGCCAACAGCACCGCCACCGCCGCAGCCAGCAACACGCCCAATACGGCGAACAGCCAGCCGGCCTTGAGCTGCCCCTCCTGGAAGCGCAGGTCGGCGGCGTTGGTCAGCCGGCTGACCGGCACGCTCACCAGCCAGCCGATGCGCCGGCCATCCAGCTGCAGTGCGGTCCGGGTCGCATCGGGCTGCCAGTTGGGCGAGCCCACCACCACGTGCCCCTCGGCATCGAGTAGCGTCAGTGGCGGCAGGGGCAAGCGGAAGCCGTGGTGGGGAAGCGGGTCCGGCCGCTGCGGAGGACGGTCTGGGCGGGCCTCGGCGCGCGCCAGCCGGCGCCACAGCCGCTCATTGCCATGCAGAAATCCCCAACTGCCCTCTTCGCGGTAGGACTCGACCAGGCTGCTTTTCAGGGTTTCCAGGCGCTGGGCATCGCGCTGACTGACGTAATCGAGAAAGCCCTGCTTGAAACTCAGGCGGCTGGCGGCGCCGATGGCCAGCGCCACCACCACGCAGCAGAACAGGATGGCGAAAAACAGTTTGGAGGTGATGCCGAGCTTCATGAACGGGTCCGGCGGTGCAGGCCGCCTCGGGTCGGGATGGCAACATTGTGAAAAGAGGACGCGCCATCGGCGAGGGCCATACCGGCCCGCCACGGCAAGTTTCACACTTTTTTCACCGTTGCCCGCGGCTGACCAGGAAAGCGTCCAGCTGCGCCGCGGTCGGCATGCCGCCGCGCGCCCCCGGTTGGGTCACCGCCAGCGCACCGGCCGCCACCGCGCGCTGTAGCGCCACCTCGATGCCTTGATCCAGGAACACCGCCAGCGCGGCGTTGAAGGTATCGCCGGCACCGGTACTGTCGACCACCTCCACGGCCAGCCCCGGCTGGTGCCGTAGTCCTCCGGCAGCATCGACATGAAAGGCCCCCGCGGCCCCCTTGGTCAGCACCACCTTGCCCGGCAGGCTGGCCAGCAGGTCGGCCGAATCGGCGTGAGGCCGCCCGAGCAGCTGCGCCAGCTCATGCTCATTGGGCGTCAGGTAGCTTACCCGCTCCAGCAATTCGGCCGGCAAGGCTTGCGCCGGCGCCGGGTTGAGGATCAGCGGCACGTCGTGCCGCTCGGCAAGGCGGGCGACTTCTGCGACGGTCTCCAGCGGGATTTCCAGCTGGGTCAGCAGCACGTCGGCGGTGGCGATGTCCGCTTCGGCCAGGCGGACATCCTCCGGCGTCAGCGCGTGGTTGGCACCGGGAACGACGACGATGGCGTTCTCGCCCCGGCTGACGGTGATGACGGCCACGCCGCTGGCCACGCCGGCGGTGACGGCAACATGCCGGGTGTCCACGCCTTCTTGCTGCAAGCCGGCCAGCAGTTCGCGCCCGAAGCCGTCGTCCCCCACCCTGCCGACCAGCACCACCTCGGCGCCGAACCGGCGCGCCGCCACCGCCTGGTTGGCCCCCTTGCCGCCGTGGCAGGTGAAGAAGCGCTCACCGATGAGTGTTTCGCCCGGAGCCGGAAAGCGCCCGCACAGCGCGACCAGGTCCATATTGATGCTGCCGACCACCACGATCCTGGGCATGGCTTTTCCCGTTATGCTCTCGGCCAACCAGCCGGGAGGTCATGTTGACAATTCGATAAGAGGAGAAAGTGTCGGATAAAAATGGGGCCGGCTCAACACTAGTGAGCCAAGAACCGGCAGGAGCCCGCCACACACGGTGCGGCGGGCCGGATGGACTCAATGCAGGCTTTCACGGGACAGAAAGCGCAGGTAGCCCACACCTTCCAGCCAGAAGCCGCCATCGGCCAGCGGGGTCGCCTCTTCCAGTTCGGCCACCGTCAGGATCAGCTCCTGGCCGTCCAGCTGAGCCGCCAACGCG
>JACPUY010000275.1 GCA_016192025.1 Pseudogulbenkiania sp. | reverse complement strand
TTAGTTTGTTGACAGTTTATGTCTGGCGGCCTTAGCGAGGTGGCACCACCCCTTCCCATCCCGAACAGGACCGTGAAACGCCTTAGCGCCGATGATAGTGCGGCATTCGCCGTGTGAAAGTAGGACACCGCCAGACTCCCCCATACACAAGCCCAGCTCAACCGAGCTGGGCTTTGTGCATTTGCGCTTCCGAAAACCTCTTCCTTCGGTCAACTTTGGCCGACTTACTTCCTTGGCTCATATCGCCATGGTTTAAAGCTGCGTTTCCAGAAGCTGTGCCAGGCGGGTGCCGGCGCGGAGGATGTCGCTGTCCTCGACGCCGGCGTAGCCGAGCACCAGCCCGCGCTGCGTGGGCGGGCCGAGATAATGGCGTTGCAGCGAGCGTAGCCAGATGTGTTCGGCGGCGGCCTGATTGGCCAAGGCGTGTTCGTCGACACGCGGCGGCAGGCTGGCGACCAGGTGCATGCCGGCCTCGCCCGGCGGTGGCGGCAAGGCCGCGCCGAGGCGTCCGCTCAGGGTGCTGCGCAGCAGCTGCTGGCGCTGCTGGTACAGCTCGCGCATGCGGCGCACGTGGCGGGTGAAGTGGCCCTCGCTCAGAAAGTCGGCCAGCGCCGCCTGCAGCGGGTACTGGCCTTCGCGGTAGAGGCGGGCGTAGGCGGCGCGGAAGGCGTCGATCAGTCCGTCGGGCACCACCAGGTAGCCGACACGCAGGCCCGGATACATCACCTTGCTGAAGGTCCCGACGTAGATCACCCGCTCGCTTTTCGCTAGCCCTTGCAACGCGGCCGGTGGCTGGGCGGTGTAGCGGAATTCGCTGTCATAGTCGTCCTCGAGTATCCAGGCGTTGGCCGCATCGGCGCGGGCAAGCAGTTCCAGTCGCCGCGCCAGCGTCATCACTACCCCGCTGGGATACTGGTGTGACGGCGTGACATAGACCAGTCGCGGCGGGCGGGGGTCGGGTGCCAGCGCCGGTGCCAGCCCTTGTTCGTCCACCGGTACCGGTACTAGGTCGAGGCTGGCGGCGCGCATGGCCGCTTGTGCGCCGACATAGCCCGGTTCTTCCATCCACGCCACGTCGCCGGGATCGGCCAGCAGCCTTGCACACAACTCCAGCGCCTGCTGGGCCCCCTGGGTGATCAGGATCTGGTCCGGGTGGCAGCGCACGCCACGCGCCAGCTGCAAGTAGCCGGACAGCGCCTCGCGCAGTGCCGGCAGGCCACCTTCCACGCAGTAATTGAGCCAGGCCTGCGGCGCTTCGCGCTGGTGCCGGGCGAGCAGGCGCTGCCATGGCGCGTGGGGAAACTGGGCCAGTTCCGGCGCGCCAGGCGCGAAGGCGCCGGCCAGGCCGACAGGGAGCCGGCTGCACTCGGCGAGTTGTGCACCGCGTTGCGACAGGCCGAGCGGCTGCGGGCGTTGTGCGGCGGTCGGTACACGTTGGCCGAACAGCGGGGTGACGTAGGTGCCGGAGCCGTGGCGGGTCTCCAGATAGCCTTCGGCGATCAGCTGGTCGTAGGCGGCCAGCACGGTATTTCGGCCAAGTTTGAGCCTGCCGGCCAGCGCACGGCTGGCGGGCAGGGCGCTGCCGCCGGCCAGCTTGCCGTCGCGTACCCAGGTGCGCAGTTGCCGTTCGATCTGGCGCGCCAGCGGTTCGGGCTGTGCACGGTCGAGTCGGGTGCCGAGCGCCTCGGCAATCCAGTCGCTGTGCATGGTGGTTCCCTCCGTGATGAAGCAAGTGGCTCTTTCAAGGGGCCTCTTGGGGTTTTACCATGGCTGCGTACCCATGACAAAGGAGCGAGCGGTGAATCCGGAACAATATGCGTTTTACGCCGCCAAGCTGCGCTACGAAACCGACAGCTGGGACGTGGCGGACATGCTTCGGCGCGGTGAGCCGCTGCTGCTGGTGGATGGCCGCTCGGCCGAGGCGTATGCCCATGAGACGCTGCCCGGTGCGATCAACCTGCCACACCGTACGATCAACGCCGACAGCGCGGCGATGCTGCCGCGCGACCGCCTTCTGGTGACGTTCTGCGACGGCATCGGCTGCAATGCCTCGACCAAGACCGCGCTCAAGCTGACCGAACTCGGTTTCACCGTGAAAGAACTCTTGGGCGGTATCGACTGGTGGAAGCGCGACGGCTACGCCACCACCGCGACGGTGGGCGAGGCGGTGGACTGCGGCTGCGGGGGGTGAGATGGGGCTGTCATTCGAACTGAACGCCTGCGGCCAACCGGTCGGTCTGGCCGTGGATAGCTGGCAGGGCGCTCAGGTACCGGAGCGCATGGTGCTGGAAGGGTGCTTCTGCCGGCTGGAACCGCTGGAGGTGGCGCGCCACGCCGCCGAGCTGTACCAGGCGCTGCAGCTGGACGCGCGGCAGAGCAACTGGACCTATCTCGACATGCCGGCCGAGCGCACGGCGTTCATCGCCTGGCTGGAGGCGATGCAGACGCAGCGTGACCCGCTGTTCTTCGTGATCGTCGACGGTGCCAGCGGCAAGCCGGTGGGGCTGGCCAGCTACCTGCGCATCGACGCGGCCAACGGCGTGATCGAGGTCGGCTGGCTGCACTACTCGCCGCTGCTGCAGCGCACCCCGGCGGCGACCGAGGCGATGTACCTGATGATGCGCCGCGCGTTCGACGAGCTCGGGTACCGGCGCTACGAGTGGAAGTGCGACGCGCTC
>JACPUY010000274.1 GCA_016192025.1 Pseudogulbenkiania sp. | reverse complement strand
TCCGGCGTGGCCATCACTTTCTTGAACGATTTCTCCCAGAAGGCGTAGTCGGCGTCGGACACTTTCGGGCCGACGTAGAAACCGCGCACGATCGGCCAGGAGATGTCGTAGCCCTGCTCCTTGGCGGTCGGGATCGACGCCAGCGCGCCCGGCAGGCGCTTGTCGGCCATTACCGCCAGCACGCGGATCTTGCCGGCCTCGAGCTGGCCGGCGGCCTCGCCGATGTCGCCCGACACCGCCTGCACGTGACCGCCCAACAGCGCGGTGAAGGTCTCGCCGCCGCCCTCGAAGGCGACGTAGCGCATCTGCTTGTAATCGACGCCGGCCTTCTTGGCCACCAGCGCGGACTTCATCCAGTCCTGGCTGCCGACCGTACCGCCGGCGCCGAACACCACCTGGTTCGGATTGGCCTTGAGCGCGGCCATCAGGTCTTTCAGGGTCTTGTACGGCGAGTCGGCGCGCACCGCGATCATGCCGTAGTCGGTACCGATGCCGGCCAGCCAGCGCACGTCGTTGACGCCGTACTTGCCGAACTTGCCCTGTGCCAGGTTGAGCAGCGAGCCGCCGGAGAAGGCGACGATGGCGTTGGCGTCGTCCGGGCGCTGCGCCACGATGGCGTTGTAAGCGACCGCTCCCACCCCGCCCGGCATGTACACCACGCGCATCGGGTTCTGCAGCGTCTTGCTGTCGGTCAGCGCCGACTGGGCCAGCTTGCAGGTCAGGTCGAAACCGCCGCCGGGCTTGGCCGGGGCGATGCATTCGGGACGGGACGGTTCGGCCAGGGCAGCGAACGAAGCCAGCGCCAGGGCGGCACCGCAGCCGAGCAAGGCCATGCGGCAAGCGAAATGATTCATTGGTTTGTCTCCTCTATTTTTGTCTCTTGACTCCGGGGCCGACTGACGCAACCCTTGTCGGACTGATCACGACCAGCGGGGGCCGGTGCCGGATCAGCGGCCAGCCGTCTTAAGCGGCTGGGTCTGGCGATACTAGCCAGGTTTGCTTTCATCAACCTTTCACTTGCCATCGACGGCCCCGACTGTCGCGAAAAAACCATGCATATCCTGCTTGTTGAAGATCAGACCGACCTGGCCCGCTGGCTGGCGCGGGCGCTCACCTCCTCCGGCTACGTTGTCGACGTCATGCACGACGGCCTGTCGGCCGACCGCGCGCTGCAAAGCGGGCACTACGACCTGGCCATCCTCGACCTCAACTTGCCCAAGCTGCACGGCAAGGACCTGCTCAGCCGTCTGCGCGCGCGCCGCCAGACACTGCCGGTGCTGATCCTGACCGCGCACGGCGAGCTGTCGGACAAGGTGGAGGGACTCGATCGGGGCGCCGACGACTACCTGGTCAAGCCGTTCGAGCTGGTGGAGCTGGAGGCCCGCCTCAAGGCGCTGCTGCGCCGCCACCAAGGCCACGACAGCGAGCTGGTGAGCTGCGGCGACCTGACCTACGACAAGAAGGAAAGGGTGTTCCGGCTGCAACAGGAACTGCTGACGCTGACCCGGCGCGAGCAGGCGGTGCTGGAGGCGCTGATGCGCCGCGCCGGCCAGCCGGTCAACCGCGAACGGCTGTTCAGCCAGGTGTTCTCGATGGACGACGAGGTCAACCCGGAAGCGATCGAGATCTACATCCACCGCCTGCGCAAGAAGCTGGAGCGCAGCAACGTCGCCATCACCACCCTGCGCGGCCTGGGCTACCTGCTGGAAGAACGGCATGCCCCGTAATTGGCTGCCCGCCCGGCGCAGCCTGCTCGGACAGTTCGTGCGCTGGCTGCTGCTGCCGCTGATGGTGCTGTGGGCCGTCAACGTCGTGCTGGACTACCGCGGCGGGCGCGAGGCGGCCAACATCGCCTACGACCGCACGCTGTTGGCCTCGGCGCGCATCATCGCCGACCAGTTGGCCATCCGTGACGGCAAGGTCACCGTGACGGTGCCCTACGTCGCGCTCGACAACTTTGAGTACGACAACCGCGGGCGCCTGTACTATCGCGTCAGCGGCCTCAACGGCGAGTTCCTGTCCGGCTACGACGACCTGCCCGACATGCCGGCCGGCACCCCGCGCTCCGACCTCTACCCGGCGCTGGTGCACTTCCACGACGCCAAGTACCGCCAGCTGCCGATCCGCGTCGCCACGCTGTTCCAGCCGGTCAACGAGGGCGGGCTGCAGGGCATGCTGCAGATCCAGGTGGCGGAAACGATGGAAGCGCGCGACGCCATCGCCGGCAAGGTGCTGCGTCAGACGCTATGGGGACAGGGCCTGCTGGTGTTCAGCGCGGTGGGCTTCGTGGCGCTGGCGCTGTTCAACATGCTGCGCCCGCTGCGCCGGCTGAGCCGGGAGGTGGCGGCGCGCGAACCGGCCGACCTGAGCCCGCTGCCGCTGGACGAGGTGCACCGCGAGATCAGGCCGCTGGTCGCGGCGATCAACCAGCACACCGGCCGGCTGGAACAGCTCTTGGCACGCCAGCAGCGCTTCGCCGCCGACGCCTCGCACCAGCTGCGCACGCCCCTGGCGGTGCTGACCACCCAGGCCGAGCACGCCCTGCGCGAGGGCGACCCGGCGCTGATGCGCGAGTGCCTGGAGGACATGCGCCGCACGCTGGGCCACACTACCCGCCTGACCAACCAGTTGCTGCTGCTGGCGCGGCTCGACGCCGCCGCCGACCCGGCCGGCGCGGCACGGCGCAACGACCCGGTCGAACTGGACACGTTGGCCGAAAAGGTCTGCGTGGCCAAGCTGAAGGAAGCGCGCCAGAAAGCGCTCGACCTGGGGCTCGAGCTGGAACCTGCCGGGCTCGACGCCACCCTGCCCGGCAACGCAGTGCTGCTGGAAGAGCTGCTGGTCAACCTGCTCGACAACGCCATCCGCTATACCCCGGCCGGCGGCACCGTCACCGTGCGGCTGCGCCAGCAAAGCCGGCCGGGCAGCCGCCGCACGCGGCTGCAGCTGGAAGTGGAGGACTCGGGACCGGGCATTCCCGCCGACCAGCGCCATGCCGTGTTCGAACGCTTCCACCAGCTGCCGGAGGCGGCGCCCGGCGGCAGCGGACTCGGGCTGGCCATCGTGCGCGACATCTGCCGCGCCCACCGCGCCACCATCGAACTGGCCGACAGCCCGCGGCTGGGTGGCCTACTGGTGCGGGTCGACTTCCCTTGGCAGAAACCCGCGCGCGAGGGCTGACGGCCGCTCGGGACACACCTCACACCCCGCTGTACACGAGAGTTCCTGCACCTTGTGTGGCGGCAACCACCACGGCGCTCACCCCAGGTGGGAATGTCGTGGCGGCTTTTCTTCCGTTTCCATGGCGGCCAGTCCGTGCAAAATCCCGCACGCTGACACCTGGTGCTCGGTTTGGCATTGCGCCCGAATGGCGGCGAGCTGGGCACGAAGCTGCGTCAGCTCTTCGATGCGGGCGTCCACGTGCCCGATGTGCTCGTCCAGCAAGGTGTTGACCGCACCGCAGCCTTGCTGCGGTGCGTCCATCAAGATCAGCAATGCCCGGATTTCCTCATGAGCCATGCCGAGAGCGCGGCAGTTCCGGATGAAGCGCAAGCGCTCGACGTGGGCGGCTCCGTAATCCCGATAATTGCTCGCGGTGCGATGGGCTTCGGGCAGCAAGCCTTCCTTCTCGTAAAAACGAACGGTCTCGGTCGTGCACCGTGCCGCCTTCGCCAGTTCACCGATTTTCATCCTGCCTCCGCCCAAGACTTGACCTTGTAGTTGCTTCAGGGTGTTTACTACACCACAAACTTACGGTTGTGATGCTGATCGACGATCGGCAAGTGCTGGCTTTGTTTGCCGTGGCCGATACGGTGAAGGACTCCAACCGGGCCGCCATCGCCGACCTACACCGGCTGGGCGTCAAAACCGTGATGCTGACCGGGGATAACCCGCATACGGCTGAGGCAATTGCCCAGCAGGTCGGGATCGATCAGGCCCGTGGCAACCAGTTGCCCGAGGACAAGTTGAAAGCGGTCGAGGCGTTCGAAGCGGAAGGCACGGTGGGCATGGTCGGCGACGGCATCAACGATGCACCGGCGCTGGCACGCGCCCACATCGGTTTCGCCATGGGAGCAATGGGCACCGACAGCGCAATCGAAACGGCCGACGTCGCCCTGATGGACAACGAATTGCGCAAGATTCCGACCTTCGTCCGCCTGTCGCAAGCCACCCGCTCGGTCCTCATCCAGAACATCACGCTGGCGCTGGGCATCAAGGCCGTGTTCCTGGTGCTCACCCTGATCGGCTTGGGCACCATGTGGATGGCGGTGTTCGCCGACGCGGGGGCGAGCCTGCTGGTGGTCGGTAACGGTTTGCGCTTGCTTCGCAAATAAGCGAGCGACACACTGCCATCGTAAAATTAATCATGGAACGCACTGGTTGCTTGCCAGGGTGAAGCAGACAAGGCAGGACGTATGAACTGGAAACATGGCTTGCGCCAGCCCGGCGTTCCGGCCGCACTGGGCGCGGCGTTGTTGTTCGGGGCCGGTACCCCGCTGGCCAAGCTGCTGCTGACAAGCGTCAACCCATGGCTGCTGGCCGGACTGCTGTATCTTGGCTCGGGTATTGGCCTGACGCTTTTCCGTTTCTTGTATCGCTCGGCGGCGGTCATATTACCCCGTCGTGAAGTGCCGTGGCTGGTGGGGGCGATCGTCGCCGGTGGCGTGGTGGGGCCGGTGCTGCTGATGATCGGCCTCAGCGGCATGCCGGCCTCCGGCGCTTCATTGTTGCTGAACGCCGAAGGGGTGTTCACTGCGCTGCTGGCCTGGTTTGCCTTCAAGGAGAACTTCGATCGCCGCATCGCGCTGGGCATGACGGCCATCGTCGCGGGAGCAGCCATCCTGAGCTGGCCAGGGGAAGCTCGCTTCGTGGGCCTGTGGCCTGCGTTGGCGATCCTGGGAGCATGTTTTGCATGGGGTCTCGACAACAACCTGACTCGCAAAGTGTCGTTGACGGATGCAACGTGGATCGCTTCGGTGAAGGGGCTGGCGGCCGGTAGCGTGAATCTGATGCTGGCCCTGACCCTTGGCGCATCGTTGCCCTCTTTGGCCAATGCGGCTGGGGCCATGATGATCGGCCTTTTTGCTTACGGCGTGAGCCTTGCCCTGTTCGTCGTTGGGTTGCGCCATTTGGGCAGCGCTCGCACAGGGGCCTATTTTTCCGTCGCCCCGTTCTTCGGTGCGTTATTGGCAATTGTCTTGGGCGAGCCGGTGACCCTCCCTTTGCTGGTCGCCGGGGGGTTGATGGGGATCGGCATCTGGCTGCACCTGACGGAGCGCCATGAACACGAGCATACGCACACGGTTCTGGAACATGAGCATGAACATGTTCATGACGAGCATCATCGGCACGAACATGCCGAACCCATGCCGGCAGAGACGAGGCACACCCACCCCCACCGTCACGATCCCTTGACCCATTCGCACCCGCACTTTCCGGACATGCACCACCAGCACCGTCATTGAGGACATAGCACCGTGTTACGAACCACCTTGTTGTTTGTCCTCACGGCCTTGGCGGAAATCGCATACCAGAAACCCAGACCCCCCCCTCCCCCCGATGAACAGAGCACTATTCACAACAACCTTGCTGCGCCTGCATGGGCGGGCATTTGATCGAGCCGAAGGAGCAGAACACGCAGCAATCGCCAGGAGCAGGACGCAGCAGCGCCTGGCAGTTGCGGCACTCGTAGTAGAACTGGCAGGCATCCGCCGGCATGACTTCCTTCCTGGCAAAACCGCAGTGCGGGCAGGTCAGGACCGACTCGTAAACGATGGCACTCATCAGAACTCACTTATGAACGGTTGAGGGATAGCCGGCGTTGGTCGTCGCCTTGATCAAGGCGGCGGTGTTGGCCTGGTCTGGGTCGAAGCTCACCGTCGCGGTCTTCTTGGTAAAGTCGACGGTCGCCTTCCCCACGCCCGGCACCTTTTCCAACGCCTTTTTCACCGTGATCGGGCACAGTCCGCAGGTCATGTGCTGCACATCGAGCACGACGGTTTGCGGCCTGCCCGCCAGCACGACGAGCGGCAGAGCGAGCAGCACCGCCATCAGTCGTTGGCGCATGGCAATCTCCTTTCAGTAGAACAGCGGCGCGAGCCAGGGCACGGCCAGCAAGGCGAGCAACAACACCGCAACGCCCCAGAACACCCGGCGCTGGCGCCTGAGCGCCTGCGGGTCCGTGCATGACATCCCCACGGCGCACGCCTGCGGCACCAGGTAGAGCTGGCGGAATGCCAAGCCGAGGAATAACAACGTCAACCCGCTGGCAACGGGCCGATACGGCTCCATCGCGGTCAGGTTGCCGACCCAGGCTCCGCCGATGCCGAGTGCCAGCAACACCAGTGGTCCCACACAGCACGCCGATGCGCCAATGGCGCTCAGCACGCTGGCCACGAGGGAGTGCTTCGCATTCAGTTGCAGCATGGCAATCACCTCAAGCGAGCTATCTGTTTACACTATAAACTCCGTACCATGGTACGGAATCAAGGAAGAAATGGCATGGCAGATGAGCTGACGATAGGACGATTGGCGGCGGCGGCCGGGGTGAACGTCGAGACCATCCGTTACTACCAGCGACGCGGCTTGCTCGATCAGCCGGACAAGCCTTTGGGCGCGTATCGGCGTTACCCTGCGGAGGTGGTACAGCGAGTGCGCTTCATCAAACGCGCCCAAGTACTGGGTTTCACGCTGGAAGAAGTGGCCGGCTTGCTGCGCCTGGACGAGGCATGCACGTGTGCCGGGACGCGGGAGTTGGCCGCTCGAAAGCTGGCGCTGATCGAGAAGAAAATGGCCGATCTGGCTGCCATGCAGGCGGCACTTGCCGGCTTGATCCGCGAATGTGACAGCGGCGGTGGAACGGGAGCTTGTCCCATCATTCATGCGCTGGCGCACGATTGATGCCGCTGCCTGCGGCGCTTGGCAACCGGCCGGGATAGCCGTCCGGTTGCACCAGCGTCAGGCCTGCCCGGCCTTGCGTGATCGGCTGTGCATCAGCCGGTAAGCGGCCGGGATCACGAACATCGACAGCAGCGGCGCGGTGATCATGCCGCCGACCATCGGCGCGGCGATGCGACTCATCACCTCGGAACCGGCGCCGCTGCCCCACAGGATCGGCAGCAGACCGGCCAGGATCACCGCCACCGTCATCGCCTTGGGGCGCACGCGCAATACCGCACCCTGGCGGATCGCTTGATCGAGGATGTGAGTACTCAGTGGCAGGCCGTATTCCTGGCGCTCGGCGGCCGCCTGCTTCAGGTACAGCAGCATCACCACCCCGAACTCGGCCGATACGCCGGCCAGCGCGATGAAGCCGACGCCAGTGGCCACCGACAGGTTGTAGCCCGCCAGATACAGGAACCACACCCCGCCCACCAGCGCGAACGGCAGCGTGCCCATGATCAGCGCCGCCTCATCCAGACGGCGGAAGGTCAGGTACAGCAGCACGAAGATGATCAAGAGCGTCGCCGGCACCACCAGCTTGAGCCGGGCGTTGGCGCGCTCCAGGTACTCGAATTGCCCCGAGTAGGCCAGGCTGATACCCGGTTCCAGCTTGACCCGGGAGGCGACGGCGGTACGCAGATCGGCGACCACCGACGCGAGGTCGCGGCCGCGCACGTCGACGTACACCCAGCCGGACGGGCGCGCGTTCTCGCTCTTGAGCATCGGCGGGCCGTCGCTGATGCGGACCCGGGCGACGCTGCCCAGCGTGATCTGCTGCCCCATGTCGGTCAGGATCGGCAGCTGGCGCAGGCCATCGAGCGAGTCACGGATCTCGCGCGGGTAGCGCACGTTGACGGGATAGCGCGCCAGGCCCTCGACCGTCTCGCCGACGTTGTCACCGCCGACCGCCGACGCCACCACGGCCTGCACGTCGGCGATGTTGAGCCCGTAGCGCGCCGCCGCCGCGCGGTCGATGTCGATATCGACATAGCGCCCGCCGGTCAGGCGCTCGGCCAGGGCCGAACTGACCCCCGGCACGCCCTTGGCCACCCGCTCGACCTGCTGCGCCACGCGGTCGATGGCGGCCAGATCGGTGCCGGACACCTTGACGCCGATCGGGCTCTTGATGCCGGTGGCCAGCATGTCGATGCGGTTGCGGATCGGCGGCACCCAGATGTTGGACAGCCCAGGCACCTTGACCGCCTGGTCGAGCTCGTCGACCAGCTTTTCCGGGGTCATGCCCGGCCGCCACTGTTCACGCGGCTTGAACTGGATGGTGGTCTCGAACATCTCGATCGGCGCTGGGTCGGTGGCGCTTTCGGCGCGGCCGGCCTTGCCGAACACGCTGGCCACCTCGGGCACGGTCTTGATCAGGCGGTCGGTCTGCTGTAGCAGTTCCGCCGCCTTGGCCGCCGACAGGCCAGGCAGCGCGGACGGCATGTACAGCAGGTCGCCTTCGTCGAGCGGCGGCATGAACTCGCCGCCGAGCCGGGTGATCGGCCACGCGGTGGTCAGCAGCGCTAGCACAGCGAGAACGAGTGTGCTCTTCGGCCGGCGCAATACGGCGTCCAGCAACGGGCGGTAACAGCGGATCAGCCAGCGGTTGAGTGGGTTCTGGGTTTCAAGGGGGATGCGGCCGCGAATCCAGTAGCCCATCAGGATCGGGATCAGCGTCACCGACAGCCCGGCTGCAGCGGCCATGGCGTAGGTCTTGGTGAACGCCAGCGGGCCAAACAATCGACCTTCCTGCGCTTCCAGCGTGAACACCGGGATGAACGACAGCGTGATGATCAGCAGGGAGAAGAACAGCGCCGGCCCGACTTCGGCGGCGGCCTCGGTCATCACCCGCCAGTGTTCCTCGCCGTGCAGCGTCTCGTCCGGATGGTGGTGCCGCCAGGTTTCAATGTGCTTGTGCGCGTTCTCGATCATCACCACCGCTGCGTCGACCATGGCACCGATAGCGATGGCGATGCCGCCGAGCGACATGATGTTGGCGTTGACGCCCTGGTAG
>JACPUY010000061.1 GCA_016192025.1 Pseudogulbenkiania sp. | reverse complement strand
GGCGCGATCTCGATCGCCTGTGGGCTGACGCCGGTAGCCAGTTTTTCCCCGGCGACGGCGACGTCGAACACCAGCCCTTGGGCCGAGAGGGTACGGTTATTGGGGTTCTGTACCCGCAGGGTGAGGGTGAAGGTCTGTTCGAACAGCGTGCTCTTGCCAGGCTGGATGTCGGCAATGGTCACCTGCGGCTTCTGCCAGGACAGGGTGGAACAGGCGGCCAGCAGCAGGGTCAGCAGCAGTTTCAGGGTTCTCATCACGGTTCCTTGTCTATTCCAGGCTGCCCAGCATGTCGCGCGACATCTGGATCCAGGCGCGGGCGGCGTGTGACAGATAGACATCCTTTTGCCAGATGAGTGCCAGGTGCCAGATGATCTGCTTCTCGTCGAGCGGGACCACGTCGAACGGCCGCCCGTACAGCCGCGCTGCCACGCTTTCCGGCAGCAGGGCGATGCCGAGCCGGGCCTCCACCATAGCGGCGATGAAGTCCCAGTGGGCGCTGCGCCCGGCGATGTTGATGGGTTTTCCCAGGCGGCGAAAGCCCTCGCTGACCAGGGTGGTGAGCGAGAAGTCTTCCGGGTAGAACACGATCGGCTCGTCGGCGATGTCGGCCAGCTTGACGCTGCGCTTGCCGTGCCAGCGCGACTGGGCCGGGGCGACCAGGCAGAGACGGTCGCGTACGAAGCTGAAGGTATTGAACACCTGGCGGTCGACCGGCAGCACCGCCACGCCGATTTCCAGCTGGCCCGAGCGGATATTGCTCTCGATCGAACGTGCACCGTATTCGACCACCTTCAGCTCGACATTGGGGTAGTGGGCGCGAAACGCGCCGACCACCGGGGCGAAGAAGGCGCCGCCGACCATCGGCGGCAGGCCGACGATCAGCTCGCCGCGGGCCAGCGCCGACAGGTCGGCCAGCTCGGTTTTCAGGCGGCCCATGGCGGCCAGTACATCCTGCCCGCGCTCGTAGGCGACCTTGCCGGCGTCGCTCAGTTGGAAGCTGCGGCCTTCGCGGATGATCAGCTGCGTGCCCAGTTCCTCTTCCAGCTGCTTGACCATCTTGCTGATGGTGGGCTGGGTGACGAACAGGGCGTCGGCGGCGCGGGTAAAGCTTTGACGGCGCACCACTTCGATGAAATAGCGCAGGGCCTTGATGTCCATGTTGATGCATTCCAAAATTGAATGGCAATGATAATTTTAATTCATTTATAGAATGAATGGAGGCTGGCTATACTACGAGCTCTCCCTGTGTGTTGTGTGTGTTGTGCAGCGGGAGGGTGTGTGGGGTCGGCGCGGTTTGCCGTTGCGGATCTTCCTCCTTGCTGTGAGTCGATACCTGCCAGTGCTGTTGTCCCGTGTTCTGGGGCGTGCTTCAGCCGGGCACAGTCCTGGCAAGGTTAGACTCGAACGGATGTTGTTCTGGCCCGTTCCGGCGGGACAGGACGGGTGGGGATGCCCACCCAGGATCTGTGCATTGCCGTGATGCGGCGGTGTGGTCAGTTTCCGCAGGGTTCTGCTTTGCGGACGTTGTATTGTAGTTCCTCCATAAATGAGCGTTGTTAAGGCCGACCACCCGTCGGCCTTCTTTTTTTCTGCCGTACAAAAAAAAACCGGAGGGCGGGCCTCCGGTTTCATCATCATCATTACGTCGCCAAACTGGATCAGGCGGCTTTCGGATTGATCAGGATTTCCACGCGACGGTTCTTGGCGCGCCCTTCCACGGTGGCGTTGCTGGCGATCGGTTGGTTCTGCCCATAGCCCACGGTGTTAACCCGCGCGCTGGTGACGCCGCGCGACTGCAGGAAGCCGGCTACCGATTGGGCACGGCGCTGCGACAGCGTCTGGTTGTACGCGGGATTGCCGGTGTTGTCGGTATGACCCGCCACAGTGATGGTGGTCTCCGGGTACTGGGTCAGTACGTTGGCGACGTCGGTCAGCGCGGTGCGCACGGACGGCTGCAGGTCGGCGCTGTTGACGGCAAAGGTGATGTTGTCCGGCATGGTCAGCTTGATCTGGTCGCCGACGCGCTCGACGCCGACCTGGGTGTTGGCCAGCTTGTCGCGCAGCTGTTTTTCCTGGTAATCCATGTAGGCGCCGACGCCGGCACCGACGATGCCGCAGCCCAGTGCCGCGTTGCGTGCGCCCTTGCTGCCGTGGGTGGCCGCGCCGGCTATGCCGCAGGCCGCGGCGGCACCCAGACCGTACATGGCGGTCTTGCTCATCTGGCTTTGTCCGGTTTGCGGGTTGGTGGTGCAGGCGGCCAGGCCGACGCTCAGGGCGACGACAGCGGTCAGCAGGGTTTTCGGTTGTTTGATCATGAATGCCTCCATGAAATAGAAGTCGGGAAGAAGATCAGGTGCACGCCAAGTGGCACCTGCCGATGGCAGGGCGGTCGGATTTGGCGCCGGACCGGCTTACGTCAGCGCTCCGATGCCGCTGCCATGTCTTGGCCAGATTATAGCTGCCTGGAATAGCGCTTCCCGTCGTCTTAACAATTGTTAAACAATCACTTGATCAGCGTGTCGTCGTTCAGGCTGTGGGATCGGAGTACGGCTAGGCCTAGACCCGAGTCGAGGGGCGGTTGTGGACTGGCCGCTCGCCGGTCTGCAGCCGCCACAGCGCGGCGTAGCTGCCATTCTGGGCGAGCAGGCTGTCGTGGGTGCCGGATTCGATGATTTCACCGTGCTCCAGCACGTGGATGCAGTGGGCGTGGCGCACCGTGGAGAGACGATGGGCGATGACCAGCGTGGTGCGGTTGTGCGAGAGGACCTCCAGCGAGCGCTGGATGGCGGCCTCGGTCTCGTTGTCCACCGCGCTGGTGGCCTCGTCCAGCACCAGCAGGGGCGGGTTTTTCAGGATGGCGCGCGCCAGCGCCAGCCGCTGACGCTGGCCGCCGGACAGTTTCTGGCCGCGCTCGCCGATCTGGGTGTCGTAGCCCTGCGGCAGGCGCTCGATGTAGTCGTGGGCCTCGGCGGCCTTGGCGGCGGCCACGATCGCGGCGCGGCTGGTATTGCTCAAGCCGTAGGCGATGTTGTCGGCGACGCTGCCGTCGGTCAGGAACACGTCTTGCGAAACGTAGCCGATGGCGCGGCGCAGGTCGGTGAGGTCGAGCTGCTGGATGTCGTGGCCGTCGAGGCGGATGAGTCCTGCCTGAGGCTGGTAGAAGCGCAGCAGCAGTTTGACCAAGGTGCTCTTGCCGGAGCCGGTGGTGCCGACGAAGGCCACCGTCTGGCCGGGCTCGATGGTCAGCGTGACGTTTTTCAGCGTTGGGGTGTCAGCGTAGGCGAATGACAGCGAATCGAAAGCCAACTGGCCCGATACTTGTGTTGCCGGCAAGTGCCGGCCCTCGTAGGGGATGGTCAGCGTCGTCGCCAGCACGCCCAGCACCCGTTCGATCGATGCCATCGAGCGCTGGTACAGGTCGGCGATGTCGGCCAGACCGGTGAATGGCCACAACAGGCGCTGGGTCAGGTAAACCAGCACGCTGTAGCTGCCGACGCCGATCTCGCCGTGGGTGGCCATCCAGCCGCCGTAGACCAGCGTGGCGACGAAGCCGGCCAGGATGGCCATGCGGATCACCGGGGTGATGGCGGCCGAGAGCTGGATGGCACGGGTGTTGGTGCTGCGGTAATGCTCGCTGGCGTCGCGGATGTGGGCGGCTTCGAAGTCTTCGGCGGTGAAGGCCTTGATGGTGGCGATGCCGAGCAGGTTGTTGTTGAGCCGGCCGTTGATCACCCCGGCGGCCTCGCGCACTTCGGCGTAGCGCGGGGCGAGCCGGCGCTGAAACCAGAAGGTGCCGTACAGGATCAGCGGCACCGGCAACAGCGAGATCAGCGCCAGCTTGGGCGCCAGCAGGAAGAACACCGCGCCGACCATCAGCGACGAGCAGAACACCTGGATGATGCTGTTGGCGCCACCGTTGAGGAAGCGCTCCATCTGGTTGATGTCGTCGTTGAGGATGGCCATCAGCTTGCCGGTGCTCTTGCTTTCGAAGTAGGCCAGCGGCAGCTTCTGCACGTGGCGGTAGGCGTCCAGCCGCAGCTCATGCTGCAGGCTCTGTGCCAGGTTGCGCCACTTGACCTCGTACAGGAACTGGAACAGCGATTCGCCGCCCCAGATCAGCACCGTCAGGATGCCCAGCAGCACCAGCTGCTGCATGGTGTCGGTGATGCCGAAGCGGGCCAGGAACGACGCTTGCTTGTTGACTACCACGTCCACGGCGACGCCGATCAGCACCTCCGGCAGGATGTCGAAGAACTTGTTGAGTACCGAGTACAGCGAGGCGAGCCAGGCGTCGCGCCGGTACTGGCGCGCGTATTCGAACAGTCGCGAGAGGGCGTTCATGGTATCGTCCCGGTGGCAGTAGACAGCGATTCTATTGCAGCATAACTAATAGATAACCACTAAGGGAACTCAGGAAATGACCGAGGCAAGCAATC
>JACPUY010000060.1 GCA_016192025.1 Pseudogulbenkiania sp. | reverse complement strand
GCGCAACGCCCCTCGTTGGATCAAGGCGCTGACTCGCTTCGGCTTCATCCCCGCCGCAGCTTGACTCGCCGGCCATCCATTTCGATGACTTGAGAGAGTCAGGCCTTTGCTCGCCTTCGATCTCGGTTCTTTCACGTTAAAACACCCCGGGAAGCGTGCTTGCCGGGGTGTTGTTTTGTGAGGGGGTGGGATCAGCTGATGCGTTCGATCTGTGCGCCGACGCCGTTCAGCTTCTGCTCGATGTGCTCGTAGCCGCGATCCAGATGGTAGATGCGGTCGACGATGGTTTCGCCGTCGGCCAGCAGGCCGGCGATCACCAGCGACGCCGAGGCGCGCAGGTCGGTGGCCATGACCGTGGCACCGGACAGACGCTCGACCCCCTTGATGATGGCGGTGTTGCCTTCGATCTCGATGTTGGCGCCCATGCGGTTGAGCTCCGGCACGTGCATGAAGCGGTTCTCGAAGATGGTCTCAGTCATCACCGCGGCGCCGTCGGCGATGGCGTTCAGCGTCATGAACTGGGCCTGCATGTCGGTCGGGAAGGCCGGATAGGGCAGGGTGCGCAGGTTGATCGACTTGGGGCGGCGCTTCATGTCGAGCGAGATCCAGTCGTCGCCGGCTTCGACCACGGCACCGGCTTCGACCAGCTTGTCGAGGATGGCGTCCATGGTGAGCGGCGCGGCGTTGCGTAGCACCACGTGGCCCTGGGTGGCCGCGGCGGCGACCAGGAAGGTGCCAGCCTCGATGCGATCCGGCATGATGGCATGTTCGGCGCCGTGCAGCGCCTCCACCCCTTCGATCACCAGCCGGTCGCTGCCGATGCCGCTGATCCGGGCACCCATCTTATTCAGGCACAGCGCCAGATCGGTCACTTCCGGCTCGCGTGCGGCATTTTCCAGCACGGTGGTGCCGTCGGCCAGCACCGCTGCCATCAGCAGGTTCTCGGTGCCGGTGACGGTAACCATGTCCATCACCACCTTGGCGCCGCGCAGCCGTTTCGCCTTGGCCTTGACGTAGCCGTGCTCGATGGTGACGTCGGCTCCCATCGCCACCAAGCCCTTGATGTGCTGTTCGATCGGACGGCTGCCGATGGCGCAGCCGCCGGGCAAGCTTACGGTGGCTTCGCCGAAGCGCGCCAGCGTCGGGCCGAGTACCAGGATCGAGGCGCGCATGGTCTTGACCAGATCGTAAGGGGCGACCAAGTTGTTGATGCCGGCGCCGGTGATCTCCACCTCGTGCACGTTATCGGTCATTACCCGCGCGCCCATGCCCTGCAGCAGCTTCTGGGTGGTGGAGACGTCGCGCAGCATCGGTACGTTGCTGAGCTTGAGTGTGTCGGCGGTCAGCAGGCTGGCACAGAGAATGGGCAGCGCGGCGTTCTTGGCGCCGGAGACGCGGATTTCGCCGTTGAGCGGGCCGTTGCCGCGGATAAGCAGTTTGTCCATGAGGTTAGCCTTGTTGTTTGGCCCACTCGTCCGGCGTCTGCGCCTTGACGATGGAGAGCGCGTGGATCTCGTTGCTTTGCAACTGCTCTTTGATCACTTCCTTGACCAGCCGGTGCCGGTCGATCAGGCGTTTGCCGGCAAAGGCTTCCGACACCACCACGGCGTAGAAGTGATGTCCGTCGCCCTCGACTTCGAGATGGGTGCAGTCGAGACCGGCGGCGATGTATTGTTTGACCTGTTCGGTAGTAGCCATGCTGTTTAATCCTCGCGAACTGTCCTAGTGTCTGAGCTTGTAGCCTGATTTCAGCAGCCACAATGCCAGAGCGGACAGCAAAATGAAACTGGTGCCGACCACGCCGAACGACAGCCAGGGGTTGACGTCGGCCTGGCCGAAGAAGCCGTAGCGGAAGCCGTCGATCATGTAGAACACCGGGTTGACGTGCGACGCCGCGCGCCAGAAGCCCGGCAGGCTGTGGATCGAGTAGAACACGCCGGACAGGAAGGTCAGCGGCATGATCAGGAAGTTCTGGAACGCCGCCAGCTGGTCGAATTTCTCCGCCCAGATGCCGGCGATCACCCCCAGCGTGCCCAGCACCGCCGAGCCCAGCAGGGCGAAGATCAGTACCCACAGTGGGTGGGTCGGCAGACTGAGGCCGAACCAGGCGGTCATCACCAGCACGCCCATGCCGACCACCAGCCCGCGCACCACCGATGCCAGCAGGTAGGCGGCGAAGAATTCCAGCGCGGTCAGCGGCGGCAGCAGCAGGAACACGATGTTGCCGGTGATCTTGGACTGGATCAGGCTGGACGAGCTGTTGGCGAAGGCGTTCTGCGCCATCGACATCATCGCCAGCCCGGGAATCAGGAAGGCGCTGTAGCTGACGCCGGGATAGGCCTCCACGTGCTGCGACAGCACGTGGGCAAAGATCAGCTGGTAGAGCAGCGCGGTCAGCACCGGCGCCGCCACGGTCTGGAAAGAGACCTTCCAGAAACGGACGAGTTCCTTGCGGAACAGGGTCAGGAAGCCCTGCATCAGTTGCCTCCCGCGTGCATCATGCTGACGAACACGTCTTCCAGGTCGATCTCGATCATGGTCAGTTCGCGCACTTCCACGCCGGCCGCGCGCAGCGTGGCCAGCACCCCTTCCAGCGCGCCGATCTCCGGCAGGCGCAGAATGTGGCGGCCGTCTTCCTGGCGCAGCAGCAAGGACTGCAGGCTGGCCGGAAGCATGGCCGACAGCTTCAGCGCCACGTCGCGCTCGTTGCTGCGCGCGAGCAGGGTGTGCTTGTCCTCCAGCGCTACCAGCCGCCCCTTCTTCAGCATGGCGATGCGGTTGCACAGCGCCTCTGCCTCTTCCAGGTAGTGCGTGGTCAGCACGATGGTGTGGCCGGCGTGGTTGAGCTCCTGCACGAAGCTCCACAGGCTCTGGCGCAGTTCGACGTCGACCCCGGCGGTCGGTTCGTCCAGCACGATCACCGGCGGGCGGTGCACCAGCGCCTGCGCCACCATGACGCGGCGTTTCATGCCGCCGGACAGCGCGCGCATGTTGACGTCGGCCTTGTCGGCCAGCCCGAGCTTGAACAAGAGCTCGTCGAGCCAGGCGTCGTTGCGGGTCAGGCCGAAGTAGCCGGACTGGAAGCGCAGCGTCTCACGCACCGACAGGAAGGGATCGAACACCAGTTCCTGCGGCACCACGCCCAGGCTCTGGCGCGCCGCCTTGTAGTCGTTGACCACGTCGTGGCCCATGATGCGGATGGTACCGCTGTCCGGCCGCGTCAGGCCGGCCATGGCGGAAATGAGTGTGGTCTTG
>JACPUY010000059.1 GCA_016192025.1 Pseudogulbenkiania sp. | reverse complement strand
TGCTACATCAGCTCACGCGAGCTGACCGCAGAAGAATTGGCGCGGGCGGCACGTGCCCATTGGGGGATCGAGAACCAGCTGCACTGGGTGATGGACGTTGGCTTTGGTGAGGATGCCTGCATGGTTCGGAAGGACAACGCCGCGCAGAATCTGTCGCTGCTGAGGAAGATTGTGCTGAACCTGGTCCGGCCGGTACCCATGGGGAGGAACGGCAAGATGAGCATGCGCACGAAGCGCAAGTCGGCTGCTTGGGATGACGATACCCGAGCGATGCTACTCGGGCTTACCGCGCTATGACAGCCGAGTGCGGAAGCCCTGCCCCACATCCATGTCCGGTATTCCGGCTCGAAAGCCGCCATTGCCACCGAAGATGGTCGTGTACTGGCTGGGAGCATTCCACCTAAACAGTTGAAGATGGTGCAGGCCTGGATCGAGATTCACAAGGACGAATTATTCGCCGACTGGGAACTGGCCATTGCTGGTGAGGAACCCTTCCGTATCGCACCACTTCAGTGAGGAGCCAAGCGTGGAAGCCCTGTTTGATGTTGTTAAAGTCGAGGCAAAACCGGACTATGTGCTGCACTTGGAATTCGAGAATGGTGAGAAGCGGATATTTGATATGGACCCCTACATGCACAAGCCCCCATTCGTGCGACTGAAGGACTCCCCTCTGTTTATGATGGCGTTTGTTGACTATGGAACAGTAGTCTGGCCGGGAAATATTGATATCGCCCCAGAAACACTTTATGACCGGTCTCAACCGGCATGATCTGTAATTAAGCCCCAGCCACGAATAGCCAATTAATCGCGAACACGCTTTGCCAGCCACTCACGCAAAGCGTCGGCATCCATGCTCCCGACCTCGGCAGCAGACACACCAAGGTCATGAACCAGCCGCTCAAGATACCCTTGCAGGACAGACCGGCGCTCAGCCTCTGAGCGGCTCACTACCGACGACAACTCTAGTAGCTGCTCATTGAGCCGATTGCGGGTCTGTGTCTCGTTTTCAAGCATGTGCTGCAGTTGCTCGCGCTGCTCCTCGAGCGTTTCGAGCCTTGCCGATAATCGCCCGCACTCCCGCTCCCGCTCGGAAAGCCGCTCTTGCCACATGGCGTTTGACCGACTCGCCTCCTTGCGTGCAGCGGCCAGCTCACCTTCAAGCCGGCCAACCTCCGCCTTCATCTGCTGGCGCTCTTCTTCTATCTGCTCGTAAAGACGCACGCGCAGACCCTCCAGGCGCTCATAGGCCAAAGCCTCGCGCCGGGCGCTCTCCTCTTTTTCCTGCTGCACCAGGCGCTCACTCTTTGCCTTAAACTCGGAGAACCGTCCGTCCGCCTCCTGCTGGATTTTTCCCGCTTGGGCAACGGCCTTTTCCAGTGCCACCTCCCTATCCTGCAGCAGTTGCTCCAGCGACACCCGCCGCGCTTCCTCGGACTTGAGCTGCTCCGCCATGGCGGCCAGCCGAGTCGATTCCATTTCCAGTTCGCGACGTGTCGCCGCCGCCGCAAGCTCTGATTTCTCAAGTGTCTGGCGCAAACCGGCGCTGGCTTCTTTTTCGGCAGCAAGTTCCGTCTGCCACTCCTGCCGGATCGACTCCAGCCGCACATCCGACTCATCGCAGGCACGCTGCCAGATTTGCTCAAACGCCTCGGCCAAGCCCGAAGGCCAGTCCGGACGGCGCGACGAAACCGCCATCCTGGACAAGAACTCCTGGCGCCAAGCCTTCAACGTGTTGTTGATCGTGGTGTTCGATCCAGTACCCAGGCGGGCACGAACCTCGATCACCGTCGGCCATACCCCCTCTCCCACCAACTCGAACGCCACTTGGCGAATACGGGAATAAATATCTGCCCCCACCTGACTACCCCCCTTCTTTGTCGACCAACATCATATCATTTCTAGAATTAATAATATATTACGTATTACATTATTATTTTATCTCACCAAGCATAAATTTTCCGATTACTATACTTATCGGAAGTTTCAAGCTAGCCTACTACCAAATCAAATCGCCCAGTCCATCCAGCATGCATCTCACCCCCACCACGCGGCAGATCCAGAGCCTCCTGTCCGCCAACACAGACACCGAGGCCGTCCTGACTTGGCTGGCCGAGCACGCCCATAGCCCAAGAACACTGAACACTTACCGGAAAGAAATAGAACGGCTGTTACTCTGGGCACAGAAACGCCACCAGCAACTGGGGGACCTGCGCCGCGAAGACGTCCTCGATTACGAACGATTCTTGAGCAACCCAACCCCTGCAGCCGAGTGGATCGGACCGAGCCGAGCCCGACAACACCCGGACTGGAAGCCGTTCAGCGGCCCACTATCCCCCTCCAGCATTCGCCAATCACTGACCATCCTGGGCGCCCTGTTCAGCTACCTGAACCATGCCGGCTATTTGCAGGGCAATCCGTTCAAGCTATTGCGAAAAAGGCCAACCTCTTCACAAGACACCGGAATCGAGCGTTTCTTGAGCGCTGAAGCGTGGCAGACACTGCTCGACACACTGGATGAACTGCCGAGGAATACGCTGCGGGAACAGTTGCATGCCAGCCGGGCACGCTGGCTGATGACATTGCTCTACCTGACCGGAGCCCGTCGCAGCGAGGTCAGCCAAGCACGAATGGAAGATGTCTTCGAACGCAAGGGCCGCTGGTGGTGGCAGGTCACCGGCAAGGGCAAAAGAAAGGGCATCATCCCCCTCAGCGATGAATTACTGGATGAGTTGCAGCTTTACCGACAACAGCTCGGCCTGCCATCCAAACCCTTTGCCGGCGACAGGACACCACTGGTGTGTCGCGTGACCGGTAAGGGGGCCAGCACGCCCTCTCCTTTAAGTGACAAAGCCATCTACTTGATCGCCAAGGAAATCTTTGCGCGGACGGCCGAGCGATGTCAGTCACCAGAAAGCAGAGAACAGCTCATCCTCGCCACAACGCACTGGATGCGCCATACCGCTGCCAGTCATCAACTCGATGCCGGGGTACCCTTGCTGGCGGTCAGCCAAAACCTGCGCCATGCCAGCATCCAGACCACCCGGCGCTATTTGCATACCGAAGATGAAGCCCGCCACGAATCAACAACAAAACATAAGATCAGGAAAATGACGAAACCTGATGGCAGTTCCTAAGAGCAAGTGCAACACCGTGCCCCGAGGCACAAAACTGATTCGTGCGCACCCCTCTTCCGCAGCCGCCTGATCGGGACCAGAAGCACCGTTTCACGGGCGAAGCATGGCGGGACAGGTTTTGAGCATCTCGCAGTAGCCATCCAGCATATTCTCAGCCTCGCCTTCCAGGTCGAAGCTCTCGGGGCTGAACAGCCAGTTGCCCATCAAGCCGCTGACCAGCGCATGCAGCATGGTGTCGGCGCGCGCGATGTTGAGCCCGGCCGGCAGCTGGCCGAGCTCGACAGCCTGACGCAGGATGCACCGGATGCGATCGGTACAGTCTTTGATGCATTGCTGCTGGCGCTGCATCACTGGCCCCATGTCGTCGGTGAGTTCGCATTTATGGTAAAGCACGTCAAACACGCGCCGACGCTGTTCGTTGCGCACCAGGCTTTGCAGAATGCTTAGGCACGCGGAGTGCAATTCACCCAAGGGATCGGGGTGTTGCGGATTGTCCACCACGCTCGAGAACAGGCTTTCGATCGGCAGACTCACCCGGTCGATCATCGCCGTGAAAACGTCGGCCTTGTTCTTGAAGTGCCAGTAGATCGCACCACGCGTCAGCCCGGCGACAGTGGCGATATCCGCCAGCGAGGTGCGCGACACCCCCTGCTCGGCAAACACCCGCTCGGCAGTGTCCAGAATAAGGCTGCGCGTTTCCAGCGATTCTTCCTTGGTTTTACGGGCCATTGAGTCCCCTTCCCGAAATGGCGGACCGGTCGTGGCGATCCGCTCGTAATGGACATACATTCATGAATGTATATATACTACCAGCCAGTCAACCGATTTCCCAGTGTTCTCCACGCAACCCATTTTAACGGCAGGGATTTCTCTGGCTGCAATGCGTTTTTAGGACAAAGCTCTACCGATTACCGCTGTGATATGCAAATTTTCTGCTGCACTACGCTGGTCGGTCGCTGTGCACGTCAATGTAAGGGCAACCAGAAAAATCGCACAATTACGCTATTTGCATTTGCCGGATGAGAAGCAGGCCAGCCGCACTCATTGCACCGCCTCTCTCGGATCAACGATTTAGCCATTCCCATCACCCACTTGAGTATCGGGAGCGTTCCATGCACATCAATAGACATACTTCATTGCGTCTTATCACCACAGCAACCCTCGCGGCGGTGACCGTCCTGGCCGGCTGCGGTGAAAAACAGGCGCAGCAGCCGGGGGCCGCCGGCCACCCCCCCCAAGAGGTCGGCGTGGTGACGGTCCAGCCGGAAAGCCTGGCGCTGTCGACCGAACTGCCGGGCCGCCTGAATCCCTACCGCGTCTCCGAAGTACGCGCACGCGCCGCCGGCATCGTGCTGAAGCAGGTATTCCGCGAAGGCAGCGACGTCAAGCAGGGCGAACTGCTGTTCCGCATCGACCCGGCACCGCTGCAGGCCAGCCTGCTCAGCGCGCAGGCGGCGCTGGCCAAGTCGGAGGCCACCCTGGCCCAGGCCAAGCTGCAAGAAGGCCGCTACAAGGAACTGGTCGCGGTCAACGCGGTGAGCAAGCAGGATTACGACAATGCGGTGGCCGCAGTGAAACAGGGGCTGGCCGATGTGGCGGCCGGCAAGGCTGCAGTACAGACCGCCAAGCTTAACCTCGGCTATACCACGGTGACCTCGCCGATTCCCGGCCGTATCGGCAAGGCCCAGGTGACCGAAGGCGCTCTGGTGGGCCAGAACGAACCCACCCTGCTCGCCACCGTGCAGCAGCTCGACCCGATCTATCTCGACTTCACCCAGTCCAGCACCGAGATGCTGCGCCTGCGCCGCGCTTTCGAGAGCGGCAAGCTGGAGAGCGTGGCGCCAGGCCAGGCCAAGGTCCGCCTGGTGCTGGAAGACGGCAGCGAGTACCCCCAGGATGGCAAGCTGCTGTTCTCGGACGTGACCGTGGACCAGAGCACCGGCATGGTCACGCTGCGCGCCGAATTCCCGAACCCAAAGCATGAACTGCTGCCGGGGATGTATGCGCGGGCACGCCTGGCGCAGGCGGTCGACAAGCAGGCGCTGACCATTCCGCAACCGGCATTGCAGCGTGGCCAGGGCGGGTCCGCCACGGTGATGCTGGTGGGGGCCGACAACAAGGTGCAGGTCCAGACGGTAAAGGCCGACACCGCGGTCGGCGACAAGTGGGTGGTCATCAGCGGCCTGAAGGCCGGTGACAAGGTGATCGTGCAGGGCTTGCAGAAGGTCCGTCCCGGAGCGCCGGTGAAGCCCGTGCCAGTAGCCGCGTCCGCTCCGGCCGCGGCCGTCCAAGGCCAATAACGGAGAACGCACATCATGCCTAAGTTCTTTATCGATCGCCCGGTGTTCGCCTGGGTGATCGCCCTATTGATCCTGCTGGTCGGGGGGCTGTCGGTGGTCAAGCTGCCGGTAGCGCAGTACCCCAGCATCGCGCCACCATCCGTGTCGGTGAGTGCCACCTACGCCGGTGCCTCGGCCGAAACGCTGC
>JACPUY010000263.1 GCA_016192025.1 Pseudogulbenkiania sp. | reverse complement strand
TTTTATTTCTCCACGGCCGGATTCAATTAATTCATTGTCAGGACACATGACTTGACTTTTTGATTTTGTTTTTTTATATTTATTCCTCATTAACCGGAATCTTTAATCCACCCTAATCCAAAAATGCACCATGCGAAAACGATTGGCCAACAAATGGAGCATGTACGCTTCAATCCTGTCGCTGCTGAACTCGAATAAGGAAGCCTGGCAACCCGTTTCAGCCCTGGCAGAAATCATCGGCACCTACGAAGCATTGCTCGTTGAAATAAAAACTTACCGCCAGATTATCGGAGAAGACAAAAAGGGAATGACAGCGCAAAAAGCAGAATGGCAACAGCAGTTAATCGGGCTTACTTATTGGGTTGCCTCGGCGCTGTACGCCATGGCCATGGGGCTGGGCCTGCCGCTGATCCTGATCGGCACCTACGGCGGACACATCCTGCCACGCGCCGGAGCATGGATGCGCGGCGTCAAGGGGGTCTTCGGCGTCGTCATGCTGGCCTTGGCGATCTGGCTGGCAGCCCCGTTCCTGTCCGGCACGCTGGTGATGCTGCTATGGGCGGCGCTGTGCCTCGGCTCGGCGGTGTTTCTCAAGACCTTCGAAAACCTCGCCAGCAACGCCCACCCGGTCGCCAAGATCGGCAAGGCCGCGGGACTGGCGCTGTTCCTGATCGGCGCCGCCCAATTGCTCGGAGTGCTGGGCGGCGAAACCAACCCGCGCTACCCGCTGAAATGGCTGGCCGGCAACAGCGCCCAGGCGCGCAGCACCGCCCCGGCCTTCCAGCGCATCGGCAACGTGGCCGAACTGGACGCCATGCTGGCCAGCGCCGGCGGCAAACCGCTGCTGCTCGACTTCTACGCCGACTGGTGCATTTCCTGCAAGGAAATGGAGGAATACACCTTCGGCAACGCCGGCGTCGCCGACAAGCTGAAGCAGTTCGTGCTGGTCAGGGCCGACGTCACCGCCAACACCGCCGAGCAGCAGGCTCTGCTCAAGCGCTTCGGCCTGTTCGGCCCGCCGGGCATCATCCTGTTCGACGGGCAAAGCCGCGAAGTCGACCGCATCATCGGCTTCATGGAAGCCGAACCGTTCCTGGGCCATCTGCAAAAACTGGCGCACTGACGCCGCCGGTTTCCGCGCCGGCCGGACAAGCCGGCACCACCCCGCTAGAATGACGGCTGCTTCCTTACCCGACGGGGTTCATTCATGCTGGACAAGGATTTTGCCGGAATCGGTGTCATGTCCGTGCTCCGTGTCGCCATCGTGGCGCTGCTGGTGCTGGCCTGCCTGCAGATCATTCTGCCCTTTCTCGGGGCACTGACCTGGGCCGTGATCATCGCCATTTCCGCTTGGCCGCTGCACCTGCGCCTGACCGCCCGGCTGCGCGGTCGCGGCAAGCTGGCGGCCTTGCTGGTCGTGCTACTGCTGGGGCTGGCCCTGGCCGTGCCGCTGGGGCTGATGGTGATGACGCTGACCGACACCATCCCGCACCTGAACGGCGTCGCCCATGAACTTGCCGGCATGAACCTGCCGCCACCGCCAGCCTGGCTGGGCAACCTGCCGCTGGTGGGCGATTCGCTCAGCCAGTATTGGGTCACCGCACAGAACGATCTGCCCGGCCTGCTGGCCCGGCTGAAACCCTGGATCAACCAGGCGGCGCTCTGGCTGCTGGGACGCGGCGCCGTGCTCGGCCTCAGTCTGCTGGAAATCATCATGGCCATCATCGTGGCCGGACTGCTGCTGGCCAACGGAGAGTCGCTGTGGCGCATCGCCGAGCGCGTCATCAGCAAGCTGGGCGGTGCCTCTGCCAGTGAATTGCCGCAGGTCGTGGCGCGCACGATACGCGGCGTCACCACCGGCGTGGTCGGCACCGCGCTGGTCCAGACCATCCTGTGCGTGATCGGCCTGTTGATCGCCGGCGTGCCCGGCGCGCTGGCGCTCGGCTTCCTGTGCTTCGTGATCGCCGTCGCCCAGCTGCCGACCCTGCTGGTCTGGCTGCCGGCCGCCGGCTGGGTGTTCTATACCGGCGCCACCGGCATGGGCATCTTCCTGCTGCTGTGGGGCTTCTTGCTGGTCAATACCATCGACAACGTGCTCAAGCCGCTGCTGATCAGCCAGGGCGCCAAGCTGCCACTGTCGCTGATCTTTCTCGGCGTCATCGGCGGTCTGCTGGCTTGGGGCATCATCGGCCTGTTCATCGGCCCCACCCTGCTGGCGATCGGCTTCACGCTGTTCCAGTTCTGGCTGAACAACGACGAAGAGGCCGAGGGCGAACCGGAGCAGCCCTGAAAAACGACAGGCCGGAAAGTTATTCCGGCCTGCCATTTCCTCACCTCACACCAGTTCCACTGCCAGCGCGGTGGCCTCCCCGCCACCGATACACAGACTGGCCACGCCCTTCTTGCCACCACGCCGCTGCAGCGCGGCGATCAGCGTCACCAGGATGCGTGCCCCGGAGGCGCCGATCGGGTGCCCCAGCGCGCAGGCGCCGCCGTTGACGTTGACTTTATCGTGCGGCAGCCCCAGTTCCTGCATCGCCGCCATGGTGACCACGGCGAACGCTTCGTTGATTTCGAACAGGTCGACGTCGTCGGCCTGCCAGCCGGTCTTGGCAAACAGCTGGCGCATGGCGCCGACCGGCGCGGTGGTGAACCAGGACGGCTCCTGGGCGAAGGTGCTGTGGCCGACGATGCGCGCCAGCGGGGTCAGCCCGCGTGCCCGGGCCTCGCTCTCACTCATCAGCACCAGCGCCGCGGCGCCGTCGGAGATCGAACTGGAGTTGGCCGCCGTCACCGTACCGCCCGGCTTGAACGCCGGTTTGAGCGAGGGAATCTTGTCTGGCCGGGCCTTGAGCGGCTGCTCGTCGGTGTCGATCACGGTTTCGCCCGATTTGCCGCCGAGCTTGACCGGGGCGATCTCGCCGGCAAAGGCGCCGCCCTCGATCGCCGCCACCGCCCGCGCCAGCGAGCTCAGCGCGAATGCGTCCTGTGCGGCCCGGCTGAAGCCGTAATGCTCGGCGCATTGCTCGGCGAACACCCCCATTAGCTTGCCCTTGTCGTAGGCGTCTTCCAGCCCGTCGAGGAACATGTGGTCCTTGAGTTCGCCGTGCCCCAGGCGCAGGCCGTTGCGCGCCTTCGGGATAAGGTAGGGGGCGTTGGACATGCTTTCCATGCCGCCGGCCAGCATCACCCTGGCCGAGCCGGCCAGCAGCAGGTCATGCGCCAGCATCACCGCCTTCATGCCCGAACCGCACATCTTGTTGATGGTGGTACAGCCGTTGGCCAGCGGCAGCCCGGCCTTGAGGCTGGCCTGCCGTGCCGGCGCCTGGCCCTGCCCGGCCGGCAGCACGCAGCCCATGATCACTTCGTCGATACTGGCGGGCTCGACCCCGGCCCGTTCGACCGCCGCGGCGATTGCAGTGGCACCGAGCTCGCTGGCCGTCAGCGGCGACAGGCTGCCCTGCAGCCCCCCCATCGGAGTCCGGGCCATTCCGACGATCACGATAGACTGGTTCTGCATGCTGCACCTCGCAAGGGAAATGGTTGTCCAATTACATTACGTTAACGTCAACGTAAAATCAATCGCCGCGACCGGGTTTCATCCCAAGGGCAGCGGCGGCAAGCCGTGCTGCGCCCGTGCGCGGTTACAGGCGTCCTCGAACACCCCGATGCCGGCGCGCATGGCGAACTCGCGACAGGGCGACGGCCGGTGTTCGTAGATGCCGCAACGCACCTCTTGGCCGATCTTGCCGACCAGGGCGATGCAGCGCGGCCGGGCGTAGTCGGTGCCGCGCAATCGCACCAGCGAGGCGGTTTCCTCGTCGGCCAGACGCTCGGGCACCCGCCCACCCGGCTCGCAGTCCAGCTCGGAACGGTGAAAGGTGACACGAAAGGCGGCACAGCAGGCGCCACAGGAAAGACAGGCATTGTGTAGACGATCCGTCACGCTAGCGGCTCCGCAGATAATGGAAAAAACACCAGGTCCAATTTTCTGCCGGATAATGCCCTGACGGCAACCACCACACCGAGGAAACCATGCCCATGCAGCAGCATTGCCCCGGCTCGCACTGGCCCGACTACCACGGCCACAGCCTGCTCAATCTGACCGCCACCTTGGCCGAAGCCCTCGGTGCCTCCACCGGCCATGCCCCGCTGCGCCGCCCGGCGCTGACCGGGCTGGCCGCGCGCCGCCACGTGATCCTGCTGGTCATCGACGGTCTCGGCCTGCAGCAACTGCAGGCGCTGGGGCCTGGGAGCGTCTTGCGCCGACATCAGCACGGCACGCTGACCTCGGTGTTCCCCTCTACCACTGCCGCCGCCATCACCACGCTGATGACCGGCCAGCCGCCGGCCC
>JACPUY010000243.1 GCA_016192025.1 Pseudogulbenkiania sp. | reverse complement strand
GCCAGCGCCACGACGATCCCCAGACTGGCCCACAGCCGCCCGCCGGTCTGCCCGGGATTGTGGATGGCGGCCAGCAAGGCAATCCCGCCCACGGCCATTACCCCGACACGCTGGAAAATACACAGCGGACAAGGCTCCAACCCCCAGACATGCTGGGCGTACAAGGCAAAACCGATTGCCGCGGCGCAGGCCAGCGCGATCAGGAGAAAAAGACTTCGGCGACTATCCAGCCCCATTTATCAGACCCTTTGACTATGAAAAAGAAACGTAACCGCTATCCGAACCTTTGAACATGTCAAAGTTCCAGAAACTCCCCGATCGCCTGCTTTTGGTTGAGCACGTCCTTATAACCCAAGGCGATCAGTTCGCGGCAATACTCTGGCTCGAACAACAGGTAACTGGCCAGCACGCTGCCGCGCTTGCGCGTCGCTCCCGCACCCTGCATGACAAAGCGCATCACCCGCGGGAATCGATTGCTGTGACGATAGGCGATCTCCTCCAGCGAGTGACTGGGGTTCAGCACAAAGGCATCGACCCGCCTGAGCGGCGTCTGCTCGGCCAGTTCGGGATAGGCCTGCAGCAACGAGACCGTATGATTGATCCGGAGCAGCCGCTCCATGTCAGAGGAAAGACTGTCGAGAAAGACACTATCCAGCAGATGGCCAAAGATCTGGGCGGGCGAGGGATGAGTGAACTCCCTGCCCTGGCGCCGATCCGCTTGCGCCCCGCCACGCCCGCCGACGCCGACAATGAACAGTTTTTCCGCCCCCATGTGCAAGGCCGGCGACAACGGTGCCATCTGCCGGACCGCCCCATCACAATAGTAGCGGCTACCCACCCGGGCGGACGGAAAGATCAGCGGGATCGCCGATGTGGCCATCAGATGGTCGACCCCCAGCATCTCGCGCACACCCACGCGCTGATAACGCGACCAGGGCTGGATGCTGTCGTCGCCTTGGAAAAAGGTTTCCGACATGCCCGAGCTATAGCAGGAGGCGGTCAGCGCCACCGCCCGCAGGGCGCCGGCGCGAATGGACTGCTCGATCCCCTCGAACTGCATGACGCCGTCCAGCAGGCCGCGCAAGGCCGAGTTGTCGAGGAAGCTGCGCGGATTGGTCCAGCCGCGCCCCCCGGTCAGTACCGAGATCCCAAAATGCAGGAAGGTTTTGACAAAATAGGCCAGGCTGGGGTCATAGATGTTCTCGATATGTACCTGTTTCCAGACCTTAGCCAGGTAACCGGCCGCGCGGCGAAAATCGGTCGCGCCGGCCGCCAGCGCCACGGCATTGACGGCCCCGGCTGAGGTGCCGGAGATGATCGGGAAGGGATTGCGGGAAGGGTCCGGCAACAACTTCGACAGTGCGAGCATGGCGCCGGCCTGATAGGCCGCGCGAGCGCCGCCGCCGGACAGGATCAGCGCGACATTGGGATTGCTCGACATGGTGGCACCTCTTGGGGATGCTTCAAACAGCGATCTCTCTTTATGCCGTAATTCAAAGGGATTCAATACACCACTTCGACCGGTTCGACATGCCGCCACAAGTACCAGCTGGCGACGCTGCGCCACGGGCGCCAGCGTTCGCCCACCTCCCGCAACGCGGCAGGGGTTGGCCGAAGCCCATCCAGATACAGCTCGGACACCGCGCGCTGCAGGCCGATATCGTGGACAGCCCAGCCACCGGGCCGCGCCAGATGGAAAATCAGGAACATCTCGGCCGTCCAGCGACCGATGCCGCGTACCGCCACCAGTGCTCGGGTGATGTCCTCGTCGCCGAGTCGCTGAAACCCCTGTGGGTCGATCCGGCCATCGGCAAAATGCCGCGCCAGATCCTGCACGTAGCCGACCTTGCGCGCCGACAGACCCACCTGACGCAGACTGTCGCTGGAAGCGGTGAGGAGACTGGCCGGGCTGTCGCAGTGGACAACGGCCGACAGCCGCCCCCAGATGGCGTCGGCCGCCTTCAGCGAAATCTGCTGGCCGACGATGGCACGTAGCAAGGTTTCGAAGGGCTGCCCGCGCGTCACCAGCCGTGAGCCGGCAAAACGTTCGATCAAGCTGGCCATGACCGGGTCGGCTTCGGCCAGCCCGACACAGGCCGTCTCCCACTCTTGCGGCGTCATGCGCCTTGGCCTGCCACCATCATCGATTCGATCAGAATGGAGCCGACATGCTTGGCGCCGCGCACCAGCACGTCGTCGCCGATACCGATCACCCGCTGGAATATGTCGCGCAGATTGCCGGCAATGGTGATTTCTTCGACAGCATGGACGATCACGCCGTTCTCTACCCAGAAGCCGGCCGCGCCGCGCGAGTAGTCGCCGGTCAGGGTATTGACGCCGTGACCGAGCAATTCGGTAACCAGGAGCCCGGTCCCCATCTTGCCCAGCAACTCGTCGAAGCTGTCGCCGGTCGAGCGCACGATGAGGTTGTGCGGTCCGCCGGCATTGCCGGTCGTTTCCATGCCGAGCTTGCGCGCCGAATAGCTGCTGAGCATGTAACCCTTCAGAACGCCATCGTCCACCAGCCGGCGGGCGCGGGTTTCCACCCCCTCACTATCGAAGGGACTGCTGCCGAAACCGCGCAGCACGAAGGGATCTTCATCGATCGAGACGCAAGGCGAGAACACCGGCTTGCCCAGGCTATCGAGTAGGAAGCTCGACTTGCGATAGAGCGAACCGCCACTGATGGCGGACACCAGGTGTCCGATCAGCGAGGCGGCCACCGGCGCCTCGAACAACACCGGGTATTGCCCGGTGTTGATGCGACGGGCATTGAGACGGCGCACCGTGCGTTCGCCGGCCCGGGCTCCAACCTGCACCGCGTCCTCCAGATCCTCGCGATGACGCGCGGCGCTGTACCAGTAGTCGCGCTGCATCAGCTCGCCTTCGCTGGCGACCACCGCCGCCGACAGGCTATGGCGCGACGACGGAAAACCGCCGACAAAACCAAGGCTGTTGGCATAGATAAACTGGCTCTGCTGGGTGGAGACGGTGGCACCTTCGGAATTGCTGATACGGCTGTCTACCGCCCGTGCCGCCTGTTCGCACTCGCGCGCGAGTTCGATGGCCTCGGCCACCGGCAGGGACCATGGATGATAGAGCGCCAGATCGGGAAACTGGGTGGCGAGCTGGGACGCATCGGCCAAGCCGGCACAGTCGTCCTCGGCGGTGAAGCGGGCGATATTGACGGCGGCGCTGACGGTATCCCAGAGGGCGGCTTCGGCAAAATCGGAGGTGCTGGCGTGGCCTTTCTTCTGGCCGAAATACACCGTTACATCCACGCCCTTGTCCTGGTTGTACTCGATGGTTTCCACCTCGCCGAGGCGAACGCTCACCGACTGCCCCGTGCCCTCGGAAATATCGACCTCGCAGGCGGTGGCACCTTGCTGCCGTGCCAGTTCCAGTACCTGGGCGGCGAGGTTTTCCAGGGTGCGGCGGGTATAACTGAAAGTGGTATCAGACATAGACTCTTTCACTGTTACGGGCGGTCGGATGAAGAACCGCCGGCCTAGGCTTTTCCGGTATCATACCAGCCTTGAAATAGGAAGAGCTCGACAACGATGACCGATTACTTGAACGATAGTGCGGATCAGGAATTCAGCAAAACCCGCCGCAAGAAAGAAATGATCGCCCTGCAAGAGCTGGGCGAAGAATTGCTGCAACTCTCGAACGACCGGCTCAAGCAAATGAGCCTGCCAGAAAACCTGCTGGAAGCCCTCCGCGAATACAAGCGCATCCCTTCCCACGGCGCTCGCAACCGCCAGGAACAGTACATCGGAAAACTGATGCGCGACATCGACCCCGAACCGATCCGCCAGCAACTGGCGATCATCCGGGGAGAGTCGGCCGAACATACCGGCTGGCTGCACTTGCTGGAGCGCTGGCGCGAACGGCTGATGAGCGATGACAAGATGCTCGCCACCTTCATTGCAGACTATCCTGAAAGTGACGCGCAATACCTGCGCACGCTGATCCGCAACGCGCGCAAGGAACAACAGGACAACAAGCCGCCAAAATCCTTCCGGCTGCTGTTCCAGTCGCTCAAGGAGATCATCCCGGAACCGGGCAAGCCGGTCGGGCAGGCAGAGGAGAACGAAGAATGATACTGAAAATCGGCCTGGTTTCCATTTCCGACCGTGCCAGCCAGGGCGTGTACGAAGACAAGGGCCTGCCGGCCCTGCAAGACTGGCTGACTCACGCCCTGACAAGTCCGTTCACCACCGTGACTCGATTGATTCCTGACGAGCAGGCCGACATCGAGGCCACGCTGCGCGCGCTGGTCGACGAGGAAGGCTGCCAGCTGGTGCTGACCACCGGCGGCACCGGTCCCTCGCCGCGCGACGTCACCCCCGAGGCGACGCTGGCCGTAGCCGACCGCGAGATGCCGGGCTTTGGCGAGCAGATGCGCCAGATCAGCCTGAAGTTCGTGCCGACCGCCATCCTGTCGCGCCAGGTCGGCGTGATCCGCAAGCAGTCGCTGATCCTCAACCTGCCTGGCCAGCCCAAGGCCATCAAGGAGACGCTGGAAGGCCTGCGGGGCGAACAGGGCACGGTCATCGTGCCGGGCATCTTCGCGGCCGTGCCATACTGCCTCGACCTGATCGGCGGCCCCTACATCGAGACGCAGGAGGCGGTGGTCAAGTCCTTCCGTCCCAAATCCGCCCAACGCCTGGTGCCCTGATGCGCTACGAGGCCCCCCTCTGGCTCAAGGGAGGTCACGCCCAGACAGTGTGGCCCGCCTTGTTCATCCATCTGCCTCGCCCGTCCTACCGGCGCGAATTATGGAGCACGCCGGATGGGGGTGAGATCGCGGTCGACTGCATCGATGGCAAGAACGGTTCCCCGCTGGTGGTGCTGTTTCATGGCCTGGAGGGGTGCAGCGACAGCCACTACGCCAAGGCGCTGATGCTGGAAGTCCAGGCGCGCGGCTGGCATGGCGCCGTGCCGCACTTTCGCGGCTGCGGCGGTGTCAGTAATACCCTGCGCCGGGCCTACCACGCCGGCGACTCGGCCGAAATTGGCTGGATACTGCAAAGGCTGGCCGAAAGCCATGCCGTGGTGCTGACCGCCGGCGTATCGATCGGCGGCAACATGCTGCTGAAATACCTGGGCGAGCATGGCCGCGGCGCCCTGCCGCGCGCCGCCGCTGCCATCTCGGTGCCGCTGGACCTGGCAGCCGCCAGTGCACAGCTCGACCGCGGGCTGGGCAAGGTAATCTATACCCGCATGTTCATGGCCACGCTCAAGCCCAAGGCGCGTGAGCAACTGGCACGGCACCCTGACCTGTTCGATAGCTACAAACTGGACCACGCCAAGACCTTCCGCGAATTCGACAACCTTGTCACGGCGCCAATACATGGGTACCGTGATGCCTTTGATTACTGGGACCGCGCCAGCAGCAAGCCCTTCCTGAGCCGGATCGAAACCCCGACGCTGGTGCTGAACGCCAGGAACGATCCCTTCCTGCCGCCCAGCGCACTGCCCTCGGCGCAGGACACCAGCCGCTGGGTGACACTGGAACAGCCGGAAGAAGGCGGCCATGTCGGTTTTCCCACCGGGCGTTTTCCCGGCCAGCTCGACTGGCTGCCCAAACGCCTGCTGGCTTACTTCGACGAACAGCTGGCCTCGGGTCCCTCGCCTTAACTGAAAGATTGCCATCACGATGTCCGACATCCTGAAGACCATCATCGCCACCAAACATGAAGAAGTGGCCGACTGCCTGAAAACCCGCAGCCTCGCTGCCGTCCGGGCCGACGCCGAAGCCCGCGCTCACGATCGCCGGGATTTCGTCGCAGCCATGCGTGCCAAGCACGCGGCGGGCCGGGCGGCCGTCATCGCCGAGGCCAAGAAAGCAAGTCCGAGCAAGGGCGTGATCCGCGCCGATTTCGATCCTGCCGCCATCGCCCGAAGCTACGCCGAACACGGTGCCGCCTGCCTGTCGGTGCTGACCGACCGGCAGTACTTCCAGGGCTGCGCCGATTACCTGCAGGCTGCCCGCGCCGCCTGCCCGCTGCCGGTGCTGCGCAAGGACTTCATGGTCGACGAGTACCAGATCTACGAAGCGCGCGCGATGGGTGCCGACTGCATCCTGCTGATCGCCGCCGCACTGTCGCTGGCCGAGATGCGGGCCTTCGAAACGCTGGCCCAGGAACTGGGCATGGCGGTACTAGTGGAAGTCCACGACGAGGCCGAGCTGGATCTGGCACTGCAGCTCACCACCCCGCTGATCGGCGTCAACAACCGCAACCTGCGCACCTTCGAGGTCAGCCTGGACAACACCCTGAAGCTGCTGCCGAAGATCGGAGATGGCCGCATTGCGGTGACCGAGAGCGGTATCCGCAGCGTGGGCGACGTGCAACTGATGCGCGACCATGGCGTGCACAGCTTCCTGGTCGGTGAGGCCTTCATGCGCGAGCCCGATCCTGGTCTGGCGCTGGAACAGCTGTTCCGCGCCTGATCCTACCAGACACGATAGCCCCGTTCCGCCAACTTGCCTCGTGGAGGCGAGTTGGCCAAAAAAACCCTTGCCGGACCCTCCGCTGTAGGGGCTCCTCCTGCCAATGAATCCTGGCCGCCAGTCTTTCGCGCACAGCAGCACCCGCACAGGCGGCAGCCATGGCAGCCGCCTTGCATGAAAACGCTTGTTTCAATGCCTTTCACGACAACTGCAAACCGCCTCAGGATTACGCTATAGTAGCGTTTGCCAAGAAATTTCATAAAGCCTCACCCCATGTTTGATTTCAAATCTCTAGTCAGCTCCCTGCTGACCAAAGACTCGCCGGACGGCGATATCCTGCCGTCCGCCACGGTTCTTGTCAGAGATCTGCCGCAAGCCGAATATTTCACGGCCACGGTTGAAATCATCAAGGCAGTTGCCAAGATCAGCGCCGACTCCAAGATGTCACTGAAGGAGCGGGTCCGCACCCTGCTGTATATCGACGAAAAGACCCATGGCATCCAGCGCCGCCTGCGTTCCGACTATCTGGACCAGAAACCGGGCAGCAAGCACCATCTGCCGACCATCCTCGCCTACTGGCACGAACTGGCCAATGCCTACCACATCTGCGTGCGTCTGGCCGAAAAGTCGGCCGGCACCACACTGAACGATGAACTCGCCCTGGTCACACTGCGTGGATTGAATTATCAGAAGCAGCTGATCACCTGGAGCGCCATGCGCTACCTGAAACCGGAGGCCACTGTCTGGCAGCAGGCTTACCGGTTTTACCAATATGCCGAAGCCCAGGACTTTGCCCGGACGCCGATGAAGCTGTTCGAGGATGCCCCTTGGGAGGTGAGCTGTGAAACCCTGCTGATTCACGGCTGCATGATGCACCTGGCGCAAACCGACAATATGCAGCTGAAAGAAATTCTGGCCACCGACCGGCTGCTGAACATTCTGTGCCAGCCACTGAAACTCGACCTTCATCCCCTTCCCAAGCAAACGGTCTTTCTGGTCAACCTGTCACTGCCCGAACCCCCGCGGCGGATGCTGCGCGGGATGGCCGGCAAAGACTGCCGCTACTGGAACACCGAACCGGTCACGGAGAAACTGGCCGACCTGATGTTCGATCTGGATCAACGCCTGCCCTCGGCGCTGGCCAATTTCAAGTTGGGCCTGAGCCAGAAAGACTGGTCCAGTCTCTGCGAAAAGCTGGCTATCCGCTGGTCCGATGATGGCGGAAAGTCACACCGCAAGGCCGAACGTGCTCCCAAGCTGGAGCCCGCCACGGTCGATGTCGGTTTTGAGCGCATTGTCTACCAGGTCAAGGTGCAGGACAGCACCGGCACCCCCCCGCTGGACAACGATGACTGGCGCCTTACCGATTACAGTGCAACCGGGCTAGGGTTGACCTATCTTGGCAAGAACATTGACGAACTGGTGCTCGGCAGGCTGATCCTGATCAGCACAGCCTCTCATGAAGCTGTCTTGGGGATCATCCGTCGCCTTTCCCGGCACAAGAATGGCACCCTGGTCGGCGTGGAAATACTGGGCACCCGGCCGGCCGGCATCACCCTGCTCGAGGCCGAGACCGCGGAAAGCACGCCGGCGAGCGCGCTCTACATCACCCAGCAGAACTCGGCCAAGAACCAGCGCTGGTTCCTGATCCCCAAGCCCTTGGCCGAACCGGGCAAAGAATTGGTCCTGTTCGCCCAGGGTAAATCCTACAAGATACGGCTCAAGCCCCCCAGCCAGGCACTGCTTGAATGCGCTCACATCGACTTCGATACCCTTGCCAAGCTGGAGTGAGTCACGTCCCCAGATAAAAAACCGGCGAATCCGTGACGGGTGAGCTCACCCGCCGGCTCCGGCATACACTGGACGACAACACTGCCGCCGACTCAGTAACTGATACGGGCATAGTAGCTCTTCTTCGCCGCCTCGCGCGCCTCGCGGAGGGTGCGGATACCCTTGTCGGCTAGCAGGGGCAGCATTTTCAGGAATACTTCACCGGTGACGATGGCATCACCCAGGGCAGTGTGACGGCCGATGATGTCGACGCCCAGCCGCTCGGCGATGGCTTCCAGCCGGTGCGACTCCTGATTGGGGTGCAAGGCGGCCGAAAGCAGCAAGGTATCAAGCACTGGCAGGTCGAAGACCACACCGGTAGCCGCCTCCTTGAGCTGCAGGAAGCGCATGTCGAAGGCGGCATTGTGCGCCACCAGCACGGTATCGGCGCAGAAAGCGCGAAACGCCGGCAGCACCGTAGCGATATCCGGTTGCCCCCACAGCATTTCCGGCGTGATCCCGTGGATCTTGACCGAGGCCTCAGGCAGGGACCGGCGCGGGTCGACCAGTTGGTCGAACACCTCCTGTTTGAGGAGACGGCGGTTGACGATGCGCGTGGCACCGATCTGGATGATCTCGTCGCCAGCAGAGGGGTCCAGCCCGGTGGTCTCGGTGTCAAACACAGTGAAGGCCAGCTCGGCGAGCGGCCGGTCGTCGAGGGCGTGGCTGCGCTCCGACCAGCGAAAGAGATCGAAATCGTAGAATTCCGGCCGGCTGCCGCGTTCGCCGGTCATGATGGTCCCGCCCTGCGCTTCACGCGGAGGGACCCGCGGCAACAGGAAGCGGAAGGCGGCGCGATATGAGGCACGCTGACGCTGGTACCACACTTCGCCATTGCAGCGTTGCATCACTTCGCGCACAGACAAGGGGGAGTCCTCACCGGCATGGTGCATCGGCTCCAGCTCCCAGTTCATCACCGTCTCGGTGCTCATCGCCGTTCCCTGAAATACCAAGTCGAGGCAGGCGTTGTCGGCATCACCCGAGAGCGCCAGCCGCACCTCGCCTACCCCGTATTCGTCGTTCAGCCGCCGCGTCAGGTAGCACAGCACCTGGAGGAAGGAAAAGCTATCGACCTTGAGCCAGACGCACTCGTCCACTTCTTCGATTTTCACCGGCACCCCGGTACGCCCCGCTACGCGTGCCACGGCGACGGAGAGCAGATCGGCGCCGCGCATCGCTTCCAGCGGCCAACGCACGGTCAACTCGCGAGCATACTCGCGCGCCGACTGTTCAACCCGGGCGGAGAGTCCTTCGGCCTCGCTGCGGATCACCGCAAGAAAGCGCTCCCGCTCCTGCCCCCCCATGTCGGGGTAGGTAGCCAGCATCTCGGCAGCGGCGCGGATGTTACCGAGCGGCCCGCGGCTGCCTTCGGTCAACGTCTGGATCAGCGCGTCGCGCCGACCCTCGGTCTCGAACGAGGCGGTAATGTCGTCGAAGAGCAGGACGAAGCCGGTGACGCCCGCTCCGCCCTCACCGCCGGTCTCCTGGCTGGCGACCGGCGCCAGGTGCCCCCGCAGCAGGCGGCCGTCGCGCGTGGCGGTGACGAATTCGGCAGAAGCGGTTTCGGCCCGTTCGAGGTCACGCACCACCCGCTCCAGCGCATACGCGATCAAGCTGCGCTCGAACACGGCGTAAAGCGAGCGGCCCAAACCGATCGGTTCGCCGCCCAGCCCCCCTGACAGTTCCTCGCGCGCCCGCTGGTTGTAAAGGATGATGCGCCCGTCGAGGTTGCAAACAACAACGCTCTGACGCAGCTCGGACACCAGCGCCGCCAGGCGGTTGCGATCCGCCTCCAGTGCCGACTGACTGCGCTGGATCTCGGCCGCCACATCCCGCTCCAGCGCCTCCCGTCGTTCGGCCAGCGCGTTCAGCGCCGCGACCACGGTGCGCAGCTCTGCCGATCCTACCGGCCGGGCGCGACGGGCGCTGTCGCCGACAATCACGCGCGCCTCATCGGCCAATTGCAGCGGCGCCCGGACGAACTGCGCATGCAGTTCACGCAAGGTGACGAAAGCGATAGCAAATGCCACCATGCCAACCAGCACCAGTGCAGCGATGGGATCGTGCGCCCCCCCAGTGCCACCGGACGCCGCGGGAAGCAGGATGAGCGCTGCTGCGCTGAGCAGTATGGCAATGGCCAGCGCAGCGGCAAGCGTGGCAAGGGCGAGTTTCTTGGCTGCGGTCATTGCTGGGCCAGCAGTTCCCGCACCTTTTCGACCAGAGCCTTGGTCGAAAAAGGCTTGGTCATGTAGGCATCGGCCCCAAGCGCCAAACCCTTCGTCACCTCGATATCTCTCCCCTTGGCCGTCAGCATCAGGATGCGCACACCGGCCAGAGCAGGGTCAGCGCGCACCTCTTGGCAAACGTCGAAGCCGCTCTTTTTCGGCATCATCACGTCGAGAAGGACAAGATCCGGCTTGTCGGCACGAATCCGCGCCAGGGCCTCCTCGCCGTCGCCGGCAACCGATACGACATAGCCTTCGCGCTTCATCAGGAACTCGACCGAAATGACGATGTTCTGTTCGTCGTCGGCAATCAGGATTTTCTGGTTCATCAGTCTGCGCGTGAAACCCCGCCATTCATGGCGGGGAGGTAGAGCGCCGACGCCGCAGGCGTCGAGGCGGTGGCCGTTACCTGCTCACGCATTCCTGTTCTCGAATGGCCGGTTGATGACAGTAGCCGTAGCCGTCGGCCCGCTGGATCAGCGAGCAGTGGCGGTGGCTGATGCCTTGACCCCCCCCTGCCGGGGTCTGGATGTTGAAGCTGCCGGTCTTGCGTACCGCTACCCGGCCCACATGGCTGCCGACCTTCTTGCCGCTCGGCACGATGGCTCGCACCTGGTCGCCGGTCTGGAAACCGAAGTGGCGTTTCTGCCGGGTCAGGTAGCCGCCCGGGAAACCGTGCGCGGTCAGGCGGGTGCGCTGGTAGCTACCGCGCCCGCTGGCTTTGATCGCCAGCACCGGGCGCTGCCACCGCCCCACAACGTCGACCTGGCCGACACACACGGCATCGAGGCAATGGGCTTTGGGGAGGCCATGCTGGTGGCGGTTGTATTTGGTTCTTCCCCCACTACTG
>JACPUY010000242.1 GCA_016192025.1 Pseudogulbenkiania sp. | reverse complement strand
TAACCATGGCTTTCTTGATGGCCATACGCTCGGGCGCGGTCGGCGTGTAGACCTGGGTTTTGCCGGACTTGGCGATGTCGGCTAGGTCTTCGTCGTTCTTCTGCTTGGCGATCTTGTTGGCGTAGATCGTGGCGTCCTTCATCGCGCCCTCGAGCTGGCCGCGCACGTCGGCCGGCAGGCCATCCCAGAACTTCTTGTTGACGATCACGGCGTAGCCCAGATAGCCGTGGTTGGTCACGGTCAGGTTCTTCTGCACTTCGTGCATCTTCTGGGTGTACATATTGGACGGCGGGTTCTCGGTGCCGTCCACCACGCCGGTCTGCAGCGCCTGGTACACCTCGGAGAACGCCATTACCTGCGGCAGCGAGCCCAGCGTGCGCATCTGCTCTTCCAGTACCTTGGACGACTGGATGCGCATCTTCAGGCCCTTGAAATCGGCCGGCGTCTTCAGCGGCTTGTTGGCGGAGAACGACTTGAAGCCGTTATCCCAGAACGCCAGGCCCTTGATGCCTTTCGGGTCCAGCTTGGCCAGCAGCTGCTGACCGATCGGGCCCTGGGTGACCTTGTGCAGCTCTTCGTAGTTGTCGAAGATGTACGGCAGGTCAAAGACCTCGAATTCCTTGGCGCCCAGCGGGCCGAACTTGGCCAGGGAGGGGGCCAGCATCTGGACGGCGCCCAGTTGCAGTGCTTCCAGCTCTTCCTTGTCCTTGTAGAGCTGGCTGTTTGGGTAAACCTGGACCTTGACCTTGCCCTTGGTACGCTCTTCGGCCAGTTTCTTGAAGTATTCGGCCGCTTGGCCTTTCGGGGTGTCCTGCGCCACGACGTGGCTGAACTTGATGACGATTTCGCCGGCGGCGTGGGCCATGCCGGTCATGCCGAAGGTGGCGCCGATAACCAGTGCAGCAATTTTCAGTTTCATCGAATGTCTCTCCATTAATGGGGCGTTGTTAGTCAATGCAACCCTTGTTGGCGGGCCGTCATTACGGTGTAAAGTAGAAGGCAAGCCATTCTCGTTCCATTGGGGACTTCCGCATTAGGGAAATCCCTTACGCGGATATCATTGCCCGACGCCATGCCCAAACCCCGTTCCCCCCGCTACTTGCTGTTGACCACCGCCGGCGCCTTGCTGGCCCTGATCACGGCCCTGTCCGGCATCTTCTATCTGGTGTATCGCGACTGGCTGGAGGGGCAGCGCGACAGCCTGATCCAGGAGGTGCTCTGGCTCGACCAGTCGCTGCACCTGCATCTGGAGACGCATCGTGAGTGGGCCGAGAATACGGCCAGCGACGTCTCCGCGCTGAGGATCAACGGCTATCAGTTCCAGCAAAGCGCCCGGCTGTTGCTGCGGGAAAATCCGGAGCTGGTGGAGGTGGAGCGGATCGACGTGCGCGGCCGGATCCTGTGGGATACCCGCCGCGTCAGCCTGCCCGGCGAAGTGCTGAGCGGGGCGGCGCATGACGCGCTATGGCGATCCAGCCGGTTGTTGCGTGCCGCTTACGGCGAACCCTATCGGGGGCGGGACGGCAAGTACCGCTTCGATCTGGCGGTGCCGATCCTCGTCGAAGGCGAATACGCCGGGGGCATCCGTCTCGTCTACCAGATGGAAGGGCTGCTCTACAACCAGGTGCCGTGGTGGATTGCCTCGAAATACCTGATCAGCATTCACGATCTGGGGGGCAAGGTACTGGCCAGCCGTTTCGACGAGGCCGAGCGGCCCGGCGCGCTGGGGCATGAGATCAGCTTCGACCCCCCCGGCCATGGCCTGACGCTGCGGGCGGTAGAGTACCGCAGCGGTATGGGCCTGACGTTGCCGGTGTTGCTGGGCGTGGTGGTCATCCTGATGCTGGCCTTGCTGTATTCGGTCTGGCGCATCCGCCGGCACATCCGCGAGCGTTCGGCGGCCGAGCGGGCGCTGGAACTGGAGATGTCCTTGCGCCAGGCGATGGAAGACAGCATGAAAAGCGGCCTGATGGCGCTGGGCGCGAGCGGGGACATCGTGCGCGTCAACCGGGCGTTCTGTGCCATGTCCGGCTTCACCAGCGAAGAGCTGGTCGGGCAATCTCCCCCGCACAGTTTCTGGCCCAAGGCGGAATACCCGCTGTTGCACGACACCATCAATGCCGTGCTGCAGGGCATTCAGCCTGAACACGGTTTCGAGGTGCCTTTCGTGACCAAGGCTGGTGAGCCCTTCGAGGTGCGTCTCTTTGCTACGCCGCTGGTCGAACGCGATGGCAGCCAGCGCGGCTGGATCTGCTCGATGTACGACATCACCGAGCTGAAGAAAAAGCGCCTGGCGCTCAACGCCTCGCACCAGCGCTTCCTGACAGTGCTGAACGGTCTGGATGCCGGGGTGTGCGTCACCGACAAGGGGGGCAGCCAGCTGTTGTACGCCAACCCGACCTTCAGTCACCTGTGGATGAAGGACGAGCCGGATGCGGACTGCTGTTTGCTGCTGCCGCGGCCGCCGGACGGCGAGGGGGAGGGGATGGAGAACCAGCGGCTGGAGTTTACCCTGGACGCGGGCAACAGCTGGTTCCAGATGCACCGGCGTCGCATCGAGTGGGTGGACGGGCAGGAGGCCTGGCTGGCCATCCTGACCGAGGTGACGGAACTGCGTCAGCGCGAAGAGCGCGAGCGGGCGCAGGAGGAGCGTTTCCAGAATACCTCGCGACTGATCGCCATGGGGGAGATGGCCTCCAGTCTGGCGCACGAGCTGAATCAGCCCTTGTCGGTGATCAATACCTATTCTTCCGGGTTACAGCGTCGCCTGCCGGCCGAGCTGGAACTGCCGCGCGGCGTGCGCGAAGCGATCCAGGCCATCTCCGAGCAGGCGCGAAGGGCCGGGCAGATCGTCAATAGCATCCGTGCCTTCGTCAAGAAACATGCCCCGCAGCTGGAACTGGCCGACCCGGCCAAGGTGGTCGGCCGTGCCGTCGGACTGGCCGAACCGATGGTGGTCAAGCACGGCGTCAGCCTCCTGCTCGAACCGTCGGTCGCCGCCTGCCGACTGGAAATGGACCCGGTATTGATCGAGCAGGTCTTGCTTAACCTGATCAAGAATGCCGTCGAAGCCATGCGGGACGCCGATACCCGCCGCCCGCAGGTTGTGGTGCGCACGCTGGTCGGACCAAGCCATTGGCGGGTCGAGGTGCGCGACAACGGACCCGGCCTGTCGGAAAGCATCCGCAGCAACCTGTTCACGCCGTTCTACTCCAGCAAGCCGGAAGGCCTGGGCATTGGCCTGAATATCTGTCGCTCCATTGTGGAATTCCATCGCGGGCAATTCGGTGTCGATTGCCCGCCTGACGGCGGCTGCGTGTTCTGGTTTACCCTGCCTCTGGCATCCCTGGCACAGGAAGAAAAAACGGCACCCGCCGGTGCCGTCAGATAAGAGTAGAGATCGGCCGAAGCTTACGCGGGCGTGAGCACGGTTTCCTGCCCTTCAGCTAGCGTGTCGGGATAGTCGCGGCTGTAATGCAGTCCGCGGCTTTCCTTGCGCAGTAGCGCCGAACGCACGATCAACTCCGCGGTCTGCACCAGGTTGCGCAATTCGATCAGGTCGTTGCTGACGTGGAAATTGCTGTAGTACTCGTCGATCTCCACGCTCAACAGCTTGATGCGGTTGAGTGCCCGCTCCAGCCGCTTGTTGGTGCGCACGATGCCCACGTAATCCCACATCGCCCGGCGCAATTCGTCCCAGTTATGCGAGATCACCACCTCCTCGTCCGGGTCGGTGACCCGGCTGTTGTCCCAGTCCGGAATGCTCGGCAAGGTGATCGCCGGCGCGGCCAGAATGTGTTCGGCGGCAGCCTTGCCGATCACCATGCATTCCAGCAGCGAGTTGCTGGCCAGCCGGTTGGCGCCGTGCAGGCCGGTGCAGGCCACTTCGCCCACCGCGTACAGGCCCTCCACGTCGGTCCGGCCTTCCAGGTCGGTGACCAGGCCGCCGCAGGTGTAGTGCGCGGCCGGCACCACCGGAATCGGCTCCTGGGTGATGTCGATGCCCAGTTCCAGGCAGTGCGCATAGATGTTCGGGAAGTGCTCCTTGACGAAGCTCGCCGGCTTGTAGGATATGTCCAGATAGACGCAGTCCAGCCCGTGCTTTTTCATCTCGAAGTCGATGGCGCGTGCCACCACGTCACGCGGTGCCAGCTCCGCGCGGGCGTCGTGCTTGGGCATGAAGCGGGTGCCGTCCGGCAGGCGCAGGATGCCGCCTTCGCCGCGCACCGCCTCGGAAATCAGGAACGACTTGCTGTGCGGGTGGTCGAGGCAGGTCGGGTGGAACTGGATGAATTCCATGTTGCCTGCCCGGCAGCCGGCGCGCCATCCCATGGCGATGCCGTCACCGGTCGCCGTGTCCGGATTGGTGGTATAGAGGTAGACCTTGCCGGCACCGCCGGACGCCAGGATGGTGTGCTGCGCCGCAATCGTCACCACCTCATCGGCCTCCTTGGCCAGGGCGTAGGCACCATAGACCCGCTTGTCGTCCAGTCCCAGCTTGGCCGAAGTGATCAAGTCGATCGCGATGTACTCTTCCAGCAGCGTGATGTTCGGATGAGCCTTGATTTTCTGCCCCAGCGTCGAGGTAACCGCCGCGCCGGTTGCGTCTGCTGCATGAATGATGCGGCGATGACTGTGTCCGCCTTCGCGGGTCAAGTGATAACCCGTCTCGTGCGTTTCATCCTTGGTAAAGGGTACGCCCAGCGCAATCAGCCAATCGATCGCCTCCTTGGAATGCTCGACGATGTAGCGTGTCGTTACCTCGTTGCAAATGCCGGCCCCGGCAATCAACGTATCCTGGATATGTTCCTCAATTGAATCGTCGGTATCGAGAACCGCGGCGATACCGCCTTGGGCGTAGGTCGAACTGCCTTCCAGTAGATCCCGCTTGGTGATCAGGCCCACCTTGCGGCGTTCGGCAAGGTGCAAGGCGAGGGTCATGCCGGCCAGGCCGCTGCCGATGATTAGAACGTCAAACTTGAGCATAGAGCGTCATCCACCCGCGTGTGAGCGTGTACACAAGGTCAAAAGATCAAGCCTAGCAGAATCGATGCCATTCGCGCAGCCGGTTTGCACGACGCGGCTGGACGAATATGTGCTCATTAGGGGGTGTGCACTTTCCGAGTCATTGCGGTTTCAGCTCTCACCTCACTCAATCTTGCACCAGCCTTTATTGGTTTCGGTCAGTCTTAATCGTTGCCTTCGATTTGCTTTCCTTTTGTTATCAATTGGTTGTGGTTTCGACGTCGAGGTTTCGCAATTTTTCTGCAAAAAGGCGTTGACGGGGGTGGGGTGCGGGCGTATAGTTC
>JACPUY010000272.1 GCA_016192025.1 Pseudogulbenkiania sp. | reverse complement strand
ATGATCGAGATCGGCACCGCCGTGCACAGCGACGTCAACGCGATGCTCGAGGAACTGCTGGCCATCCGCGCCCTCCTGGTCCGCAGCGCCGAGAAGCTCAACCTCGGCCTGGCCGGCGGCGGCTCCCACCCGTTCCAGCACTGGAGCGAGCAGCGCATCTACCCCAAGGAACGCTACCAGCTGGTTTCCGAGCTGTACGGCTACCTGGCCAAGCAATTCACCGTCTACGGTCAGCACATCCACATCGGCTGCCCGGACGGCGACACGGCGGTGCGGCTGACGCATTACCTGTCGCGCTACATCCCGCACTTCGTCGCGCTGTCGGCGTCGTCGCCGTTTCACCAGGGGGTCGACACGCTGTTCCAGAGCTCGCGCCTGACCAGCGTCAATGCTTTCCCGCTGTCCGGTTCGATGCCGTGCGTTCATGACTGGGACGAGTTCAACGACTACTTCACCCGCATGGCCGATCTGGGCATCGTGGCGAGCATGAAGGACTTCTACTGGGACATCCGCCCCAAGCCGGAATACGGCACGGTGGAAATCCGCATCTGCGACACGCCGCTGGCGGTGGACACCCCGGTGCTGCTGGCGGCCTACGCCCAGATGCTGGCGCGCCAGTGTTTCGAACAGGGCTGGAACGACATCTCGGCCGACCGCTACCTGACCTACAGCTACAACCGCTTCCAGGCCTGCCGCTTCGGTTACGACGCGGTACTGGTGGACAGCGTGAACAAACGCCAGACCAGCCTGCTGGAAGACATGCTGAACACCCTCAACGAGCTGCTGCCGCATGCCAGAGCGCTGGGCGTCGAGGCCCAGCACTCCGCACTGCGCGAACGGATGCTCAAGCGCCAGCTGGATAGCCACTGGCTGCGCGAGGTGTACCGCGACAGCGGCACGCTGGCCGAAGTGGTACGGCGGCAGAGCGAGTTCTGGATGTACGAGCCGGGAGCGGACAGCGTACACTGATGGGATGTCCAACAGGATGAGCCCCCATGTCTCTTGATCTGCCCAGCCAGCCCGACTTGTCCCTGCCCTCGCTGTGGTGCGTGTTCGACGAACAGCGCCTGCTGCTCGTCAACGGCGTGCTGCCCGGCAGCGATGCCGCCGCCTGGCCGCTGACCGAGCGGCAGTTCCTGGGCCGGCAGGGTGACGTCAACCTGTTCCAGGGCGAACTGATCGGCCCGCCCCCGGCCGGCGGCGAATGGCTGGGCCTGCGGCAGGCGCTGATGCAGCTGCCGGCCGAGCTGGCGCCGGCCCTGGCGCGTGCGGCGCAGTTGCGCCAGTTCCGGCGCACCCACCGTTTCTGCGGCCACTGCGCCACGCCGCTGCAGCAGCACGCCCACGATCAGGGGCGGCACTGCCCGCACTGCGGCCAGCTCTACTACCCGCGGCTGTCGCCGGCGATGATGGTGGCGATCTATCGCGGCCAGGAGCTGTTGCTGGCACGCGCCCCGCACTTCACCCCAGGCATCTACAGCGCGCTGGCCGGCTTCGTCGAAGCGGGTGAGACGCTGGAGGATTGCGTGCACCGCGAGGCGTTCGAGGAGGTTGGGGTGCGACTGAAGAACCTGCGCTACGTCGGTTCGCAATCGTGGCCGTTTCCGCACTCGCTGATGCTGGCGTTCACCGCCGAGTACGCCGGCGGCGACATCGTCCCGCAAGAGGGCGAGATCGAGCACGCCGCCTGGTTTCCCATCGATGCCCTGCCCGCCATCCCGCAGCCGCTGTCCATCGCCCACTGGCTGATCCGCCACACTGTCGCCGAACTTTCCCGCTGATTCAGGTTCGCCGTCGCCCACAGCAACGTTCATGTCCCAAGCATGAACGTACGGCGCCCGTTACTCCCTTACGATGTGTGAAAAAAACCGCCCGCCGGCGGACAACATCACACCTCAACTACAAAGGGCAGGATCAATGGGAAAACTGACACTGGCGCATCGGCTGATGCTGGGCTTTGCCGCCGTCATCACGCTGCTGGCCATGGCCTCGGCCTTTACGCTCTACCGCCTCGGCGACGTGCAGGCCAGCGTCAGCGAACTGGTCGAGTACCGCGCCCCGATCATTGAGCAGGCCCACCAGCTCAATGCCGCCTTGCTCGGCACCAACAACCTGGCGCGCACCATCCTGCTGGATAGCGATGCCGACGGCGGCCTGGCGGCCAAGGTCAAGGCCATGAGCGAAAGCGGTCGGCGTGCCCAGCAAGCCTTCGCCGCCATCAAGACCCACCTCGTCCATCCCGACGAACTCGCCCTGCTCGAACCGGTCGGCAAGAGCATGCGCGACTACGAGCGCATTCTCGGCACGTTGACCACCATCATCGCCCGTAGCAAATGGGACGCGGCCGTGATGCTGTCGGAACAGCTGGAGCCCAAGACCCAGACACTGGCAAAGCAGCTGGATGCGCTGATCAAGCACCAGTCGCAGGCGATGGAAGCCGACAAGGCCGCCACCACCCGAACCCTCGGCGGCACCCTGGCCGCCTCGGCCCTGGCGCTGGCCCTCGGCATCGCCGCCAGCCTGTTCATCGCGCTCTTCATGGCACGGCGCATCATCCGCCAGCTGGGCGGCGAACCCGACTACGCCAGGCGCGTGATGCGGGAAATCGCCACCGGCAACCTCGGGGTCAAGGTCGAGCTCGCACCGGGAGACAACAGCTCCCTGCTCTACCACCTGTCGCTGATGACCCGCGATCTGGCCGGCGCCTTGCACGCCGTGGAAACCCATGTCGTCGACAGCGCCGGTGCCGCGGCCACGCTGCAGCAGACCATGCAGCGCATGATGGGCCGCTCGGAAGAGCAGACCCGGGCCGCCACGGAAATGGCCAGCGTCATCCAGCGCATGTCGGACGGCATCCGGCAGCTGCACGGCGGTGCCAGTGAAGCCGAAGGCGCGGCCCGCCTCGCCAGCCAGAGCGCACAGCAGGGGGTCGAGGTGATTCAGGGAACGGTCAAGGAAATGGGCGACATCACCGCGCTGATCCGCTCGACCTCGCACAGCATCAACGAGCTGGGACGCCAGTCGCAGACCATCGACCGCATCGTCGGCGTGATCCGCGATGTGGCTGACCAGACCAACCTGCTGGCGCTCAACGCCGCCATCGAGGCGGCCCGTGCCGGCGAACAGGGACGCGGTTTCGCCGTGGTCGCCGACGAGGTACGCAAGCTGGCCGAACGCACGGCCGACGCCACCAGCGATATTGCAAGGATGATCGCCGCCATCCGGCAGAGCGCCGATCAGGCGGTACACGACATGGAGCGCTCGGTGGAACGGGCCCTGGTCGGAGCGAGCGAGGGCCAGCGCGCCGGCGAGTCCATCCTGACCATCCACAGCGGCACCGAAACGGTGGGACAGAGCGTGCAGGCCATCGCCGCGGCACTGGCCGAACAGGCCCGCTCCGGCGAGCAGGTCGCCGGCGAAGTCGAACGCATCACCGTCCTGGCCGACCGCAACCGCCAGGTGGCCGAGGAAGCCGCCGGCGCGGCGGAACGGATGAGCGGGCTGACCGACGCCATTCGCCAGAGCTTTGCCCGCTTCCGCATCAGCACCTGAGCCGGCTGCCCCTATACGGCACAAGGCCCCGCGAGCGGGGTCTTGTGCCATGCAGAAGAGAAACTCAGTCGCGTGCCGGCACCGCCGCCAGCACGGCCTGCAGCAGATGCCAGGCATGGCCGACCGTCTCGACCCGAACCCGCTCGCCCGGCGCATGGGCGCCGCGGATGTCGGGACCGAACGACACCATGTCCATGTGCGGGTACTTGGCGCCGAGAATGCCGCACTCCAGCCCGGCGTGGATGACCTTGACCTCGGCACGATGGCCGTATTCTCGCGCGTAGACCTGCTGGAATAGCTCCAGCAGCGGCGACTGGGGATTCGGCGCCCAGCCCGGGTACTCCCCTTCCTTTTCCACCTCGGCCCCGATCAGCCCGAACAGGCTGTCGATCTCGCCGGCCAACAGGCGCGTGCCGGCATCCAGCAGCGAGCGCACCATGAAGTTGGCGAACAGCTTGCCTTGATCCAGTGCGATCACCCCCAGGTTGTTCGAGGTTTCCACCACACCCGGCACGCGCCGGCTCATGCGACGGACGCCGTGCGGAGCGGCGTGCAGCGCGGCGAAGAGGGTGCGCTGGTCGGCCAGACTCATCACCCGGTCGGCCGAGGCCGGCTCCAGCGCCAGCGTCACGCCCTCGTCCACACCGGCCAGCTCGAAGCGCATGGCCTGTTGGAAGGCATCCAGCCTGGACGCCAGCCTGCCGGCATCGGCGGCGGGATAGGCCACCACGGCAAAGGCTTCACGCGCCAGTGCGTTGCGCGCCGAGCCGCCCTGGAACGAGGCGACACGCAACGCCAGTTCGTCTTCCAGCTCGCGGATCAGCCGGATCAGCAGCTTGTTGGCGTTGCCGCGCTCTTCGTGGATGTCCACGCCGGAGTGCCCGCCACGCAGCCCCTTGACCGAGAGCCGGCCGCTGACGTAGCCAGTGGGCAGCGCCTCGACGGCGTACGCACGGCGGACGTTGACGTCCACCCCGCCGGCGCAGCCGAGGTAGAATTCGCCCCAGTCTTCGGTATCGATGTTGATCAGCATGTCGCCGTCGAGCACACCGCCATCCAGCCCGAGCGCCCCGCCCATACCGGCCTCTTCGTCCACCGTCAGCAAGACCTCGACCGGACCGTGGCTCAGGGTGTCGCTGCCCAGCACCGCCAGCGCCAAGGCCACACCGATGCCGTTGTCGGCACCCAGCGTGGTGTTGTCCGCCACCAGCCAGCCATCGCGCAGCACTGGCCGGATCGGATCATTGAAGAAATCATGCTCGGTGCCGGAATTAGCCTGGCACACCATGTCTAGATGCCCCTGCAGCACCACGCCACGGCGGTCTTCCATGCCCGGTGTGGCCGGCTTCTTGATGACCAGATTGCCGGCACTGTCGACCTGCGTGCCGAGGCCTTTCAGTTCGGCCCAGCCCTGCAGGTAGTCGCGCAGATGCTGTTCATGCTTGGAGGGACGGGGGATATCGCAGAGTGTCTGGAAGTGCTCCCAGACCTCGCGTGGTTCTAGTTCTGCAATGGCTGTCACGTCGAGTCCTGATACCGAGCGCGCGGGGCCTTGCTGCCCTGCCCGCTGATTTGGTAATAAAATATTATAGGTGTTTTGTGTACATAATCGACTCTAGCATGCACCCCGTCCGGGTGTCATGAAGGCAAAAAGCCTGACCCAAGACGGCATGACAGCATCGTCTTGGGTCAGGCTTTTATCACCGTCTCCCACCCTGTCATTCCAGCTATTGCCTGTGAGCACAGAGCCTGCCAGCCGTGCTCCCCGCGCCCCCTCTCCCTGTTACGCTTCTCCTGCACAGGAAAGGCTTTCAGCCGGTCGGTACGCCTTTCTCTACCCCCCTGAAGCCGAGGGCCTGGGCACCGGTTCGGCGCAGGGCAAGGGCCATGGTCGCGGCCTGGCGCCGGCCGCGCGAGAGGCCGGCACACAGGGCCATCAATCGCCTGGCCAGGCTATTACCATCAAGGATTATTCTGCCGGACGTATAAACCAATGTTATATGGCTTCCTCGGCCTTTTCGCTCTCCTGCTGCAACAGCCACATCTCGGCGTAGCGGCCGTTCTGCTCGATCAGCTGGCGATGGCTGCCACGTTCGACCACCCGACCGCCGTCCATCACCACGATCTCGTCGGCGTCGACCACCGTCGACAAGCGGTGGGCGATGATCAGTGTGGTGCGGTTGGCCGAAATCTCCCCCAGTTCATGCTGGATGGCCTTCTCGGTGCGTGAATCGAGCGCGCTGGTGGCCTCATCGAACACCAGGATCGGCGGGTTCTTCAGGATGGTACGGGCGATCGCCACGCGCTGCTTCTCGCCGCCGGAGAGCTTGAGGCCGCGCTCGCCAACCAGGGTGTCGTAGCCGTCCGGCAGACTCATCACGAAGTTGTGGATATGCGCCGACCTGGCCGCCTCGATGATCTCCTCGCGGCTGGCGCCGGGCCGACCGTAGGCAATGTTGTAGTAGATGCTGTCATTGAACAGCACGGTGTCCTGCGGCACGATGCCGATGTGGGTACGCAAACTGTCCTGGGTCAACTGGCGGATGTCGGTGCCGTTGATGCTGATGCTGCCGGCGCCGACGTCGTAGAAGCGGAACAACAGCCGCGACAGCGTCGACTTGCCGGCGCCGCTCGCCCCGACCACCGCCAGCGTGCGCCCCGGCGGGATGCTCAGGCTGACGTCGCGCAGGATCTGGCGCTTGGCGTCGTAGCCAAAGTCGACGTGGTCGAAACGCACGCCGGCGGCACGGGTCGCCAGCACCTGCGCGCCCTCGCTGTCGGCCACTTCGGCGTTGGTTTCCAACAGGTTGAACATGCGTTCCATGTCGGCCAGCGAATGCTTGATCTCGCGGTAGATGAAGCCCAGGAAATGCAAGGGGGAATAGAGCTGGGTCAGGTAGGCCGACACCAGCACCACGTCGCCGACGGTCATGCTGCGGTCCACCACGCCACGTGCCGCCAGCACCATGATCAGCGTCACGCCAAGCGCGATGATGACGCCCTGGCCGGCGTTGAGAAAGGACAGCGACACCTGGTTCTTGATGGCCGACTCTTCCCAGGCGGCGAGATTCTGATCGTAGCGCGCCGACTCGTAGCGCTCGTTATTGAAGTACTTGACCGTCTCGTAGTTGATCAGCGCGTCGATCGCCTTGGAATTGGCCTTGGAATCCAGCTCGTTCATGCTGCGGCGAAACACCGTGCGCCATTCGGTGACGATCAGCGTAAACACGATGTAGACCGCAATGGTGCCTAGCGTGACCACGGCAAACCAGCCGTTGTAACGGTGCAGCAGGATGCCCGCCACCATCAGGATTTCCAGCAGCGTCGGCAGGATGTTGAACACGGTGAAATTCAGCAGGAAGCCGATGCCACGGGTGCCGCGTTCGATGTCGCGGCTCATGCCGCCGGTCTGGCGGTCCAGATGGAAGCGCAGCGACATCCTGAACAGATGCTCGAACACCGAGCGCGCCACGGTGCGCACCGCGCCCTGGATCACCCGCGCGAAGATGGCGTCCCGCATTTCCCCCAGCAGGCTGGCCATCAGCCGCGCCAGGCCGTAGCCGATCAGCGCCGCCACCGGAATCGCCAGCAGCGTGGCCGGCACCGACAGCTGATCGACGATATCCTTCAAATACAACGGCACGCTGACGTTGGCCACCTTGGCCAGCACCAGGCAGGACAGCGCCAGCAGCACGCGCCCCTTGAAGGCCCAGATATAGGGTAATAGGGTTTTCAGGGTCTTGAGATCGTTCCGGTCGGTGGGCGCCGGGCCGCTGTGGGTGAAACGCATGGTGGGTTTGCCTGTTTGCCAAGGTTGGCCGATGATGGACAGGTGGGGCCACCCCGCCCCCCTTCAACCTCACCGGGACGATGCCTGATGTGGATACTGATTGTGGAAGCCGTGCTCGCCGTCGGGCTGGCCGGCTTCATCGTATGGTGGACTTGGCCCAAGCGCTAGGAGCCTATGCCGTCAGGCGGCTGCGCCCATTGGGGTAGGCTCCAGGCCGGAACCGGATCAATGCAGCACGCGTGGCGCCACCAGCTGGAACTCCGGAATCGCCGCTTCGAAGCGCTGTCCGTCTTCCGCCAGCATCTGGTAGCTACCCTTCATCGTGCCGAACGGTGTACCGATCTGCGACCAGCTGCTGTACTCATAGCTCTGCCCCGGCTCCAGCCGCGGGTTTTCGCCCACCACGCCCATACCACGCACCTCCTGCACCTTGCCGTCGGCCTCGGCGATGAACCAGTGACGGCTGATCAGCTGGGCTGCCTTGGTGCCGGTATTGGTCAGCTTGATGCGGTAGCTGAACACATACACATCCGCCGCCACATTGGAGCGCTCTTCCACATAGGACGATTCGGCGGTCACTTCCACGCAGTATTCTTCGTTTGCCATTGTCTGGATTGTCCATTCAGGCGTGCCGGGACGGCACCAACTTTATTATTCTAGCAGCAATCGGCCGCATGCCCGGGGCGCGAAAACATGACGCTGCTGGACGATGGGACTACAATTCGCTTTTCCGTACAGCTTGCCATTTCATCCCATGCGCCCATTTCGCATCGCCCCCAGCCTCCTTTCCGCCGACTTTGCCCGTCTCGGCGAAGAAGTCCGTGACGTCATCGCTGCCGGCGCCGACATCATCCATTTCGACGTGATGGACAACCATTACGTGCCCAACCTGACCGTCGGCCCGCTGGTCTGTGAGGCCATCCGCCCGCACACCAGCGCCCTGATCGACGTACACCTGATGGTCACCCCGGTCGACGCGCTCGCCGCCAGCTTCGCCAAGGCCGGTGCCGACATCATCACCTTCCACCCGGAAGCGTCGCACCACATCGACCGCACCCTCGGCCTGATCAAGGACGCTGGCTGCAAGGCCGGGCTGGTCTTCAACCCGGCCACCCCGCTGTCCTTCCTCGATCACGTCATGGACAAGATCGACATGATCCTGCTGATGTCGGTCAACCCCGGTTTCGGCGGCCAGAAGTTCATCCCGCAGACGCTGAACAAGATCCGCGAGGCGCGCCGGCGCATCGACGAGTACACCGCCCAGCACCGCGGCGAGATTTGGCTGGAAGTGGACGGCGGCGTGAAGATCGACAACATCGCCGAGATCGCCGCGGCCGGAGCCGACACCTTCGTGGCCGGCTCGGCCATCTACGGCACCGACGACTACAAGGCCACCATCGACGCCATGCGCGCCGAGCTGGCCAAGGTCGGCTGAGCATGCAGAGCGCCGCCATCGTCACCGGCGCCTCGCGCGGATTGGGGCTGGCCCTATGCACCGAGCTGCTGGCGCGCGGCTTCGCCGTGGCGGCACTGGCGCGCACCCAAGGGGACGGGCTGGCCAGCTTGGCCAAAGCCCACCCCGGACGGCTGCACTGGCTATCCGCCGACCTCAGCGATGCCGCCCAGCAGGACAGCGCCATTGCCCGCGCCCTGCCCTTCCTTGACCAGGGCGAACGCCTGCTGCTGATCAACAACGCCGGCGTAGTATGGCCGGTGGCGCAAGCCGGCCACTACGACGACAACGCCTTGCGCCACGCCATCAGCCTCAACCTGACGGCGCCGATGGTGCTGTGCAACCGCTTTCTCGCCGACACCGCCGGCTGGGCCGACCGGCGCATCCTCAACGTCTCCTCCGGCGCAGCGGCCAAGGCCTATCCCGGCTGGGGCGTGTACGGCACCGGCAAGGCCGGGCTGGATCACTTCAGCCGCCACCTGGCACTCGAACAGGCCGCTTCGGTCAAGCCCGTGCGCGTCGCCGCGGTCTACCCCGGCGTGATCGACACCGACATGCAGGCGGAGATCCGTCTTGCCAGGCTGGAAGACTTTCCCGCCCTGCCGCGCTTTCTCGCGCTCAAGCAGGAAGGGGCGCTGGACACCCCGAAAGCGGCGGCCGGCAAGCTGCTCGACTACCTGCTCGGTGAGCGCTTCGGCGAGCAGCCAGTGGCCGACATCCGCGCCCTGCCCTGAGCCACGGCACGGCCGACACCGACGCGTGGTGTATACTGGCGGGCATTGCAACCGTTAACGCCTGCCCCCGGCAGGCTCGCTTCCTTTCAAGCCAAATGACAGCAAAACACATCAAGGCCGTGGCGTTCGATCTGGACGGCACGCTGGTCGACTCCATCCCCGATCTGGCCGCCGCCGCCAACGCCATGCGCCAGCACCTGGGCCTGCCGGCCCTGGCCGAACTGCGCATCCAGCAGCATGTCGGCGACGGCATCGCCAGCCTGGTGCACCGCGCCATCACCGACGAACGCGACGCCCAGGCCGAAGCCGCCCTGTGGGAACGCGGCTTCACCTTCTTCGTGCAGTACTACCGCGAACACCTGAGCGTTCACAGCCGCGTCTACGACGGCGTCAACGATGCCCTCGGTCTGCTGCGTGCTCTGCAACTACCGCAAGTGGTCATCACCAACAAGTCCGAACGGCTGGCGGTACCGCTCTTGGAGCAGCTCGGCATGGCCGGCGCGTTCAGCATGATTCTCGGCGGCGACAGCCTGCCAGAGAAGAAGCCCTCGGCCCTGCCGCTCTTGCACGTGTGCCAGACGCTGGGCATCCAGCCGGAGGAACTGGCGATGGTCGGCGACTCGGCCAACGACGTGCTGGCGGCGCGCCAGGCCGGCAGCCTGGCGGTGGCGGTGAGCTACGGCTACGGCGATGCCGCCAGCCTCGAGGCCGACCACGTGGTGGACAGCCTTGTCGAACTCTACGATTTGTTTAAGAATACCTGACATTGTCTGACGCATTTCTGGATACCGTTTGCATCATGAGATTCCTGCCCAACCTGGCCAGCTGGCGATGGCAACCCTGAGCCGCACCTTCGTTTCCATCGTTTTCCGTTTCTGGTCATTTTGGGATAAAGCATGACGCACGACGAATTTGCCCGCCTTGCCACCGCCGGCTACAACCGCATTCCGGTCACCCTCGAACTGTTCGCCGATCTCGACACCCCGCTGTCGGTCTATCTGAAACTGGCCAACCAGCCCTACTCCTACCTGCTGGAGTCGGTAGTGGGCGGCGAACGCTTCGGCCGCTACTCCTTCATCGGCCTGCCGGCCACCACCCGGCTGCGCGTCACCGGCCACAAGGTGCAGGTCGAATACGGCGACAAGGTCATCGAACAGCACGAGGGCGATCCGCTCGCCTTCATCGACGCCTTCCAGCAGCGCTTTCGCACCCCACCGGTTGAGTCGCTGCCCCGCTTCACCGGCGGCCTGGTCGGCTATTTCGGCTACGACACCATCCGCTACATCGAGAAAAGACTGGCCGAAACCCAGAAGCCCGACCCGGTCGGCACGCCCGACATCCTGCTGATGCTGTCGGAAGAACTGGCCGTGGTGGACAACCTGTCCGGCAAGCTCTACCTGGTGGTGTACGCCGACCCGGCGGTGCCCAATGCCCTGATCAAGGCCCAGGCGCGTCTGGGCCAGCTGCGCGCCAAGCTGCGCGAACCGCTGGAAATCCCGCTATCGCTGCCGAGCCATCAGACCCAGGCGCGCTCGGAATACGGCCAGGAAGAATTCAAGGACGCCGTAGCCCGGGCCAAGCAGTACATCGTCGACGGCGACATCATGCAGGTGGTGCTGGCGCAGCGCCTGCAGATGCCCTACCACGACTCGCCGCTGGCACTGTACCGCGCCCTGCGCAGCCTGAACCCGTCGCCGTACATGTTCCTCTACCACTTCGACGACTTTCACGTGGTCGGCGCCTCGCCGGAAATCCTGGTGCGGCGCGAAACCGACACCGTCACGGTGCGGCCAATCGCCGGCACCCGCGTGCGCGGCAAGAACCGCGAGGAAGACGAAAAGCTGGCCGAAGAACTGCTGGCCGACCCGAAGGAAATCGCCGAGCACGTGATGCTGATGGACCTCGGCCGCAACGACATCGGCCGCGTCGCCGACACCGGCAGCGTCAACGTCACCGACAACATGGTGATCGAACGCTATTCGCACGTGATGCACATCGTCTCCAGCGTAGAGGGTCGCGTGGCGCCCGAGGTGTCCAACATCGACATCCTCAAGGCCACCTTCCCGGCCGGCACGCTGTCCGGCGCACCGAAAGTGCGCGCCATGGAGATCATCGACGAATTCGAGCCGACCAAGCGCGGCGTCTACGGCGGTGCCGTCGGCTACCTCGGCTTCTCCGGCGACATGGATCTGGCCATCGCCATCCGCACCGCTGTGGTCAAGAACGGCATGCTCTACGTGCAGTCTGGTGCCGGCATCGTGGCCGACTCGGTACCCGAGTCGGAATGGCAGGAGACCCAGAACAAGGCCCGCGCCGTGATCCGCGCCGCCGAACTGGCGCAAGCCGGGCTGGACGCCTGACCGCGACCTGACAAGCCTGTCCTTACCGAGGGGCACACGCAACAACGCCGACCGCTCCTATCGAGCCGTCGGCGTTATTCGTTGACGGGCAAGGCGACAAACACTCTTCAACGCCGCCACCGTGCCGGCGCCCTGCTATTTCAGGATGAAGAACTCCACCAGAACATTCTTGAAGATGAACCCGCCGACCCCCAGCCCCAGCACCAGGAACAGCACGGCCGTGCCGAACTTGCCGGCACCCGACTTCTTGCCCAAGTCCCAGATGATGAAACCGATGAAAACCACCAGACCGGTCAGACAAACGGCCAGCGAGATATTGGTGAACTGCTCTTCGCTCATTGCAAGTCCCTGATTTGTTTAGCCCGGCCATTATACGGAGCCGATAAAAAAACCGCACCACCTGGGTGCGGTTTCTTGCCTTGGCGCGGCCTCTTTACTTATTGTACAGCTTGGCGGCAATGCGCATGCGCAGCGAGTTCAGGCGGATGAAACCGGCCGCATCGGCGTGATTGTAGGCGCCGAAATCTTCGTCGAAGGTGGCGATGTTCGGGTCGAACAGCGAATCGGTCTTCGAGTCGCGACCAACCACGATCACGTTGCCCTTATACAGCTTCAGACGCACCCAGCCGTTCACGGTAGCCTGCGAGGCATCGATCATCGACTGCATCATCTTGCGCTCCGGGCTCCACCAGTAGCCGTTGTAGATCAGGCTGGCGTACTTGGCGATCAGCTCGTCCTTGAGATGCGCCACTTCGCGGTCCAGCGTGATCGATTCGATGGCGCGGTGCGCCTTCATCATGATGGTGCCGCCCGGGGTTTCGTAGCAGCCGCGCGACTTCATGCCGACGTAACGGTTTTCCACGATGTCCAGACGGCCGATGCCATGCTTGCCGCCAAGGCGGTTCAGCTCGGTAAGCACCTGCGCCGGGCTCAGCTGCACACCGTTGATGGCGACGATGTCACCGCCGGCGTATTCCAGCTCGACGTATTCGGCCTGATCCGGGGCGTTTTCCGGCGACACGGTCCACAGCCACATATCCTCTGCCGGCTCCGCGGCCGGGGCTTCCAGCACGGTGCCTTCGTAGGAGATGTGCAGCAGGTTGGCGTCCATCGAGTAGGGGCTGCCGCCGCTCTTCTTCTTGGTGATGTCGATGCCGTTCTTTTCGGCATAAGCCAGCAGCTTTTCGCGCGACAGCAGGTCCCACTCGCGCCACGGGGCAATCACCTTGACGTCCGGTTTCAGGGCGTAATAGCCCAGCTCGAAACGCACCTGGTCGTTGCCCT
>JACPUY010000271.1 GCA_016192025.1 Pseudogulbenkiania sp. | reverse complement strand
TGCTGCAGATCTTGCGGCCGGTCTCGGGCAGCGCATTGATCAACGAGTCCACCCCGATGTGGGTGCCTTCGATGACGCCGAGAATGGCGCCCAGGAAAGTGACCCAGACAAACAGGTGACGAACGATTTCTTCCGATGCGGCGATGCCGGAGCCGAAGCCGTATCGCAGCACCACGTTGGTAAAGACCAGGATCACCATGACGAGCATGGCGCCGACCATGGCCAGGCCAATGAGCCGTTTGATCCCGCGGGTGAGCTGTTCCATTTCTCCTCCTTCCTTCTGGATTCCGTGGGGGGCGGAATCCGTGCGGTGTGCCTGCCGTTGTTTTGGCGCCGGGCAGTCTTTGCCCGGCGTGCTGGTATCAGGCGCTTTGGTATGACGTTTTGACGGTGGTATAGAACTCCTGGGCGTAACGCCCTTGTTCGCGTGAACCGTAGCTGGAGGCCTTGCGGCCGCCAAACGGCACGTGATAATCCACGCCGGCAGTGGGCAGGTTGACCATCACCATGCCGGCTTCGGCGTGGCGCTTGAAATGGGTGGCGTGCTTGAGCGAGGTGGTGCAGATACCGGCGGCGAGGCCCATTTCGGTGGCGTTGGCTACTGCCAGCGCCTCGTCGTAGTCTTTCACGCGGATCACCGTGGCCACCGGGCCGAATACCTCCTCGCGGTTGATGGTCATCTCCGGGGTGGTGTCGACAAACAGCGCCGGCTGCATGAAGAAGCCCGGCGTTTCGCACCGTATCGACTCTCCGCCGAAGGCCAGCGTGCCGCCTTCCTGCAGGCACTGGTCGATGTAACGCTGGTTCTGCTCCAACTGGCGCTGGTCCACCACCGGGCCGATGTCGGTGCTCTTGTCGAGCGCCTGGCCGATTTTCAGCGTGGCGAGCCTGGCCTGCATCGCGGCGACGAAGCGGTCGTGGATGCCGTCGGTCACAATGATTCGGCTGGACGCTGTGCAGCGCTGGCCAGTGGAGTAGTAGCTGCCGTTGATGGCGCAGTTCACCGCGACGTCGAGATCGGCGTCGTCCAGCACCACCAGCGGGTTCTTGCCGCCCATCTCCAACTGTACTTTCGCGCCACGTTCGGCGGTGGCCTGCAGGATGCTCCGGCCGGTGGAGACCGAGCCGGTGAAGCTGATGGCCGTCACGGCCGGTGATTGGGTCATCAATTGGCCCACCACCGAGCCCGGCCCCATCACCAGGTTGAACGCTCCCGGCGGCAAGGCGGTGCGGCTGATGATCTCGGCCAGCACCCAGGCGCAGCCCGGCGTCAGCTCGGCCGGCTTGAAGATGACCGCGTTGCCATAGCACAGCGCCGGCGCGATCTTCCAGGCCGGAATCGCGATCGGGAAATTCCACGGTGTGATCAGCCCGATCACACCGAGCGGTTCGCGGATGATTTCCACTTCCACGCCCGGGCGCACCGAGGGCAGCCACTCGCCGCCCGTGCGCAGCGCCTCGCCGGCAAAGAACTTGAAGATCTGCCCGGCACGCACGGTCTCGCCGATGCCTTCGGCCAGCGTCTTGCCTTCCTCGCGTGCCAGCAGCGTGCCGATTTCCTCCTTGCGGGCGAGAATCTCGTTGCCGATCGCGTCCAGCACGTCGTGGCGCTGCTGCGCGCCGGAGCGGCTCCACGTCTTGAACGCGGCCTTGGCGGCGGCGATGGCCTGCTTCATCTGCTCGGCGTCGGCCTGCGCGTACTCGCCGATCACGTCGCTGGTGTCGGACGGGTTGATGTTCGGCGCGAAGCTGGCGGCGGCCTGCCACTGGCCGTTGATGTAGTTGTCGTAGCGTTGCATGGCTTACAGTTCCTTCACTTCCACCAGCGTTTCACCCTTGGCAAAGGCCAGGCGGTTGCGCAGCGGGCGGCCGAAATGCGGCAGATGGATTTCGAACACGTCGCCGTCCTGCGCGCTGACGCTGTCGGCGAAGCTCAGCGTGGCGGTGCCGAAGAAGTGCACGTGCAGGTCGCCCGGATGGCGGAACTGCGCGTACTTGAAGTGGTGGTGTTCGAGGTTGGCCAGGGTGTGGCTCATGTTGGCCTCGCCAGTGACGAACGGCTTCTTCCACAGCGTTTCGCCGTTGCGCAGGATGCGGCTCTCGCCCTCCAGGTGCGCCGGCAGTTCGCCGATGAACAGTTCCGGGCCGAAGCTGGACGGGCGCAGTTTGGAATGCGCCAGCCACAGGTAGTTGTGGCGCTCGGTGACGTGGTCGGAGAACTCGTTGCCGACGGCAAAACCGATGCGGTACGGCTGGCCGTCCAGGCCGATCAGGTACAGCCCCACCAGCTCCGGCTCCTCGCCGGCGTCCAGCGCGAAGCCCGGCGCGGCGAGGTCAGCGCCCGGCGGCACCAGCGAACTGCCGTCGCCCTTGTAGAACCACTCGGGCTGGGAACCGATCTGGCCACGGAGCGGCTTGCCGCCTTCCACGCCGAGCTTGAACATCTTCATCGAGTCGGTCAGCTCGGCATCCTTGCCCTCCAGCTTGGCGTGCATCGCCGAGCGGGTGTCGGCGCTGCCCAAGTGGGTGAGGCCGGTGCCGGCCACGAAGCAGCGCTCCGGCTGCGGGTGGCTCACCGGCAGCAGCAGGCGCCCGTCGTCGATCAGCTGCTGGTAGCTGAGGATTTGGCCGGTGCGGCGGCCGGCCACCAGGTCGCGCAGCGGCAAGCCGCGGGTGATGGCCAACTGCGCCAGCCCGATGACCCCGGAAGGCGGTGCATCGATGACTTCCACCGCGTGGCTATCTTCCAGCACCAGCCCGACGCCGGTGGTGCCGTCGGCTTGTTGGAATTGAATCAGTCTCATCGCGGCGTTCCTTATTCGATGATGTTGAAATCGTTGAGATAGCGAGTCTCGAGCGCGAGACCGAGGCCGGGCTTGTTGTCGTCCAGATCGATGAAGCCGTTTTCCGGGGCTGGATCGCCGGCGAAGATGTAGTAGAACAGCTCGTTGCCGATCTCGACGTCGTGCACCGGGAAGAACTCCGACATCGGCGAGGCCAGCGTCGACATGGTCAGGTGGTAGTTGTGCATCTGGCCGGCGTGCGGGATCACCGGCACGCTGTAGGCCTCGGCCAGCGCGTTGATCTTGTGGGCGGCGGTGATGCCGCCGACGCGGTTGGTGTCGTACTGGATCACCGACACGGCCTTCTTATCCAGCAGCTGTTTGAAACCATACAGCGTGAATTCGTGCTCGCCGCCCGAGATCGGGATCGAGGTCAGCTGGTTCAGCTCGGCGTAGCCGTCGATATCGTCGGCGATCACCGGCTCTTCCAGCCAGCGCGGTTCGAACTTTTCCAGCTTGGGCAGGATGCGCTTGGCGTACTCGAGGTTCCAGCCCATATAGCATTCGAGCATCAGGTCGGTATCCGTCCCGATCACCTCACGCACCGCCGCCACGCTGTCCAGGTTCTTGCGCACGCCTTCCGGGCCATCCTTGGGGCCGTAGCCGAAGCGCATCTTCACCGCCTTGAACCCCTGGTCCATATAGCCCTGCGCTTCACGCTGCATTTCGGCCAGATCGGTGTGGTACAGCTTGGAGGCGTAGCACGGGATTTTTTCCTTGGTGCGCCCGCCGAGCAGCTTGAACACCGGCTTGTTCACCGCCTTGCCCATCAGGTCCCAGATGGCGATGTCGACGGCCGAGATCGCCGCCATGCCGATGCCTTTGCGGCCCCAGGTGTGGGTGGAGCGGTACATGCGCTGCCACAGGTATTCATAGTCGAATGGATCCTGGCCGATCACCAGCGGCGCGAGGTACAGGTCGATGATCTGCTTGGCGATGCGGGGGGCCAGCGCCACGTTGCCGATGCCGACCAGGCCGGTGTCAGTTTCGATTTCGACCACGGTCCAGCCGTGGAAGCGGAAGGTACCCATCGAGTCGCCGCGGTCGTACAGCTGGTCCATCGCATTCGAGCAGAAGTGCGGCTGCGGCGCGACGGTCTTGCCCTTCCATTCGTAAACGCGGGCGCGAATGTTGGTGATTTTCATTTGAGGCTCCTGGGTGAAAGAGAGATTCGACGTCAAGCCAGACGTGCTGCGCGGGCGGCGCGGCCCATGCGGCAAGCGATCAAAAAGGCTTGGTGAGTGGCTTCGACGTTGGCACGGCCTTGGCCGGCAATGTCGAAGGCGGTGCCGTGGGCCGGCGTGGTGATCGGGATGGGGAGGCCACCCTGCACGGTGACGCCCTTTTCGAAGCCCATCAGCTTGATGGCGATCTGGCCTTGGTCGTGGTACATGGTCACCACGGCGTCGTACTGACCATCGCGCACCTTGAGGAAGATGGTGTCGGCCGGGAACGGGCCGGCCACCGGGAAGCCGGCTTCATTCAGCGCAGCCACCGCCGGTGCGATCACATCGATCTCCTCGCGGCCACACACTCCACCGTCGCCACCGTGCGGATTCAGCGCGGCCACCGCCACGCGCGGCTCAGCGATGCCGGCGATCTGTAGCGAGCGGTACATCAGGCTGGTGGCGGCTTCGATACGCTCCTTGGTGACGTAGTGCGTAATGTCCTTGAACGGCACGTGCGACGAGATGCGCGAAGTCCACACATTGCCCAGCGTGTTGAACTCGCAGAAGTAGCCGTCCACCTTGAGGTGGTCGGCGAAGAAGTGCAGCTCGTCCTCGAATGGGAGGCCGGCCAGCTTCATCGCCTGCTTGTTGAGGGGGGCGAAGCAGATCGCATCCACCTCGCCTCGTTGCGCGGCGTTCAGGCACATGGTCAGCACATCCAGTACCGAAGCACCGCCGGCAGCTGACACGGTGGCGAGCTGAACATCCTCCGGCTGTACGGAGTTGACCGGCAGAAAACACGGAGAGCGGTGCTCGCGGGCGGCGGCGAACGAATCCACCTCCGGCAGCGCAATGGCGACGCCGGCAATGCTCTGTCCCTGCTTCCACAGCCAGCGGTCGCCCACCAGTACGATATGGGCATCGCCCTCGTTGGCGTGCTGACTCAGTAGTTTGGCGATCAGTTCCGGGCCGATGCCGGCGGGGTCGCCCAAGGTCAGAGCGATGGTGGGGCGATGTTGCGTTTGCATGGTAAACAGCCTCTTCTATAGCGTTTCTTCAGGATGTACGAGCCCCTCCGCAGCGGCCGAACGCAACGGCTGCGGGTGAGAAGGGACTCTTCTGAATGGGTCTTACTTAGCCAGGATGACCAGCCCGTCCGGCTCCAGCCCGGTGTCGAAGGCGTGCGTCAGCTCAAGCGTTTGCAAGTCCAGCGCGGCGACGGTGTTATCGTTGAGCGGGATGTAGGCGCGTGCTTCGGTCGGGTGGAACGCCAGCGCAATCGGCTTGTGTACCGTCGGGATACGGTGCAGTTCTTCCAGCGTATCGGGGTCGTAAATGCCGATGCTGCGTTCGCCGTAGTTGGTGACAAACAGCCGGTTATCGCGCGACAGGTAAATACGGGTCGGATCCTCGCCGGTCGGCACGGTCTTTTTGACAGTCATCGTGGCGGCGTCAATCATCGACAGGGTGTGCTCGTTGCGGCTGGCCACGAACAGCACGGTTTCGTCATGGTTCAGGCAGCAGCCCTCCGGGCGGCCGCCGGCATTGACCGCGACCGGTGTCTTGGTGGCGTCGTATGGGTGTACCAATGTGGCAGTATGCGACAGCAGGTTCATCACGTAGGCCCGCTCGCCGTCACGCGAGATCACGAACAGATGGCTCTTGATGCCGCCCACCGGCACCACACGGTCCGGCACTTGGCGCTCTTGGGGCTTTTCGAAGACCAGCAGCACGTTGTTGTGCTCGCTCAGCGCGTACACACGGTCATGCCGGTCGATCTGCAGGCCGTGCAGGCGATGGTACGGGGTGCAGTCGAGCGAGCCGATGTGCTCGCCGCGCTCGATGTCCACTACGCACACCTGATGGCCGCCGATGCCCTGATGGGCGTAGGTCTGTACGCCGTAGTGCCCTACGTAGGCGTATTTGCCTTTCGAGTCCACTACGAATTCGTGTGGGTAGTCCGGCAGCTTGGCGCTGAAGCGGCGCTCTCCGCTGATCAGATCGTAGCCGCTGAAGCTGTGGCTGAATTTCTCGACCAGTACGGCAGTTAGTTGCTGGTGCATCTCCATCTCTCCTTGGGTGACTTTATCGTTGTGTTGTGTGTGGCTGGCCCGTTACGGTTCCATCTCGTTGACGGTGGTGAGGTGGACGTGATCGAGGTGCTGTGCAATGGCCCGGGCGGTCGCCTCGGGGTCTCGGTGCAGCAGGCCGTCGAAAATAGCCAAGTGATCTTCGTAGCTTTGCCGGACCGCGCCCGGTTTGCTCATGGCTTTGCGTCGGAAATCCAGGGCGAAGGCGTACAAGTCGGAGACGAATGTGCCCAAAAGCGGATTGGAACAAGCCTCGTAAATCAATGTGTGAAATTCCCGGTCGGATATCTGGAAACGGACCGGGTCGTCAAACATGCCGGCTTGCGCATTGAGCAGGCTTTGCAGTCGTTTGAGAGTGCTTTGGTTGATGCGCTGGGCTGCATCACGGACAACTTCGAGTTCGACCACCCGCCGCGCCGCATAGACGGTTTCCAGTGAGTACCCTTTCAGGTTGCGCGGCACCGCTGCCACCTGCTGCAGTGAATAGCCTTCGTTGCTGATGATGCGGGTGCGTGCTCCATGGGAAATCGTCACCATGCCGCGAGCGGCCAGCGCCTGGATACCGCCCCGCACGGTTTCGCGGCTTACATTGAACATGCCGGCCAGCTCCCGCTCGCTCGGCAACTCGTCGCCAATCATCAGCAGCCCAGTACAGATCATGTAGGCGAGTTTGTCGGTGATCTGTTCCCGGACTGTGCGTTTGTTAACGTCATCCACAAGGACGGGTATCCGTTCACGAAGTTGCATACTGAGAACCTCCCGAGCTGTGGGTAATGGGCATAGAGGTATGCTAGGTAGACCAGTTTGGCTGGGTCAAGGCGAAGATAAGTAAAATTTTCGGAAATTTTTCTTTTGAATGGTTTTCTTGTTTTTATGTGTTTTATTGGATTTTAATGCCATTAAAAATATAAAAAATAGTAAAAATACTTAATAATCTGGTTTTATTGGGGTGGTGACTTGCCCGTTATAAAGGGTGGGTGGTCTGCTGCGCATTGGCTAGCGGTAGCTCCAGACCGCTTTTCTGGTATGAAGGCCGGACCAGTTGTCTGTTTGCCCGCCGTCTGGGGTAGGAATAGGGATAAGGCAGGTGTCCGCCTCAACCCGCAACGGCAAGCAGCCCGCTTCCCCGGATCAGCCACAGCACGGCACTGATCGAGATGAAGGGCGTGACGGTGGCGGCCAGCAAGGCGGCGGCGCTTTCCACCAGTACCATGGCGAGGGGGAGGGGCAGGACGTTTTCCACCAGCATGGTCATGGCCAGCATCACGGCGGCGCCTGGGCCGAACAGCTGCGACACGATCGGGAGGCCGATGAAGCCGCTGTTGGGGAGGGCAATGCCGATGGCGTACAAGGTGCTGAGCCGCAAATCCTGCTTGCGGATGAAATAGGTGAAGGCCATGCCGAGGAAGAGGACGTCCGGCGAACCGGCTGCGTAGCTCAACAGGTAACCGGGGTTGACGATCTCGGCCAGCGGCTGCTGCGACAGCGCCTTGAAGATCAGTGCCGGCAGGGCGATGTTGAGGACGAACATGCCCAGCGTGCGATTGTCCGCCTTGGAGAAGAACCCGCGCTGCACAGCCAGGAAGCCGATGGCGACGATGATGAAGATCGGGCTGGTGATGACCAAGATGTCGAGCAATTGCCTCTCCTGGACGTATGCTGCCGGGATGCCGTGCGGGTGAGCTCCGTTTACCGTATTCATCCGCCGGCTCGTCTGTCAGAATGGCTATTATTCGAACTTTTGGGCGTATATCGAACAGAAAGTGCCCGGCCATGCGGTCGTCCCGGACAAGCCCCTTGGCATGGCCGTTTGTCATGGCTGACGTGCCCGGCAGTGCTGCGGCACAATGAAGATCGATACTCCCGTCCGGGCATTTGTTCATCGCTTTCCTTATAGAGACGACCGTGTTAAGTATCCTGAAACGTGTAGGGCTGGATGGCTTTCTGCTGTCGCTGATCGGAGCTGTGCTGCTGGCCATCGTGTGGCCGGAGCTGGGACGCAGCGGCGGGCTGATCGGGCTGCAGAATTTCGCCAACTACGGCGTGGCCATCGTGTTCCTGCTGTACGGCCTGACGCTGTCGCCGCAGAAGATCCGCGAGGGTCTGTTCAACTGGCGCCTGCACGTGGTGGTGCAGCTGGCGACCTTTCTGCTGTTCCCGCTCTTGGTGCTGGCTTGCCTGCGCGCCCTCGGTGCGCGCGTGCCGCCGGAGATGGCGCTGGGCTTCTTCTACCTGGCGGCCTTGCCGTCCACCGTGTCGTCGTCGGTGGCGATGACCTCGATCGCCAAGGGCAACGTGCCGGGGGCGATCTTCAACGCCAGCCTGTCGAGCCTGCTCGGGGTGTTCATCACGCCGTTGTGGGTCAATGGTTATCTGCACAGCCAGGGTGTCAGCTTCCCGCTCGGGCCGGTGGTGCTGAAGATCGTGCTGCTGGTGCTGGTGCCCATCGTGGTCGGCCAGCTGTTGCGACCGTGGATGGTATCGTGGCTGAGCCGTCACGCCGCGCTGACCAAGCTGATGGACCGTGCCACCATCCTGGCCATCGTGCTCAACTCGTTCTCGGATTCGGTGGCCGAGGGCGTATGGCGCAGCCACAGCACCGCCGCGCTGGTCGGCATGGCCGTGGCGTCGCTGTCGCTGTTCGTGCTGGTGTCGCTGCTGATGTGGAGCGGCTGCCGCGCGCTGGGCTTCAACCGCGAGGACAACATCGCCGGCGTGTTCTGCGGTTCGAAGAAGTCGCTGGCGGCCGGGGTGCCGATGGCCAAGGTAATGTTCGGCGCCAACCCCGCCATTGGCCTGATCATCGCGCCGATCATGCTGTACCACTTCCTGCAGCTGGTGATCGTCAGCGTGGTGGCGCGCCGGCTGGGAGCGCAGGTGCGCTGAGCCGGAGAGACGCTCGTTCGTCACCGGGCGGCAATAAAAAAGCACCGCTCGCCGATGAGGCGAGACGGTGCTTTTTTATTGCCGGTAACCAGGCCGGGATCAGAACTTCCAGCGCGCGGTGACCTCCGCGGTGCGCGGGGCGCCCGGCAGGTTGTAGTCGTTGGCGCCGCTGTGGGCCGCGATGTAGTACTTCTTGTCGAACACGTTCTTCAGCGTGAAGTTCACTTCCAGCGATTTGCCGCTGTAGCCGGTGCCCAGGTCGAAGCGGGTGTAGCCCGGCAGCTTGACCAGGTTGTCGGCCGAGGCGTAGCGCTCGCCCTCGTAGCGCAGGCCGGCGTTGACGTTGAAGCCGCCCGGTAGCTTGCGCTTGACGAACAGGCTGGCCGAATGGCGCGGCGTCAGCGCCGGCTGGTTGCCCTGGAACGGCGTGCCAGCCTTGGTCTTCTCGGTGGAGTGGGTGATCTCGCCGTCGAGGTAGGCGTAGCCGGCGATCACGTCCCACAGCGGGGTGATGGCGCCGGCCATCGACAGTTCCACGCCGCGCACGCGCTGCTCGCCCACCGACAGCGCCTTGTTGCTGTCGCTCGGGTCGGCGGTCTGGATGTTGGCGCGCGTCATCTCGAACAGCGAGGTGGTCAGGGCGAGGTTGTCGAACAGATCGATCTTGCTGCCGACCTCGTAGTTGATGGTCTCTTCCGGCTTCAGCTGGTCGCTGTTCTGCTTGAAGGTGAACGAGTCGGCGATCGGCTGGAACGACTGGCTGGCCGAGGCGTACAGCGATACCACCGACGTCGGCTGGTACACCACACCCAGGCGCGGACTGAAGGTGTTGTCGGTGCGAGACAGGTCGAGATTGGCCGAGGTCTTGTCGTCGCGCGTCTGGCGCAGGTGGTCGAAGCGCAGCCCGGCCAGCATCTTCCACTGCGGCGTCAGCGTCACCAGGTCCTGCAGGTAGAGCGCGGCGATGTCGATATCGGTGGCGTTGTCGTTGGACGGCGCAGTGCCGGCCGCGATCTCTGGCAGCACGACGAGCTGGGGATCGAACAGGTCGTAGGTGGCGACTTTCTTGCGCGACCACAGCTGTTCCGTCTTGTGCTGCTGGCCCACTTCCAGCCCGTAGAGCACGGTGTGCTCAGTCTCGCCGAGGCTCACGTCATGTGACAGTTCCAGCTGGTTGTAGTAGCCGTTTTCGTCGCGCAGGCGCTTGGCACGATCGATGGTGACGGTCCTGGCCGTCTCGTTGACGTTATTGATCGTGGTGTAGTTGCGGTCCAGCGAGTAGTCGTAGGTGCGGAACACGTTGTGCAGTTTCAGGCCGCTGGCGAAGCGGTGATCCAGCGTGCCGGTGAAGCTGGTGACCTCGCTTTCCACGTAGGCCTGGTCGCGGCCGTTGGCCGAGCCGTAATAGGTGTCGATCGGCACGTCGACCGGCTTGCCCTGGAAGGCCGGCACGCCCTGGTCGGCCAGGCGCTTGTCCTTGAGGTAGTCGGCCTGCAACAGCAGCGTGGTGTCGGGTGACAGTTTCAGCTGTACCGACGGGGCGACGGCCTGACGTTCGAGGAAGTACTGCTGGCGGAAATTGCCGGAGTCCTCCAGCGCGCCGGTCAGGCGGAAGCGGGCGAAATCGTCGTCGCTGTTGGCGCCGACGTCGATGCTCATGCGCTGCTTGTCGTCCTGGCCCAGCGTCACGGCGATCTCGCGCACCGGTTCGGCCAGCGGCTTCTTGGTGATGCGGTTGATCAGCCCGCCCGAGCTGCCGCGGCCGTACAGCACCGAGGAGGGGCCCTTCAGCACTTCTACCCGCTCGATGTTGGACAGGTCGCGGAAATACAGCGCGTCGTCGCGCACGCCGTCGACATACTGGTCGTTGATGGCGGAGAAGCCGCGGATGCTGACCTGATCGCGCTGGCCGTCGCCGACGCTGAAGCTGACACCCGGCACGTTGCCCAGCGCATCCTGCAGCGAGCTGGCGTTCTGGTCCTTCAGCACCGCCGCCGGCACCACGTTGACGGTTTGCGGCACGTCCTTGAGCGGGACGGCGAGCTTGGTGGCGCTGGTCGAGCTGGCGCGGCGGTAGCTGGTGGCCGGATCGGCGTCCTGGCTGGCTTCCACGTGTACCGTGGCCAGTTCGGTATCGGCCAGCGCCGGCAGGGCGCCGAGCGTGCCGATGAGGGAGATGAGGGTGGATAGCGTCTTTTTCTTCATGGTTCGGTTCTGGTTGAGGTCCATAGTGCAGTGCCGGCCGGGCCGGCGAAAACGAAAACAGACGGAGAAGCCGGTGCCAGCCGGAAGCTGGGGCGCCCCCCTCGCCGTTTCTGACGCGCACACCTATCCCAGCCGCGGCGGGCGAGAGAGCGTGGCGGGGATCCGGGGACTGGAAAGGCGTGGGGTCCGGGGTGTCCGTGCGGGCGGTCAATCCATCGCGGTCGTGCTGGCCGGGGGCTTGGCTCGGACTGCGGCGGGTCGTTTCGGCAGGGCTGGCTGTTTCGCATTTAATGCAAATCATTATCATTACATTTTTTTGCAAATGCAACAGGAACTTTTTGCCGCGAAGGATGACTCCGAATAATTCCCTGTCTGGCGGCAGTGCCGCCCAGCCCCCAAGTCAGACCGTTTGGCCGGTTGCATGCCGTTCCGTCCCGGTTTTGGGCCTCCCGGCACCGCGATCTGCCGTTTCATGCGCTGTTCGCACACTTCTTGCTCTTGTCTTTCGGCAAACCGGGTGTCATTCTGACCCCGCACTGACAATGTGGTTGTTATCGCTTGCGGCTTTCCCCTATGGCCCGTTGGACGAGCCGGGGGCAAGATGGCGGCGATGCCTGCTTTTCTGCCGGGGAGGGAAAACAAGATGACGATAAGAACACGCTTGATCGTGCTGCTGCTGACGGCCTTGCTGGGCCTGAGCCTGGTGGCCGTTTTCGGATACAAGGGCATGCTGTCTTCTGGGGCGTCGATGGTCGAAGTCGGCGAGCAGCGCATGCCGGCGGTGATTGCGCTCTTGGACGCGCGCTCCAACTTCAACCGCACCCTGCTGCGCAATATGCAGGTCTCGGTGCGTGCCACCGACAATTCGCTGGAGTCGCGCCAGCTGTTTGCCGACACCTTCAAAGGCAAGCAGCAGGCGCGCCAGTTGTTCGGCGACGCGCTCAAACACTACGCCGCCTTCCCGCGCAGCGAGGATGAGAACAAGCTGTGGCACCAGTTCGGCCCGCTGATGCAGGACTGGCAGCGTACCGACAAGTCGCAGGATGAACTGCTGGAGAAGCTGGCCAAGGGCGTCACGCCGGAAGAGCAGTACGGCATCTTCCGCGAGTTCTATGCCAACGCCCAAGTCCAGCTGCCGGTGGTGGAGGGTATGGACGAGCTGCTGCGCAAGATGGTGGAGGTCAACGAGCGGCTGGCTCATGACAGTGTGGGGCAGGCCAATGCCGCTTCGCGCCAGAGCCAGTACTGGATGATCGCGGTGATTGCATTTGCCGTGGTGCTCTTGCTGGTGAACGGCCTTACCGTACTGACGGCGATCATGCGCCCGCTTAACCGGGCGCGCCGTACCGTGCTGGCTATCGCCGAGAATAACGACTTTACTCAACGCATCGACGTACAGAGCCGGGACGAGGTTGGCCAGATGGTCAGCGCGCTCAATACCCTGATCAGCCGGGTGCAGGAATCATTCCGCGAGATCCAGCAAAGCCAGTCCGACATCCGCCTGGCGGTGAGCGGCCTGTCGGCGGCTTCCGAACAGCTGGCGGCCAGTTCGGCGCAACAGAACAGCTCGACCGGGGCGATTGCCGGATCGGTGCAGGAAATGACCAGCAACATCCACGGCGTGGCCGGCCACGCCGACGCCGCGATGCAATTGTCACTGGAAGCCGGCGAGGTATCGCGTCAGGGCTGCCAGGTGATCGCCCAGACTACCGACGGCATGGCGAACATCGCCGACAGCGTGACCGCGGCGTCGAAGGTGATCGAGGACCTGGGGCGAGAATCGCGTCAGATCAGTAGCGTGGTCAAGACGATCCGCGAGATCGCCGACCAGACCAACCTGCTGGCGCTGAACGCGGCGATCGAGGCGGCCCGCGCCGGCGAGAGTGGGCGCGGCTTCGCCGTGGTGGCCGACGAGGTGCGCCAGCTAGCCGAACGCACCGCCAAGTCGACGGCGGACATCGGGGTGATGGTGACGGCGATCCAGAACGCCGCCAACGGCGCGGTCGAAGAGATGCGCCAGGTGGTGGTGCAGGTGGGCGAGGGGCGCGAGCTGGCCAGCGGCGCCGGCCAGCACATCGCCGAGATTGAGGGCCAGGCGCAGCGCGTGGCCGATGCGGTGGCCGACATCACCCGCATCCTCAAGGCGCAGGGCCAGGCCAGCGAGGCCATCGTCCACCATGTGCACACCATCTCGGAAATGGCCGAGCAAAACCACGCCACCTCGAACGAGACTGCCGACAACGCGCGCCGGCTCGACCAACTGGCCGCCCGGGTCGGCGAGACGCTGCAACGCTACAAGGTGTAAGCGAGGTAGCTTGACGGGGGAAGCAGCAAAGCCGGAGCGGGCCGCTCCGGCTTTGCTGCGCCCGACTACCAGACAGCTGATTGGCGCTGAACACAGTAAAGCCCAACTACAGGCAGGCTATTGAACAGTTGGGCCTCGCTGTGCCCAACCCATGCTTCCCATCCGGCTCAGGCCTGGCCGTGTTTCTCTTCCAGGTCAGACAGCAGGATGTTCAGCGCGTCGGACGACATGCGCAACTCCATCAGCGACAGCGCCAGCGACGCCATCATCAAGAATAGGCTGACGCCGAAGGTGTACTGGGCGCTGACGGCCATGCCGACATAGATCTGCAGCATCGACACCACGCACAGAAACAGGCTGCCCACCCCGAGGAACTGCATCCACTTGATCTGGTTGATGCGGCTGCGCAGGTTGCCGATCTGCTGGATGATCTTGTCGTCCGGCTTGTTCTGGTAGTCCTCGAACAGGTGGCGGATGATGCCGGCCAGCCCAAGAAAACGGTTGGTATACGCCAACAGCAGCAGCGAGATGGCCGGAAACAGCAGTGCCGGCGTAGTCAGCGACAACGGTGTGTTCATGCCTGCTCCGTCAGCCAGCGGGAGGTGGGCAGCGTGGCGAAGGTCTCCTTGATACCCCGACCCCAAGCCGCGCGCAGTTCGCGGAAATAGCCGTCGTCCTCGCCGATGCGCAGCGGCGTGCGCGGCGTGAAGTCGTCGTTGTGGTGCCACATCAGGTGAATCGGCAGCGCCACCGACAGGTTGGAGCGCATGGTCGAATCGAGCGAGATCAGCGCGCAACGGATGGCCTCCTCCAGCGAGGAACGGTAGTTCAGCACGCGGTCGAGGATAGGCTTGCCGTACTTGGTCTCGCCGATCTGGAAGTAGGGCGTGTCCACCGTCGCCTCGATGAAATTGCCCTGCGGGTAGATGTTGAACAGCCGTGGGCGTTCGCCGGCGAGCTGACCGCCGAGGATGAAGCTGGAGCCGAGGTCGACCGGGCTGTCGCTGCCTCCGTCACGTGCGATCACCTCGCGCAGCGTCTGGCCGACCAGCACCGCCGCGTCGTACAGCGAGCCGATCTCGCCGAGCGAACCCTCGCCCCCCTGGCGGCTGCGCAGGTCGAGAAGGCTGGCCACGCTCTGCGAAGTGGCCAGGTTGCCGGAGGTCATCATCACCAGCCGCAGCCGGCCGGCGATCTCGAAGGAATACATCTTCTGGAACGTGGCGACATTGTCCACGCCCGCGTTGGTGCGGGAATCGGAGGCGAAGATCAGTCCGCTCTCCAGCCGCATGGCCACACAGTACGTCATGGTCGGGAAATCCGTGAAGGCCGGGAAGCGACTCTCGGCCCTTCTTCCCGGTTGCAAGCGTTAATTGTCGTGTTGTTCTACCGCCGCGTGGGCGTGCATCGTTTCGCCGGCGCCGCCGCGGCGCATGCCGCGCACCGGGCAGGCGTCGAGGTAGTCGAGGCCGACCGCCAGTTTAAGGTGATGATCGTCCGGCGTACACTGGTTACTGATATCGAACGCCAGCCAGCCTCCGTCGGCGTACACCTCGGCCCAGGCATGGCTGGCGGCGTGGTCCACCGCGCCGCTCAAGAGGTAGCCGCTGACGTAGCGCGCCGGGTAGCCCAGGCTGCGGCAGGCCGCGATGAACACCTGGGTGTGGTCCTGGCACACCCCGGCGCCCAGCGTCAGCGCGCTGGCGGCGGTGGTGGCGGCGTCGGTCACGCCGGGGGTGTAGGGCATGCGCGCCAGTACCTCTTGCGACAGCACGGTGAGCCGCTCCTGTACCGTGCCGGCCTGCCCGGCCACCTCGTGCGCCAGTGTGCTGATCACGGGGACCACGGCAGTGAGCGGGGTCGGTCGCAGGAAAACCAGTGGGTTGAGCCGGCTGGCGTCGTCGTCCCAGCCATTGGGGCGCGTTTCGACTACCCCTTCGGCGACCAGTTCGATGCTGTCGTGAGGCGCGTCCAGTGTCATCAGGTGGGTGATGTTGCCGAAGGCATCGACGCTCTGACTGGCCGGCGCCGGCAGCGTCAGCTGCCACGCCAGGATCTGCTGGTGCCGGTTGGAGCGCGGGGTCAGGCGCAGGTACTGGGTGCTGCGCGAGGCCGGCTCGGCGTACTGGTACCGCGTGCTGTGGCAGATGGTGAGTTTCATCAGGCGGCTTCCAGGTAGGCACGGTGGATCGATTCGCCCAGCCGGTTGATCTCGCCCAGCATGCGGTTCAGGAACGGATGCAGGCCTTCGCTGAATACCTCGTCCAGCGTGGTGAACTCCAGCTTGGCCTTCAGCTCGGTGGCCAGCCGTTGCGCCGCACGGCCGTTGTCGCTCTGGATCTGGGCCAGCGCCAGGCGGATTTCGTCGAAGCAGGCTCTGAGGCTCCTCGGCATGTCCTCGCGCAACAGCAAGAGGTCGATCACGCGCTTGCCGCTGAGTGTGTCGCGGTAGGTTTCGTGATAGGCCTCGAACGCGCCGAGCGTGCGCAGCAGCGTGCTCCAGGCGTAATAGTCGTTGGTGCCGGCCAGCGGGCTGTCCGGCAGCAGTTGGCTTTTCACGTCGACTAGCCGCGCGGTGTTGTCGGCCCGTTCGAGGAAGGTGCCCAAGCGGATGAAGTAGAAGGCATCGCTGCGGCGCATGGTGCTGTAGGTGGCACCGCGGAACAGGTGGGCGCGCTCCTTCACCCAGTCGAAGAACAGCTGAAAATCCTCGCCCTGCTCGGCCAGCTTGCGACCTTCCAGCCAGCTGGCGTTGAGCGACATCCACATGTCCGAGCTGATCTTGCCGCGCACCGCGTGGGCGTTCTCGCGCGCGCTGCGCAGCGCAGACAGGATCGAGGCGGGGTTGGCGAGATCGTAGGCCATGTAATGCAGTACCTTGGCCGGGTCGATATTGGGGTGGTGACACAGGAAATCGTCCACCCGCCCGGTCAGCACCAGCGGTGCGCTGATCTCGGCGCGGCCGTTGCGCGATTGCGGCATCAGCGAGATGGCATGGCTGACTTCCAGCAGGCGGGCGAGGTTTTCCGCCCGTTCCATGTAGCGCCCCATCCAGAACAGGTGGTCGGCAGTGCGCGATAGCATCATGATTCAGTCCTCCAGTACCCAAGTGTCCTTGGTGCCGCCGCCCTGCGACGAGTTCACCACCAGCGAGCCGGCCTTCAGCGCCACCCGTGTCAGCCCGCCGGGCACCATGGTGATGTCCTTGCCGCTGCTGAGCACGAACGGCCTGAGGTCGAGGTGGCGCGGCGCGATGCCGGCTTCGACGAAGGTCGGGCACGACGACAGGCACAGCGTCGGCTGGGCGATGTAGCCGGCCGGGTCGGTGGCCAGCTTGTCGCGGAACAGCTGCTTTTCCTCAGCGCTCGCCACCGGGCCGATCAGCATGCCGTAGCCGCCGGCGCCGTGTACTTCCTTCACCACCAGTTCGTCCAGATGCTCCAGCACGTACTGCAGGTCTTCCGTCTTGCGGCACTGCCAGGTCGGCACATTGTTCAGCAACGGCTCCTCGCCCAGGTAGAAGCGGATCATGTCCGGTACGTAGGGGTAGATCGACTTGTCGTCGGCGACACCGGTGCCGATGGCGTTGGCCAGGATCACGTTGCCCTGGCGGTAGGCCGACAGCAGGCCGGGCACGCCGAGCATCGAGTCGGGACGGAACGCCAGCGGGTCGAGGAAGGCATCGTCGATGCGGCGGTAGATCACGTCCACCGGCTTGTGGCCGGCGGTGGTGCGCATATAGACGCGGTCGTCGCGCACGAACAGATCGCGCCCTTCCACCAGTTCCACCCCCATCTGCTGGGCGAGGAAGGCGTGCTCGAAGTAGGCGCTGTTGTAGTGGCCCGGCGTGAGCACCACCACCGTCGGGTTCTCCACCCGGCTGGCCTGGCGCAGCGTGGACAGCAGCAGCGCGGGGTACTGGTCGACCATGCCCACGGCGTGGCGGGCGAACAGTTCCGGGAACAGCCGCATCATCATCTTGCGGTTTTCCAGCATGTAGGACACGCCGGACGGCACACGCAGGTTGTCTTCCAGCACGTAGTAGTGGCCATCGGCATGGCGGATGATGTCGACCCCGGTGATGTGGGCGTAGATCTGGTCGGGCAGGTCCACCCCCTGCATCGCCGGCTGGTACTGGGCGTTGGTGAACACCTGCTCGGCCGGGATGATGCCGGCCTTGATGATTTCGTGGTCGTGGTAGATGTCGTGCAGGAAGGCGTTCAGCGCCTTGACCCGCTGGCGCATGCCGGCTTCCAGCGCACGCCATTCGCTGGCGGGCAGGATGCGCGGGATGGTGTCGAACGGGATCAGGCGCTCGGCGCCGGATTCGTCGCCGTACACCGAGAAGGTGATCCCGACGCGGTGAAAGCGCTGGTTGGCCTCTTCGCGCTTGCGCGACAGTGTTTCCGGCGTCTGGGCCTGCAGCCACTCGGCAAAGCCCTGGTAGTGGGGACGGACTGCGCCGCTGGATAGCAGCATCTCATCATAGTGGGACGAATGGGGCAGCGTTAAGGCGTGCATGGGAGTCTCCCTTTATCTTGATGTTTTCCGGACCGGGCCAGGCTGGAGAAGTGGCGAGGCCCTTATCCTTGACGTAGCAAGCCATGTGCCAGTAGGTGGGGCCGGTGGAGCGGGCGTGGCAGGACAGTATGCACCAATAACATCGTCATAAGGCACAACGGACGCGCATTGGCGTCCGATCAGGGCTGTTGTGGTGCAGAGGGGGGAGGGGGGCCCAAGCTGGCGAGGCCGGCGTAGGGCAGGGTCAGCCGTTTTCGTCGATCAGCACGTCGGTGCCGGGCTCGGACTGCTGGAACAGCTCGATGATGTCGGGGTTGCGCATGCGGATGCAGCCGAGCGAAGTGGGGGTGCCGAAGGGGACGTGCTCGCCGGCGCCGTGGATGTAGATGGCGCGGTCGTAGCTGTCGACGTCGCCGCCCTGGTTCTTGCCCGGTTCCATGCCGCACAGCCACAGGATGCGCGTCAGGATCCAGTCCTTGTCGGGGTACTGCGCGTGTAGTTCTGGCGTGTACTTCCACGGCGTGATCTGGCGCCGGAAGATGATGGTGTTTTCCGTGGCGCCGTCGCCGATCTTCTCGCACACCCGGTGCCAGCCACGCGGGGTCATGAAGCTGTTGGCCAGCTCGCCGACGCCGTTCCTGGCGGTGGACACGGTGTAGCGGCGTTTTTCCAACCCCCACTCGTCGTAGAAAACCAGCGACTGTGATTTCACCCCAACCTGGATCCACGGCTTGCCGTACTGCTGCGGGTTGGGGTGGGTGACGAGTAGCGGACCGCTGTTCTGCTGCGCCAAGATGAAGCCGGCCTCGGATGGGACGGCCGCGGCGGTCTCGGTCTCATCCTCCGCCGCGTGGAGCATGGCCGACGCCAGCACCAGGCCGGCGGCCAGGGCGACGTTAAACCGGTTCATTCTCGACGATCTCCACTTCGGTGCCGCAGGGCACCAGATCGAACAGTTCCACGATATCGCTGTTGCGCATACGCACGCAGCCGTGCGAGGCGGGACGCCCCACTGCCACCTGATCCGGCGTGCCGTGCAGGTAGATATAGCGGCGCATGGTGTCGACCTGTCCCAGGCGGTTGCGGCCCACGTCGCGACCCGACAGCCACAGGATGCGCGTCAGGATCCAGTCGCGCTCGGGCTCTGCGGCGAAGGCTTCGGCCGTGCAGATCTCCCCGGTCCAGCGGCGCGCCTTGAACACCGCTCCGACCGGCGCGCCATAGCCGATCTTGGCGCGCACGATGTGGCGGCCGCGCGGAGTCTGGTAGCTGCCCTGCTGTTCGCCGGCACCGAGGGCGGCGGTGGAAACCGGGTAGCGGCGTAGCAGGCGGCCGTCGACGCCAAACAGCGCCAGCGCCTGCTCTGCAATTGAAACGCGGATTTTCATCGTTCTCATCATGGGGCGGCGTTTCTGCGCCGCCGGAAAAAGTCGCTCAACAGCTGCCCGCAGGCCGCCGCTTCGATGCCCCCAAACAGCGCTGTCTGATGATTCAGCGCACGCTCTCCGAACAGGTTCAGCACGCTGCCGGCGGCGCCGATCTTGGGGTCGGTCGCACCGTAGATCACCCGGTCGAGCCGGCTGTGCAGGATCGCCCCGCCGCACATCGGGCAGGGCTCCAGCGTCACGTACAGGTCGCAGCCGCTCAGGCGGTAATTGCCGAGCGTAGCAGCCGCTTCGCGCAGCGCCACCATCTCGGCGTGGGCCGACGGGTCGTGGCTGATCACCGGGCGATTGAAGCCGCGCCCGATGATCCGGCCATCCCTGACCACCACCGCGCCGACCGGCACTTCGCCTTGCGCTGCCGCGGCTTTGGCCAAGCCCATCGCCTCGGCCATGAAGCGGTTCGCCTCGGCCGGCGGAGGGGGGAGACGTACCGGCGGATGATCATGCTGCGCCCGTGTCAGTTGGGCACGATCGGCGTCGTCGAGTTCCTGCCAGTGTACCCCGCGCGCCGCCGCTTCCAGCGCAAACAGCAGGCGTTGCGTGACGGTATGACCGGCCGCCTTCAGCAGCAGGAAGGTATGGACCACGCCCTGCGCGCGCAACTGTTCGCGGCTGGCGATACCCAGTTCGGCGAGGTGCTGTACCGTGTTGGGGGGTAAGGGGGGGGAGCTCAGTGCCGTCATGGCGCGATTATAACGCGGCGGCTGCCTGCCGGAGTTCGTGCGGCGGTGTGCAGCATCTTGACGGGTGCTCTGCGCTGCGGCATGGAAAATGCCACTATAATTGACGGCTACATGTCGAACCGTCTGTATACGATGCCCCCCAGCGACCCCGTTGCCAAGAAGACGCCACTGCAAAATTACAACCTTTTCCAGGCGGCATTCGACTTGGCGGTAACCGCCACAGCCATTCTCGCGCCCGATGGCCGCTTGCTAAAGGCCAACGGTGCGTTCTGTTGCCTCCTCGGCTATGGGAAAGCCGATCTGATCGGCAAGGCCTATGTCGATTTCGTCCACCGCGATGACCGGACGCCCTTTCTTCAGTCACTCGGCCGGGCACAGCTGGGTGCCACCACCAACTTCAGGCTTGAGCACCGATACCTCGGGAGAAACGGCCGCGAAGTATGGGCGCTGACCAGCCTGGCCTTGGCCCGTGATGGAGATGGCGTCCCAGAATGCTTCATCTGCCAGGTTTTTGACGTCACTGTGCGGCGCGACATGGAAGAGCAGCTGCTGCAGAAGCGGCAGAGGCTCACGGAAACCGAACGCCTTGCCCGGCTCGGCAACTGGGAACTGGACTTGGTCGGTAAGCGTCTGCAGTGGTCTGACGAGGTCTCCCGTATTTTCGAGATCGCCCCCGCCCGTTCCGACGCCTCCTGCGAGGACTTCGTCAAGGCGGTGCATCCGGCCGACCGCGCCCTGGTCGATCAGGCCTATGCCGACTCGGTGAAAAACCGGACGCCTTACACCGTTGCCCACCGCCTGCTTTTCCCGGGCGGACGCGTCAAGCACGTGATCGCCTATGGCGAAACCCTGTACGACGCCTCCGGCCGGCCCCTGCGTTCCCGCGGTACCGTGCAGGACATTACCGAGCATAAGCGGGCCGAGCAGCATCTGGCATTGCTGAGCTTTGCCCTGAATCATGTAAAAGAAGCCGTCTTCCTGATCGATGAGGAGGCCCGCTTCCATTATGTCAACGACGCGGCCTGCCACCTCTTGGGCTATCGCCGCGAAGAGTTGCTCGGCATGGTGCTGCCCGATATCGACCCCGATTGGTCGCATGAACGCTGCCGTGCGTCCTGGCCCGCCTTTCGGGAGCACGGCTCATGCACTGTGGAGACCCGTCATCGTGCCAAGGACGGGCGCATTTTCGCGGTGGAAGTCAACTCCAACTATTTCGAGTACGGCGGACAAGGCTACAACCTGGCGCTGGCGCGCGACATCACCGAGCGCCAGCAGGCGGAAGCCGCCTTGCGCGAGAGCGAGCAGCGCTATCGGGAGATCTTCGAGAACGTCTCGGACACCCTGTTCCTGCTTGAAGTCTCCCCGGACGGCCGTTTCCGCAACCTTGCGATCAACCCCGCCTTCGAAAGATCGGTGGGGATATCCCGAGATGAACTGATCGGTAAATACATTGAGGAAACCGTCCCGGCCGAAGCGGCCGAGGCTGTCCTCGCCAAGTATCGCCGTTGCGTGGCGGCCGGAACGGCCACCGAAGAAGAAGTCGAACTGGATCTGCCGAGCGGGCGCCGTGCCTACCACTCGACCCTGATCCCGGTACGCGACAGCGTCAGCGGGCGCATCCACCGCATCGTCGGCATCACCCGCGACGTCACCTTGCGCCGGCAGCACGAAGCGGTGCTGGAAGAACGCGCCGAACTGGAGCGGCGGCTGTCCCATTTCGCCGCCAGCGCCCCCGGCCTCATGTTTACCTGTCGGCAGCGTCCGGATGGCAGCTTTCATTTTCCCTATGCCAGTCCGGGTATCGGGGACATCTTCGGCATCGAGCCCGAGAGCGTCGTGCACGATATCTCCGCGCTGAGTGCCGTACTCCATCCGGACGACGCCGTCCTCACAGATGCAACCACCCGCGATTCGGCCGACACCCTGTCGCCTTTCCACTATGAGTTTCGGGTGCGGCACCCGGCAAAGGGGGAACTCTGGGTGGAGGCCCGTTCCACACCGGAGCGAGAGCCGGATGGCAGCGTCTTGTGGCATGGATTCATGCATGACATCAGCGAACGCAAGCGTATGGAGGCGGCGGTCGAAAGCAACCGCTCATGGCTCAGAACGTTGATCCAGACCATACCCGATCCCGTGTGGGTGAAGAGTCCGGAGGGCGTTTACCTCACCTGCAACGCCGCCTTCGGCCGCCTTCACGATGCCGATGAAGCCGGCATCGTCGGCAAGACTGATTTCGATTTTGTCGAACCCGAGCTGGCGGCCTTCTTCCGGCAGAAAGACCTGGCGGCCATCGCCAGCGGCTGGCCGTGCACCAACGAGGAGTGGGTGACCTATGCGGGCGACGGGCGCCGAGCGCTGTGGGAAACCATCAAGACGCCGTTGTACGACGGCGCCGGCCGGGTGGCGGGCGTGCTGGGAGTCGCCCGTGACATCACCGAGCGTAACAGGCTTGAAAACGCGTTGCGCGCGAAGGATAGCTACCAGCGCGCCTTGCTGGACAACTTTCCGTTCATGGTGTGGCTCAAGGATACGGAAAGCCGTTTTCTCGCCGTCAACCAGCCGTTTGCCGAGGCGGCCGGTCAGCCGTCCAACGACGTGTTCTTCGGTAAAACCGACCTGGATTTCTGGCCCCGTGACTTGGCGGAGTCTTATCGTGCCGACGATCACGAGGTACTGCGCCTAAAGCAGAGAAAAATCGTCGAAGAGTTGATCGCGGACCAGGGAGTTCGCAAGTACTTCGAAACGTACAAGGCTCCGGTGGAGGTCGACGGGCAACTGCTCGGCACGGTGGGGTTCGCCCGCGACATCACTGCGCGCAAACAGATGGAGGAACAGTTGCGAGCCAGCGAGCAGCAGTTCCGTACCCTGGCGGAAAACTCGCCAAACTTCATCGTGCGCTATGACTGGGATTGCCGCCGCACCTACGTCAACCCTGCCTTTGAAAGGGAAACGGGGATCACGGCCAAGCAAGCTTTGGGCATGCTGCCCGACGCACACTGGCGGTCCACTATGCCAGTCGAGGTGTACAAGGCGAAATTGCGCCAAGTCATGGAAAACGGGGCGCCCATTGAAATGCACAGCGAATGGGAGCGCCAGGAGGGATGCATGATCTGCTATGCCATCAATATAGTTCCCGAGTACGGCTCGGATGGGAGGGTGGCAGGAGTTCTGGCGATAGGCCATAACATCACCGCCCTCAAGAATGCCGAGCGCCGCCTGCGGGAATCCCATGGCCTGCTGCGCGGGCTGGCCTCCCGCCGCGAGACGGCCCGGGAGGAAGAACGCAAGCGTATCGCCCGGGAAATCCACGATGAGTTGGGCCAGCACCTTACTGCCTTGCGCATGGGCGTTTCCGTACTGCGTTTCCAGTTCGGGCAGGACAACCCGCTCCTGGTCGCGCGGGTCCAAGACATGATGAACCTGGCAGACAAGACCATCCAGGTGGTCCGTGACGTGGCCTCCACCCTGCGCCCCGCCGCGCTGGACATGGGGCTTGCTGCGGCGCTCGACTGGCTGGTGGCCGAGTTCTCTCGTCATACCGGGATCCCCTGTCAGCTGACCGTGCCGGAAGAAAAGGTTACCCTTGACGACGATCGCGCCACGGCGGTGTTCCGCGTTATTCAGGAGTCCCTCACCAACGTCGCCCGGCATTCGGAGGCGAGCCGGGTCGACATCGTGCTGGAGTCCCGCAGCCACGAATACTGGGTGGAGGTGCGCGATAATGGTAATGGCTTCGATCCGGCTTCGGCCACGAAAATCTCTTTTGGACTAGTGGGCATGCGCGAGCGGGGGCTCATGCTGGGTGGCGAGGTCGATGTTGCCAGTGTCCCGGGCCGAGGAACGGCCATCCGGATACGCATTCCCATTCCCATTCATGACACCTTGGAGCAACGATGATCCGCCTGTTACTTGCCGACGACCACACCATCATGCGCGAGGGACTCAAGCAACTTTTCGTGCTGGTAGCCGACATCAAAGTCGCAGGAGAGGCCACCAACGGCAGGGAGGTTATCGACCATCTGCGTCAAGGCGACATTGACCTGCTGCTACTGGACATGACCATGCCCGGTATCAGCGGTGATGATCTCATCGCCCGCATCCGGGCCCACCATCCCGACCTGCCCATCCTGGTCCTCAGCATGCACAACGAGCCGCAGATCGCCCGGCGGGCACTGCAGGCCGGCGCCTCCGGCTACCTCACCAAGGATCGAGACCCGGAAACCCTCATCGCCGCCATCCGCCGGGTCGCCGCCGGCGGACGCTTCATCGACCCTCTGCTCGCCGAGCAGATGGCCTTCGAGTCTTCCGGACTCGTCCCCCAGTTAACACACCACCGTCTCACCGACCGCGAGTTTCAGGTGCTGCGCCTGCTCGCCCAAGGCGTCAGCGTCAACGACATCGCCGTGCACCTGGCCATTTCCAACAAAACCGTCAGCACCCACAAGGCCCGCCTGATGGAAAAAATGGGCTTTGCCTCCAATGCCGAACTGGTCCGCTACGCTATCACCCACCATCTCGTGGGTTGATCTGCCGCGCCCAGCGGTCGCTCCTAGGGATATCCCTACCTAATCGTCATCCCTTCCCTACTTGCGAATCAGCGCCGCCCGATGGTGGCTGGCATCGTGATTCAGCCAAACTGAATCTCCTCCTCTTTGCTGATATGATAATTTGCATAAAACGCCATGGATCATGATTTTTCTGCTATGGCGGCACGCGTCCAGCGGGCGAAGCCAAACGCAGTTTAAGCAGGCAAGAAATCAGTGAAAAATCACGGTATTGTGGATTAATAACAGTCGATTAGTGCAATTTGGCATGGATATGTAGTCAATATTGCGGCAATTTGTCGTTATGTTAAAGGTATTTTTTGGTTTTGCTTAGCCGAGATTTCCGATTGAAGAGCTCGATGAGCGCGAAGCTAAGAATCACGAATACTAATTTTAAATTTATCGCCATTGAGCAGCGATCCGGGTTCAGCATCCAGCATCTCGCCAATGAGGCCTGAGTGACAGAATGCGTCAATGGTGCCTGGCATGTGTCCATACTATAAGGCTCTCCCCCATGTTCAGTGCGCCTCGCGACCCACTGTTAACCAGGATTAAGAATCTTCTTGCCAGGCTACACATTCGTCTGCTGATTTTGGTTCTCATCTCGGTGGCGCCGGCTTTTGTCATCATCAGTTATACGGCTTGGGAGCAGCGGAATGAGGCGCGTAACGCATCAGAGCAGCAGTTCTTGAAAGTCGTCCATGACTTTGCCGCCAAGCAACGCGTTCTGATGGATAATTCCCATCTGTTCCTGGCGAGTCTGGCCCGTGATCCTTTAATGCGGAATGCTGTTCAGCGGGGGCGGTGCGGGGACATACTGGCCAACTTGCGCCAACCGACGTCCTTCCATTACTCGGATCTGTTCGTGGCCGGACGGGACGGCCATATCCTGTGCAGCATCAACCCGG
>JACPUY010000270.1 GCA_016192025.1 Pseudogulbenkiania sp. | reverse complement strand
GGAGAAACGTTGGGGAGATACAACAAGGAAACGACGGCGGCAGCGGAGGCGGCCACCAACAAAGTGGTGTCCGCTTCCGCTGCCGCACGGTTACAACAGGGGAGGACTAACGTACCCCCTGGATGTAGTGCACCAGTTCATCGATGGTGAATTGCTGTTCCTCGAGCGTGGCGCGCACCACGTCGCCGATCGAGACCACACCGAGCACCTCGCAACCGACCATCACCGGCAGGTGACGGATGCGCTTCTCGGTCATCAGCGCCATGCACTCGTCCACGGTCTGCTCCGGTGTCACGTAGACCACGCGGCTGGTCATGATCTCGCGCACGTGGGTGCCGGCCGAGGTTCGCCCCTGCAGCACCACCCGGCGCGCGTAGTCGCGCTCGGAGAAAATCCCGTGCACGTCGCAAGCGTGCATCACCAAGACCGCCCCGACGTTCTGTTCGGCCATGACCTGCAGGGCCTGGAACACGGTGGCGTCGGGACTGACGAAAATCAGCTGCCGGTTAGGCTTGCTGTCCAGCAATTGTCGTACGGTTTGCATGCGACCCCCTTTACAGACGAGTTGGACCTGTTATGCCTCCACTATAGATGATCCGGAACGAATATTTCCCAGGTCGCAATCACTTGGCCCGGATCATCGTGCCAACACCGGCATCGGTGAGGATTTCCAGCAGCAGCGCGTGCGGCACGCGGCCGTCGATGATGTGCACCGAGTTGACGCCGTTCTTGGCGGCATCCAGCGCGGAGCTGATCTTGGGTAGCATGCCGCCGTGGATGGTGCCGTCGGCGAACAGCGCGTCGACGCTTTCCGCGGTCAGCCCGGTCAGCAGCTTGCCGTCCTTGTCCAGCACGCCCGGGGTGTTGGTCATCAGCACCAGCTTTTCGGCCTTGAGGGTTTCGGCCAGCTTGCCGGCCACCAGGTCGGCGTTGATGTTGTAGGCCTCGCCGTCGCTGCCGACGCCGATCGGGGCGATCACCGGGATGAAGTCTTCGGTATCCAGCAGCGACACCAGCGCCGGGTCGATGTGCTCAATCTCGCCGACCTGGCCGATGTCGATGGCCTCGTCCTGGTCGGACTTGAGGAACAGCTTGCTGGCGCGGATGAAGTGACCGTCCTTGCCGGTCAGGCCAACCGCCTTGCCGCCGTGCTTGTTGATCAGCGAGACGATTTCCTTGTTCACCAGGCCACCCAGCACCATTTCCACCACGTCCATGGTTTCCTGGTCGGTGACGCGCATGCCCTGGATGAACTCGCCCTGCTTGCCGACGCGCGCCAGCAGTTCGTTGATCTGCGGGCCGCCGCCGTGCACCACCACCGGGTTCAGGCCGACCAGCTTCAACAACACCACGTCCTTGGCGAAGTCATCCTTCAGCTTGTCGTCGGTCATCGCGTTGCCGCCGTACTTGATCACGATGGTCTTGTCCTTGAAGCGGCGGATATAGGGCAGCGCCTCGGCGAGGATGAGCGCCTTTTCGGTGGCAGAAACGGTCACGTGCGGTCTCCTGGAGTCGGGGATAAGGGGAAGTGTTGCATTGTAATCAATCGAATTGCTGAACTGTTATTTATTAATTGCGAACGGCACCGGCAACCAGTACATTAGCATCTCTTTACTGAACAACCATTCAGCAACAACCATGACTGATCACTCGTCCCCGCGCTGGCAGCGCAAGAAAGACGCCCGCCCGGCGGAAATCCTCGACTCGGCGCTGACGCTGTTCGTCGAGAAGGGCTTCCGCGCCACCAAGATGGAGGACATCGCGCGCGCCGCCAACGTCACCAAGGGCACGCCGTATCTGTACTTCCAGAACAAGGAAGAGATTTTCAAGGCTGTGGTGCGCGACACGCTGGTGCCGCGCCTCACCAACCTGCAGGCCATGAGCGCACAACACGAGGGCAGCAGCGCCGAACTGCTGGTCAGACTGCTGCAGGCCTGGTGGCAAGACATTGGCTCGACCCGCATGGCCGGCCTGTGCAAGCTGATGGTGGCCGAAGCGGCCAACTTCCCCGAACTGGCGGCGTTCTACCAGCAGGAAGTGATCGTCCGTGGCCGCCAACTGGTGGCCGACACGCTGCGCCGGGGTATCGAGCGCGGCGAATTCCGTCCGGTCGATATCGACAGCGCGGTGGAATGCCTGATCGCACCGCTGTTGATGACCGTGATCTGGAACCAGTCCTTCGGCGGCATTCCCTGTTGTGCTCCGGCACCGGCCGGCCCGCCGGAGCACTATCTGCAGCAGGCCCTGGACCTGATGCTCAACGGGCTGTGCGCCCCGGCCAAGAACAACAACTAAGCAGGATACAACACGATGAAGACACCTCTCGCTCACTGGCTCCTCACCGGATTGACGGTGCTCGGGCTGGCCGCCTGCGCCAAGGAGGCAGTGGTTCAGGAAGACATCCGCCCGGTGCGCTACGTCACCGCCGGCGACAACGCGGCCCAGCCCGGTGCCAGCTTTGCCGGCGAAATCCGCGCGCGGCAGGACACCCCGCTGGCGTTCCGCATCGGCGGCAAGATCGTCGAACGCCTGGTCAACGCCGGCGACCGGGTGAAGAAGGGACAGGTCCTGGCCCGGCTCGACGCCAGCGACTACGCGCTCGAGCTGACCGCCAAACAAGCCCAGCTGGCCGCCGCCCGTTCCGACCTGGCGCAGCAGCAGGCCGATCTGGCGCGCTCGCGCGAACTGCTCGGCAAGCAGTTCATCAGCCAGGCCCAGGTCGACCGCCAGCAGAACGCCGTCAACGCCGCCCGCGCCCAGCTGGAACAGGCCCAGGCCGAGCTGGCCGGCAGCCGCAACCAGACCGGCTACGCCACGCTGCGCGCCGACGCCGACGGGGTGATCGGCAGCGTCAGCGCCGAGGCCGGCCAGGTAGTCGCCGCCGGCCAGCCGGTGGCACGGCTGGCGCTGGACGGCGCGCGCGAAGTCGCCATCCAGGTGCCGGAAAACGCGCTGGCCGCGCTGCGTGCAGCCAAGACGCTGCAGGTGAAGCTGTGGGCCGACGGTCAGAACTACCGCGGCACCTTGCGCGAGCTGGCGGCCGACGCCGATCCGGCCACCCGCACCTATGCCGCGCGCATCAGCCTCGACGGCGCCAACGCCGCCCTGCCGCTCGGCATGAGCGCCACCGTGACGCTGCCCCCGCAGGACAGCGGCCGGAACCTGCAGCTGCCGCTCTCGGCCCTGCTCGACCAGGACGGCCGGCATTACGTCTGGGTGATCGACCCCAAGAGCCATCAGGTTGCCCGAAGGGAGGTCGCCGTGCTTGGCATCGGCGACTCCTTCGTCAGCGTCGGCGGCACGCTGAAGACGGGGGAACAGGTGGTGAGTGCCGGCGTGCACTTGCTGCGCGACGGTCAGCAGGTCCGCCTGCTCCAGCCCTGAGGTGCCCGGCATGAAACGACTCAACCTGTCCGACTGGGCGCTCAAGCACCAAGCGTTGGTGCTGTATCTGATGATCACGCTGATGCTGGCCGGCGCCTGGGCCTATACCCAGCTGGGCCAGAAGGAAGACCCCGAATTCACCTTCAAGGCGATGATGGTCAAGGTGGTCTGGCCCGGCGCCAGCGCCACCGAAATGGAACAGCAGGTCACCGACAAGCTGGAACAGAAGCTGCAGGAGGTGGGCGAGCTGGAGTACGTCAAGAGCTTCACCAAGCCCGGCGAAGCCCAGCTGCTGCTCAACCTGCGCGAAGGCATCGCGCCGGACAAGGTGCCGGAGCAGTGGTATCAGGTGCGCAAGAAGCTCGGCGACATCCGCCAGAACCTGCCGGCCGATCTGAAAGGACCGTTCTTCAACGACGAGTTCGGCGACACCTTCGGCAACATCCTGGCCTTCACCGGCGACGGCTTCAGCGCCGAGGAACTGCGCCGTTACGTCGATCGCACCCGACAGGAAGTGCTGCGCCTGCCCGACGTCGGCAAGGTCGACATCGTCGGCGAACAGCAGGAACGCCTCTACATCGACCTCTCCACCAGCCGGCTGGCTACGCTGGGCCTCGACACCCGCACCATCTGGAACGCGCTGGCCGAACAGAACGCGGTCACCCCGGCCGGGGTGTTCGAAACCGCCGGCGAGCGCATCTGGGTGCGCCCGAGCGGCGCCTACGGCACGCTAGAGGCGGTACGCAATACCCCGATCATCGTCAACGGCCAGAGCTTCCGTCTGGACGACATCGCCACCGTGCACCGCGCCTTCGTCACGCCGCCCAGCTTCAGCATGCGCTTCAACGGCAAACCGGCACTGGGGCTCGCCATCAGCATGAAGGGCGGCGGCGACGTGCTGCGGCTGGGGCGCGACCTCGACCGGCTGATGGTGCGGGTCAAGGCGGCGCTGCCGCTCGGCGTGGAGATCGCTCCGGTCTCGGACCAGCCCAAGGTGGTGCAGAACTCGATCAGCGAGTTCATGCATTCGCTGCTCGAGGCGGTCGTCATCGTGCTGGCGGTGAGCTTCTTCAGCCTGGGCTGGCGCACCGGCGTGGTGGTGGCGCTGTCGATCCCGCTGGTGCTGGCGATGACCTTCCTCGCCATGTACTTCTTCAATATCGACCTGCAGCGCATCTCGCTGGGCTCCCTGATCATCGCGCTTGGCCTGTTGGTGGACGACGCCATCATCGCGGTGGAGATGATGGCGCTGAAACTGGAACAGGGCTGGAACCGCTACCAGGCGGCGACCTTCGCCTACACCAGCACCGCCTTCCCGATGCTGACCGGCACGCTGATCACCGCCGCCACCTTCCTGCCGGTCGGCCTGGCCAAGTCGAACGCCGGCGAATACGTGTTCAGCCTGTTCGCCGTGGTCGGGCTGGCGCTGGTGCTGTCGTGGATCGTGGCGGTGATCTTCACCCCCTACCTGGGTTTCAAGCTGCTGCCGGCGTTCAAGGTCGAGGGTGAGCATGCCGACGTCTACCACAAGCCGTTCTACACCCGCTTCCGGCGCGTGCTGGAATGGTGCCTCGACCAGCGCAAGACGGTGATCGCCGGCACGCTGGCGCTGTTCCTGTTGGCGCTGGTGGCGTTCAAGCTGTTCGTGCAGCAGCAGTTCTTCCCCTCGTCCAACCGGGTGGAGCTGTTGGTCGATCTGTGGCTGCCGCAAGGCGCCAGCTACCAGGCAACCGAACGCGAGGTGAAGAAACTGGAGACGATGTTCGCCCACAACCCCGGCGTCAGCAGCATCACCAGCTACGTCGGCGGCGGTTCGCCGCGCTTCTACCTGCCGCTGGACCAGCAGATGCAGCACCTCAATTACGCCCAGCTAATGGTGATGACCAAGGACGAGAAAGTGCGCGAAACGGTCAAACGCCAGCTGGAAAGCGCCTTCGACAACGACTTCCCGCTGCTGCGCGGGCGTGTGATTCGACTGGAAAACGGCCCGCCAGTAGGCTATCCGGTACAGTATCGGGTGATGGGCCAGCGTCACGAGGAAGTGAAGCGCATCGCCACGCAACTGGAAGGGTTGCTGCGAGCCCTGCCCGGCACGCGTCAGGTCAACAACGACTGGGGCGAGCAGGTCAAGTCGCTGCGCCTGGTGATCGACCAGGACCGCGCCCGCGCCCTGGACGTATCGACCCAGAGCCTGGGCCGGCAGCTGCAGCTCTTGATCTCCGGCGCCGCACTGACCGAGTTCCGCGAAGGCGACCGCACCATCACCGTCGAGGCGCGCCTCAACCCGGCCGAGAAGACCGACGTCGCCGGCCTGGGCAACCTGATGGTGCAGGCCGGCAACGGCCGCTTCGTACCCGTGGCGCAGTTGGCCCGCATCGAGTACCAGCCGGAGGAAAGCATCGTCTGGCGCCGCAACCGGCTGCCGACGGTGACGGTACGTGCCGACACCGCCGACGGCGTGCAGGCGGCGGACGTGGTCAAGGCGCTGGCGCCCAAGCTCAAACAGCTGGAAGCCAGCCTGCCGCTGGGCTATCACATCGAGATGGGGGGCTCGGTCGAATCCAGCGTGAAATCGCAGGAGGCCATCGCCAAGGTCGCCCCGCTGATGATCGTGGTGGTGCTGACGCTGCTGATGCTGCAGTTGCAGAGTTTCCAGCGCACGCTGCTGGTGGTGCTGACCGCGCCGTTGGGCATGATCGGCGTCACGCTGACGCTGATCGCCTTCCAGGCGCCGTTCGGCTTCGTGGCGATGCTGGGCGTGATCGCGCTGTCGGGCATGATCATGCGCAATTCGGTTATTCTGGTCGACCAGATCGAGCATGACATCGGCGAGGGCATCGAGCGCTGGGAAGCCGTGGTCGGTTCCACGCTGCGCCGCTTCCGCCCTATCATGCTGACGGCGCTGGCGGCGATCCTGGCGATGATTCCGCTGACGCGCAGCACCTTCTGGGGACCTATGGCGGTGGCCATCATGGGGGGGCTCCTGGTGGCCACGGTGTTGACCCTGCTGTTCCTGCCCGCCTTGTACGCCCAGTGGTTCAAGGTGCAGCGCCCCGAGAAGCGGTCCAGGAACGATCGCGAGCGGCCCTCGGCGGAACGACGAGCAGAGCAGGAACCGGAATGCGTAGAGGCATGAGGATCATGACTGGGCACACCTCCGCGCAACGCAGCGCACCGCTCCCGATCAAGGGGCGCAGCACGATCCGGAACAGGCTCCGAGAGCAGCCATTGACGAGAACACGAATGAAATCACGCATCCTTACCCTGGCCTGCCTCGTGGCCGCCGGCACCGCACTGCCGGCACAGGCCTTCGACCTGGTAGAGGCCTGGCAGCAGGCACGCGGCTACGATGCGGCTTTTGCCGCCGCCCGCTACGACCGTGAGGCCGGTCTCGAAAAAGCGCCGCAGGGCCGCGCCGGATTGCTGCCGCAGGTCGGGCTCAGCGCCGATTACAGCCGCACCAGCCTGCTGGAACCGTCCAGCCACGGCAGCTTCTCCGGCTACGGATATGGCGTGCAGCTGACGCAGCCGCTGTTCGACGTCAGCAAGTACACCGGCTACCAGAAGGGCAAGACCGCCAGCGCCTTGGCCGAGACCCGCTTCTCCGCCAGCGAGCAGCAGCTGATCGTCGACGTGGCGCAGGCTTACTTCAACGTGCTGCTGGCGCAAGACACGCTGGCGTCCACCCGGGCCACCAAGAAAGCCTTCGCCAGCCAGCTGGAACAGGCCAAGACCGCGTTCGAGGTCGGCACCGCCACCATCACCGACACCCACGAGGCCCAGGCCGGCTACGATGGCGCGGTGGCGCAGGAGATCCTCGCCGAGAGCGATCTGGAAGTGAAGCGCAACGCCTTGCGCCGCCTCACCGGCCTCGACCCGCTGGGCGTGCAGGCCGTTACGCCGTCCCTGCCGCTGGATCAACCCACCACCGCCAGCCTCGACGACTGGATCCAGCTGGCGCTGGCCAACAACCTGGATATCAAGGCGCAGGAGCAGAACCTGCAACTGGCCAGCCAGGACCTGACCGAGAAACGCGGGCAGCACCTGCCGGTGGTCTCGCTCACTGCCGGCTACAACGACAGTACCGACAACAGCCCGTTCAACAGCGTCGTGCAGACCCGCGCCTCCTCCGTCGGGGTGCAGCTGACGCTACCGCTGTACGCCGGCGGCGGCATCAACTCCCGGGTACGCGAGGCGGCAGCCAACGAAAACAGCGCCAAGGACCGGCTGGAAGCGTCACGCCGCCAGGTGCGCGAACAGGTGCGTCAGGCCTATCTCGGCGTCACCAGCGGTGCCGCCTTCGTCAAGGCGCAGCAGCAGTTGCTGGTCTCGGCCAAGAGCAAGCTCGACTCCACCCGGCTGGGCAAGGAGGTCGGGGTGCGTACCAACCTCGACCTGCTGCAGGCCGAGCAGGAGTTCTACAATGTAGAGACGCAGCTGGCCAAGGCCCGCTACAGCTACCTGCTGGCCAAGCTGCAGCTGGCCCAGGCCGCCGGCCGGCTGGGGCAGGAACAGCTGGCCGAAGTCAACGCCTTCATCGTGCCCTAAGCCTTTGTAACGCCTCTCCTTTACCCCACGTCGGCCGGCCTCTCCCGGCCGATTGTCATTGGCGGCAGCGCAACACTCCCGCCGGCCTGCCGTTTAATTTATTAAGTGCCGCGTAGCTTTTTAATAAACACTCGTCTAGAATTTGACGAATCCGTGCGGGAAGCCGGGCCCCCAGCCTAGGCAGAAAAACCGGTTCGCGACGGCGTTGCCGTCGCCTTCAAGGGTCCCCCAGCATGGCCAAGCGCGAACAGCCAACCCAGCCCAACACTCAGGCACAGAATGACAGGAGAGACCCCATGAGCAACCAACAACTGCAACAACGCAAGGCCGCTGCCACCCCGCGCGGCGTCGGCGTGATGTGCAGCTTCTACGCCGAGCGCGCCAAGAACGCCGAGCTGTGGGACGTGGAAGGCAAGCGCTACATCGACTTCGCCGGCGGCATCGGCGTACTGAATACCGGCCACCTGCACGACAAGGTGCAGGCCGCCGTGGCCGAGCAGCTCAACAAGTTCAGTCATACCTGCTACCAGGTCGTCCCGTACGAGCTCTACGTCGAGCTGGCCGAACAGCTCAACGCCCTGACCCCGGGTGACTTCGCCAAGAAGACCGCATTCTTCTCGACCGGTGCCGAGGCAGTGGAAAACGCCGTCAAGGTGGCCCGCGCCGCGACCGGCCGCGCCGGCGTGATCGCCTTCGGCGGCGGCTTCCACGGCCGTACCATGATGGGCATGGCGCTGACCGGCAAGGTGGCGCCGTACAAGCTCGGTTTCGGCCCGTTCCCGTCCGACATCTACCACGCGCCGTATCCCAACGCGCTGCACGGCGTCTCGATCGCTGACTCGCTCGCCGGCCTCGAGCGTCTGTTCAAGTACGACATCGAGCCGTCGCGCGTCGCCGCCATCATCTTCGAACCAGTACAGGGCGAAGGCGGCTTCGTCCCGGCCCCGGCCGAGTGGGTGCGCGAGCTGCGTCAGCTGTGCGACCGCCACGGTATCCTGCTGATCGCCGACGAAATCCAGGCCGGTTTCGCTCGCACCGGCAAGATGTTCGCGATGGAACACTTCGGCGTGGCCGCCGACCTGACCACCTTGGCCAAGTCGCTGGCTGGCGGCTTCCCGCTGTCGGCGCTGGTCGGCAAGGCCGAGCTGATGGACGCGCCGGCGCCGGGTGGCCTGGGCGGCACCTACGCCGGCAGCCCGCTGGCCCTGGCCGCGGCCAAGGCAGTGATCGCCGTGATCCAGGAAGAAAAGCTGCTGGAGCGCGCCAACCGTCTGGGCGAGGCGCTCAAGGAAAAGCTGCATGCGCTGAAGAAAGACATCCCGCAGATCGCCGAAGTGCGCGGCCTGGGCGCAATGATCGCCGTCGAATTCAACAAGCCGGGCAGCCACGAACCGGATACCGAGTTCACCAAGAAGGTCCAGCAGAAAGCGCTGGAATCGGGCCTGATCCTGCTGACCTGCGGTACCTACGGCAACGTGGTGCGCTTCCTGTTCCCGCTGACCATCGAAGACAGCGTGTTCGACGAAGCCCTGGCCAAGCTGGAGGCAGCGCTGCGCGCCTGAGTCGCCCCGCCTTTCGGCCAGCCTGGGCAGGTTGGCCGAAGCGTCACGCACACGGAGAAGATCATGTTGAACCTGAAAGACCCGTCGCTGCTGAAACAGCAGTGCTACCTCAATGGCCAGTGGCAGGATGCCGACAGCGGCGAAACCATTGACGTCACCAACCCGGCCAGCGGCGAAGTCATCGCCCGCGTGCCGAAAATGGGCAAAGCCGAGGCCGAGCGCGCCGTCGCCGGTGCCGCCGAGGCCTTCAAGAGCTGGAAGAAGAAAACCGCCAAGGAACGCGCCAATCTGCTGCGCAAGTGGTTCGAGCTGATGATGGCCAACCAGGACGACCTCGCCGTCATCCTGACCGCCGAACAGGGCAAGCCGCTGGCCGAGGCCAAGGGCGAGATCGCCTACGGCGCCAGCTACATCGAGTGGTACGCCGAGGAAGCCAAGCGCATCTACGGCGACACCATTCCGCAGCCGGCCAACGACAAGCGCATCCTGGTGACCAAGGAAGCGATCGGCGTCACCGCGGCGATCACTCCGTGGAACTTTCCCAACGCCATGATCACCCGCAAGGCCGCCCCGGCCATGGCCGCCGGCTGCCCGATGGTGGTGCGCCCGGCCAGCCAGACCCCGCTGTCGGCGCTGGCCATCGCCGAACTGGCGCACCGCGCCGGCATCCCGGCCGGGGTGTTCTCGGTCATCACCGGCGGCTCGACCGAAATCGGCGGCGTGCTCACCGGCTCGGACACGGTGAAGAAATTCAGCTTCACCGGCTCCACCGAAGTGGGCCGCAAGCTGATCGCGCAATGCGCCACCACGGTCAAGAAAGTGTCGATGGAACTGGGCGGCAACGCGCCGTTCATCGTGTTCGACGATGCCGACCTCGACGCCGCGGTCGAAGGCGCGATGATTTCCAAATATCGCAACGCCGGCCAGACCTGCGTCTGCGCCAACCGCATCCTGGTGCAGGACGGCGTCTACGACGCCTTCGCCGAGAAGTTCGCCGCCGCCGTGGCCAAGCTGACCGTCGGCAACGGTCTGGAAGCCGGCGTCACCCAGGGCCCGATGATTGACATGAACGCGGTCGCCAAGGTGGAAGAGCACATCGCCGATGCGCTGGCCAAGGGCGGCAAGCTGGTCACCGGCGGCAAGCGCCACGCGCTCGGCTACAGTTTCTTCGAACCGACTGTGATCACCGACGTCACGCCTCAGATGAAAGTCGCCAAGGAAGAAACCTTCGGTCCGCTGGCGCCGCTGTTCCGCTTCCACACCGAGGAAGAAGCGATCCAGATGGCCAACGACACCGAGTTCGGCCTGGCATCCTACTTCTACGCGCGCGACATCGGCCGCATCTTCCGTGTTGGCGAAGGTCTGGAATACGGCATGGTGGCGGTGAACACCGGCCTGCTGTCCAACGAAGCCGCGCCGTTCGGCGGCGTCAAGCAGTCCGGCCTGGGGCGCGAAGGCTCCAAGTACGGCATCGAGGACTATCTGGAGATCAAGTATCTGTGCCTGGGTGGCATAGACCGTTGAGTTGTAAGACCCTGTCAGGTGTGAAGCGATTTCGGGCCGGTGCAAACCGGCCCTTTTTTTATCTCAAGCCTGGCCGAAGGACAGGCTTGGGCCAAACTCGCTCAATGCAGTCGCGCCAGTCGCTCGGACAGCGGAATGCCGGCCTCCTTGAGGCAGGAAGCCAGATCGTGGAAGGCCAGCTCGCGGTCCGGCGCCACATCGGGCACCAGCATCCACGGCGTACGGGCCACGATCTCCTCGCTGCCCTTCAGCTTCAGCCCGACTTCGTAGCCCTGCATTTCCGGCTGGTACTCCGCCACCGCCTCCAGTTCCTGCAGGCCGCCTTGCCCGGCCGCCACCAGCGCCACCGTCATGCCCAGGCGCTTGCGGTTCCACGCCTGCACCCCGGCGGACAACGCCTCCCACCACGGTAGCGGCGTGAACAGCTCGGCCTCGCCGTACTCCATCTCGCTGGCGATGGCCTGCTGCACCACCGGCATGGTCAGCTCCAATGCCTTGCGCCCGAGCTGGCGCACGCGTTCGACGGTCAGCACGCCGCGCTCGACGATGAACGGAATCCACGCCAGCACCAACTGCGGCTGCTGGGTCTGGCGCGCCGCCTCGAAGGTGGCGCGCGCCGGCTCCGGCTCGATCGGGGCGAAATCGCAGCCGCTGTCCATCACCGGCGCCAGATGCACCAGGTTCTGGCAGGAGCGTTCATTCAGCATGTCCAGCGTGAAGATCGTCGGCGACACCCACAGGATGGCCTGCGACGGTACGTCCAGCGCGTCCGCCAGCACCCCCTCGATGCGCTCCAGCAGCGGGAAGTGCCACCACACCCCACCCTGCGCCCGCGAGAAGGCCAGCGGCAGCGCCCATAGCTCGAACGATACGCTGGTGCCGTCCTGGCGCACCACCTCGGGGAAGGCGATGCAGTCGCGTGCGGTATCGACCAGCAACTGACGCGCCGGCATCTCGCCCTGCAGCGCCAGCTGGGCCTCGGTGAACACCGCCTGGTCGCCGCCGACCAGCGCCAGCTGCACGTCGGCGGTCAGTTGCACGCGGCGCACCGGATCGGTCAGGGCGGCCTGGGCGGTCTCGGCCAGCGAGCGGATCGCCCGCGTGCGCTCGGCCGGCGGCAACGGCTCGCTCGGCCCGACCCGCATCTCGCGCGCCTTCGGCCCCATGTCGCGCTCGTTGTAGACCTGCTGCAGGCGCAGGTAGACGGTCATCGCCTCGTCACAGACGGCCTGCAAGCGGGCGGCGCTGGGCACCTCGTCGCGGAAGGAAAAATCGAACAGCCGGAAACCGCTGTTGCAGACGTAATGGGTCAGCTGTTCCTCGTCGTCGAACAGCACCGCACTGGCAAAATCGGTGCTGTCGCGACCGGAGAACGGCGTCAGGTCGTTGCCGACCAGGCGGCAGACGAAGGCGGGCGATCCGGTATGGACCACGTACTCCCACGGCTCCAGTCCGGCCTCGTCCACGGCATCGCCGAAAATGAAGCGGCTGGGTGGCTGCGGCTCGCCCTTGATGCGGGCATTGCGGGGATGGGGTTTCATCGGTCTCTACGTCGATCAGCGGGATAAATATTTCATTTTACCCCGAGCCGCCCGTGCGATGAAGCTTTAAGCCACCTTCGTCTTCCCCGGCAGCCGCATCATCGGGCCCGCTCAGCCTCGATCAGAGCCTGCAGCGGCGCACGCTGCCGTCCCGCCGCGTCGAAATTGGCCGGCGCCAGCCAATGCTCGAAGGCACGCTGCAGCACCGGCCACTCGCCGGCGAGCACCGAGAACCAGGCCGTATCGCGGTTGCGGCCGCGATCGACACGCGCCTGGCGGAAAATCCCCTCGAAGGTGAAGCCCAGCCGCCCGGCGGCACGCATCGACGGCGCATTCAACGCGTTGCACTTCCATTCGTAACGGC
>JACPUY010000269.1 GCA_016192025.1 Pseudogulbenkiania sp. | reverse complement strand
TTGGGGCGACCGACGATGGCGACAAAGCCGCAATGGAATGGAGTGTCTGTCATGCGCGTTTCTTGCCCGAAGGCAGTTTCCGTTCGAGGTGTTCCAGTGCGGCTTCGGCCGATTGCTGTTCGGCGGCGCGACGGCTGCCGCCCTCGCCGGTGACGATGACCGCCAGCTCGCCGAGGTCGCACTCCACCTTGAACCATTGTTCATGAGCCTCTCCGCTCTGGGAGAGGATACGGTATTTCGGCAGCGCCAGCTTCCTGGCCTGCAAGGCTTCCTGCAGCCGGGTCTTGGCATCCTTGGCGTGCTTGGTCGGATCGATCGCGCCCACCCGTGTCTCGTACAGGCGACGCACCACACTCTCGGCGGCGGCAAAGTCGGTATCGAAACTGACGGCGGCAAAGGTCGCCTCGAGCGCATCGGCCAGGATCGACGGACGGTTGAAGCCGCCGCTTTTCAGCTCACCCTCGCCCAGGTACAGGTAGTCGCCCAGGCACAGACTCTGGGCGATCTCGGCCAGCGTGCTCTGGTTGACCAGGTTGGCACGCAGGCGCGACAACTCCCCCTCGCTCAGTCGCGGGAAGCGGTCGAACAGCATACGCGCCACGGTGTAGTTGAGAATGCTGTCGCCGATGAATTCAAAACGCTCGTTATTGGGCGTGCCGAAACTGCGGTGCGTCATGGCCTGGCGCAGCAGTTCCGGGCGCGAAAAACGATAGCCCAACGCGGCCGACAGGCGGCCAAACTTTACTTCGGTCTGCGATACAGTCATTGGGAAGAATCGGTTTTGCCCGCTTCGGTTTCAAAGTCAAAGATCAGGCCAACATTGGCGAACAGCGGCACCTCGCGGCGGTAGGCAGCCCGGACATGCACGATGCCGGAGCCGGCCACCACCTGCAGGTCCTGACCGCGGATCGAACTGATATCCCCGACATCGGCCTTGGTATTGAAGTTCTTGCGAATCTGGTACTCGCTGGAGGAGGTTTCACTCCCCAAGTCTCTTACCGCCTGCTTGACCGCCGCATACTCGACGTAGACCGGGACTACCTTGAAACCGAGCAGGATGACCCCGCCGATGAACGCCATCAACACCAATGTCGAAATGATCGTGAATCCGTTTTGACCTCGTTGCATTGCTCCCTCCCCCTTGAATGACAAAGTCGAAGACTGCTTAGCGGATGGCATGGCCGATACGCGACAGATCGTTGAAGTTCATCCATACCAGGAAGGCCTTGCCGACCAGCAGATTGTCGGCGACGAAACCCCAGTAGCGGCCGTCCAGGCTGTTGTCGCGGTTGTCGCCCATCATGAAGTAGTGTCCATCCGGCACGCGGCAGGCAAAGCCATTGTCATCATAGACACAACGGTCGCGGAAAGGAAAATCCATCACCTGGCTCAGGCTCAGCACCGGCGCTTCCGGGATGTTCAGCACCTTGAAATTCTTGGCACCCAGCCTCTCCTGGTATTGCTCGTTGCGGATCATGGCCAGGCCCTGCTCCAGGTACTCGTAGCTGCCGTCCTGCTGATCGGGCACCGGCTGGCCGTTCACGACCAGGCGCTTGTTGCGGTATTCCACCGTGTCGCCGGGCAGGCCGATCACGCGCTTGATGTAGTTGACCTTGGGCTGCGGCGGGAAGTTGAACACCACCACGTCGCCCCGTTCCACCTTGTCGACTGGGATCAGCACCTCGTTCAGCACTGGCACGCGGATGCCGTAGGAGAACTTGTTGACCAGGATGAAATCGCCGACCACCAGCCCCGGCCGCATCGAACTGGACGGGATCTGAAACGGCTCGACCAAGAAAGAGCGCAGCACGAACACCACGAAGATGACCGGGAAGAAACCGCGTGCATAATCGACGAAGTGTCCCGCCTCGCGGCCTTCGGCCAGCCTTTTCCTGGCCAGCAGCAGCTTGTCCAGTGCCCAGACCGCGCCGGTGATCAGCACGAACACCAGCATCACGGCGGTGAAGCTCATGGCGTTGGACAGCAGGCCGAAGCCGCCGATCACCAGCGCCAGATAGCCCCACTGGATGGACGCCGGCCAGTCCTTGGCGCCCGGTTCACGCTTGCCGCCGCCAAAGGCGACCAGCATCAGGCCGATGGCGGCCACCACCACGAACACCCAGAACAGATTGCCGCCCACTTATTTGTCTCCCACTTGAAGAATGGCGAGGAAGGCTTCCTGCGGAATTTCCACGTTGCCGACCTGTTTCATGCGCTTCTTGCCCGCCTTCTGTTTTTCCAACAGCTTTTTCTTGCGGGTGATGTCGCCGCCGTAGCACTTGGCCAGCACGTTCTTCCTCAGCGCCTTGATGGTCTCGCGCGCGATGATGTGGCTGCCGATGGCGGCCTGCACGGCGATATCGAACATCTGGCGCGGAATCAGTTCGCGCATCTTCGAGGCCAGTTCGCGGCCGCGGTACTGGCTGGTGGCACGGTGCACGATCAGCGACAAGGCATCGACCTTTTCGCCGTTGACCAGAATGTCCAGCTTGACCAGATCGGCCGCCTGGAATTCCTTGAACTCGTAGTCGAGCGAGGCGTAGCCGCGGCTGGTGGACTTGAGCTTGTCGAAGAAGTCCATCACCACTTCGTTCATCGGCATCTCGTAGGTCAGCATCACCTGACGGCCCATGTACTGCATATTGCGCTGCACGCCGCGCTTCTGGTTGCACAGCGTCATCACCGAACCGACGTAGTCCTGCGGCACCAGGATGGTCGACGTGATGATCGGCTCGCGGATCTCGTCGATCTTGGACAGGTCCGGCAGCTTGGACGGGTTTTCCACCTCGATGACCGTGCCGTCCTTCATCAGTACCTCGTACACCACGGTCGGCGCGGTGGTGATGAGGTCCATGTCGAACTCGCGCTCGAGGCGTTCCTGCACGATTTCCAGGTGCAACAGGCCAAGGAAACCGCAGCGGAAGCCGAAACCCAGCGCCTGCGAGACTTCCGGCTCGAACTTGAGCGAGGCGTCGTTCAGCTGCAGCTTCTCCAGCGCGTCGCGCAGCGAATCGTAATCGTGCGATTCCACCGGGTAGAGGCCGGCGAATACCTGCGACTGGACTTCCTTGAAGCCCGGCAGCGCCTCGCTGGCCGGGTTGTTGACCAGCGTGATGGTATCGCCCACCTTGGCCGATTTCAGTTCCTTGATGCCGGCGATGACGAAGCCCACTTCGCCGGCGTTGAGGCTAGCCCGCTGCAGCGACTTCGGCGTAAACACGCCGACCTGCTCGCACAGGTGCTCGGCGCCGGTGGCCATGAACTTGATCTTGTCCTTGGGTTTCAGCGAGCCGTCGATCACCCGCACCAGCATCACCACGCCGACGTAGTTGTCGAACCACGAGTCGATGATCAGCGCCTTGAGCGGGCCATCCGGATTGCCCTGCGGCGGCGGGATCTTGCTGATCACCGTTTCCAAGATGTCCTCGATGCCGATGCCGGACTTGGCCGAGGCACGCACCGCATCGATGGCCTCGATGCCAATGATGTCTTCGATCTCCTGACTCACGCGATCGGGCTCGGCGGCCGGCAGGTCGATCTTGTTGAGCACCGGGACCACTTCCACCCCCAGCTCGATGGCGGTGTAGCAGTTGGCCACGGTCTGCGCCTCGACGCCCTGCGAGGCGTCGACCACCAGCAATGCGCCTTCGCAGGCGGACAGCGAGCGGCTGACTTCGTAGCTGAAGTCGACGTGTCCCGGGGTGTCGATCAGGTTCAGGTTGTACACCTGCCCGTCGCGCGCCTTGTACTGCAGCGCCGCGGTCTGCGCCTTGATGGTGATGCCGCGCTCTTTCTCGATATCCATCGAGTCGAGTACCTGCGCGCTCATCTCGCGCATTTCCAGGCCGCCGCAGAACTGGATAAAACGGTCGGCCAGGGTCGATTTGCCGTGGTCAATATGGGCAATGATCGAGAAATTTCGAATATGTTTCATCGGTATCCAGCAAAAATTAAGGGCACGCTGGCGTGCCCTTGACAACTCACACTGGCGCGGATTTTAGCCGATTTCGCCAAGATGTGCAGCCAACCGCTGATGGTCCAGATGGTAATGGCAGATTTCGGTCTCGCCATCCATCAAAACCGGCACCAGTTCGTTGAAGCGCTGCTCCAGCTCCGGGTCGGCGTCGACGTCGACGACGTCGAGCACAAAGCCATGTTTTTGCTGCCACGGCTGGAGTTCGGCCAGCATCTGGTGACACAGGCTGCAATACTCGCGAAAATACAGCGTCAGCCTCATTTAGCGTCTCCCACGGTCAGCGGTACGAACAGCATCACGCCGCGCCGCAGCACCTGCACGGCGATGGGGCCCCCCTTACGGGCCGCGTTCAGCGCCTCGCGCAACTGACGCGCGCTGGACAGCGCCTGCCCACCCACGCCAACGATCACGTCGCCCGGCGCCATGCCGACCCGCTCGGCCGGTCCGCTCACCTGCTGCACCAGCAGACCGAACGGGATACCGAGACGAGAGAGCTGTGCCGGCGTCAGCTCGGCCAGCACCAGGCCGACGGACACCAGGCTTTCGCTCCGCGGCTCGGCCGGTTTCTGCGGCTGGCGGAATTCGCGTTCGGCGATGCTTGGCGCTTCGTCCTTCAGTTCCCCCAGCACTACCGTCACGGTCCGGGCGGTACGATCGCGCCAGATGTCCAGCCGCACCGGCTTGCCGGGGCGGATAGCCCCGATCAGGCGCGGCATGTCAGCCGACGATTCGACCGGCTGACCGTCGATCTTCAGCACGATGTCGCCGGCGCGCAGTCCGGCCTTGTCCGCCGGCCCGCCCTTTTCCACCGAGTTGACCAGCGCCCCTGCGGCACGGGCCAGGCCGAACGACGAGGCGAGGTCCTGGTTCAATTCCTGAACGGCCACGCCGATACGGCCGCGGCTCACCTTGCCTTCGGTCTTGAGCTGTTCGGCCACCGTCAGCGCCACGTCGATCGGAATGGCGAAGGAAATGCCCATGAAGCCGCCCGAGCGGCTGTAGATCTGCGAATTGATGCCGATCACTTCGCCCTTCAGGTTAAACAGCGGGCCGCCGGAGTTACCTGGATTCACCGCCGCGTCGGTCTGGATGAACGGCACGTAGTTTTCATCCGGCAAGCTGCGGCCCTTGGCCGAGACGATGCCCGAGGTCGCCGAGCTTTCGAAACCGAACGGCGAGCCGATGGCCAGCACCCACTCCCCGACCTTGAGGTTGGCCGAGGACCCCAGATGCACCACCGGCAGCCGGATCGCCTCGATCTTGAGCAAGGCCACGTCGGTGCGCGCGTCCGAACCGATCAGTCGCGCCTTGAATTCGCGCTTGTCGCCGAGCGTAACGGTGATCTCCTCGGCACGCGCCACCACGTGCGAGTTGGTCATCACGTAGCCATCCGGCGAGACGATGAAGCCCGAGCCCAGCGAGCGTTCCTTGCGCTCCCGCTGCTGCGGCGGGGCAAAGCGGCGGAAGAACTCGAAGAACGGGTCGCCGCTGAATTCCTCGGGCACGGCGTTGATGGTCTCCCGCACCGTCTGCGTGGTACTGATATTGACTACCGCCCGGCCTTCCTGCTCGACGATCGAGGTAAAGTCCGGCAAGAGCCTGGCATCGGCGGCCAGCACCGGGCCGGAAATCACGGCAGCTGCCAGCATGGCAGAGACAATCAGCTTTTGGACCGACATGTTTTCTCCATCGTGAAGGGTTCAGAGGGATATCTGGCGGTGATGGTCGGATGGAACAGCGCCGCATGGCGGTAGCGCCGGGCGAAACGACGCACAGCCAGCAGCGTAATGACAAAACCGAGCCCGCCGGCCAGCACCGATGCCAGTTCGTTCACCAGTGCCCCCAGCGCCGCACCGGCAAACAGGCCGGCGAGCGGTGCCAGGTACATCAGCAGCGCGCTTTTCAGCACACCCTGTTCCGGCACGGGAACGGAGACCCAGTCGCCGGCCTGCGCGCCCAGCGGGTTGTGTGCGCGAAAGCGCGCCTCGCCATGACTGAACAC
>JACPUY010000247.1 GCA_016192025.1 Pseudogulbenkiania sp. | reverse complement strand
CCGCGTGCTGCAACAGGTCGACCGCGCCGGAGGCCAGCGTGTCGGCCTCGGGGCTCGGGAAGGTCTTCGGCTCGACCAGGTAGAGCCGCGACAGCCCCATGGTCTTCATCGCCCGCGCCGCCGAGCCGATATTGCCCGGATGGCTCGGTCGCGCCAGCACCACACGAATGTTCTTCAAAAAATCAGGGACTTCGGGTTTCTTCATTGGCCATTTCGCATTAAAATGGACGGCTTATCAAAAGCCCGCCCATGAGCCGGGTTTTTTCGTTCCTTAACCCAGATTGTTCCGTGCTGCGACTTTCCCTCAATGGGAAAGCCGGGGCATTTGTCTTTACTAGAGGCCGTCAATGCATCCCATGCTCAACGTCGCGGTGAAAGCCGCCCGTCGCGCCGCCAGCGTCATCCAACGCGCGTCGCACAACGTCGACACTATCCGCGTCGAGAAGAAGCAGCACAACGATTTCGTCTCCGAAGTCGACCGCGCCGCCGAAGAGGCCATCATCTCGACCATTCTCGACGCCTACCCCAAGCATGGGATTCTAGCAGAAGAGTCCGGCGCCCAAGGCCTGGGCAACGCCGAGTTCGAGTGGATCATCGACCCGCTGGACGGCACCACCAACTTCCTGCACGGCCACCCGCAGTACTCGGTCTCGATCGGTCTGATGCATAAGGGCCAGATCCAGCAGGCCGTGGTCTACGACCCGAACCGCAACGACCTGTTCACCGCCTCGCGCGGCGTCGGCGCCTTCCTCAACGACCGCCGCATCCGCGTCTCCAAGCGCATCGCCATGAACGAATGCGTCATCGCCACCGGTTTCCCGGTGACCGACCAGAGCTACATCGACAATTATCTGGCCATGCTGAAGGACGTGCTGGCCAAGACCGCCGGCGTGCGCCGCGAAGGCTCGGCCGCGCTCGACCTGTGCAACGTGGCCTGCGGCCGCGTCGACGGCTTCTGGGAACTCAACCTCAAGCCGTGGGACATCGCGGCGGGCAGCCTGATCGTGCAGGAAGCCGGCGGCATCGTCACCGACCTGAAGGGCGAGGACGGCTGGCTGGAATCCGGCGACATCGTCGCCGGCAGCCCGAAAGTGCTGGCGCAGCTGCTGCACACGCTGGCCCCGCACGTCGGCTGAGCGTTCTCCCGACCTCGTCATTCCAACGCCCCGCCCGCCGGGGCGTTGTTGTTTGCCTTCATGGTTTTTTTACCCAAAGCCACCATCCACCCTTCCGCCACGCCGTCTGGATATTGGAAGGGAGGCCGGTTCCTCGCCAGCTTCCCCCAGAGCCAAAACACGACCGACGCGATATAAGAATCACCTATACCCTGACCGAAACCGCTATTCCAGACCGAATCCAGAGCAAGCCGCAACCCTACATACCCCTTCCAGGCGGCATCAGTCATCCCCCAACCCCCTGTGCGAAAAACCGCACAACACCCTTCCCCCTGTCTGAGCTTTCGCCCACTCAGACACACCACACAAAAATAAATCAATTAAAATTCAACAACTTACAAAACAGCACTGCATGGCACGCTTCCTGCAATCCAGTATGGCAAGGGCGCCGCCGAGCGCTCTTTCGATACGATAACCCAGGAGACAAACCATGCTGCACCGTTCCACTGCCATCGCCCTCTTCTGCGCCCTCGCCGCCAGCCAGGCCGCCAGCGCCCAGGACACCGTACGCTTGGGCAACCTCAAGTTCGCCCACTACGGCGCCGTGTCCTACATGAAGGAAATCTGCGGCAAGTACAACATCAAGGTCGAAGAACGCCTGTTCGCCAAGGGCGCCGACATCATGCCGGCCATCATCGCCGACGAGATCGACGTCGCCGCCTCGGCCGCCGACGCCGCCATCTCGGCCCGCGCCAACGGCGTGCCGGTGTACACCGTGGCCGGTTTTGCCAAGGGCGGTGCGCGCATCGTCGCCCAGGCCGAATCGGGCATCAAGAGCATGCGCGACCTGAAGGGCAAGAAGGTCGGCGTCACCCGCGGCGGCGCGCAGGAACTGCTGCTCCTGGCCGAGCTGGAAAAGCACGGTCTCACCTGGTCCGACAAGCCGGGCAAGGACGTGCAGATCGTCTACCTCGCCTACGCCGACCTCAACCAGGCGCTGGCCGGCAAGCAGATCGACGCCATGTGCCAGTCCGAGCCGCAATCGTCGCAGGCGATCAGCAAGAAATTCGGCGTCGAGTTGCTGAAGCCCTACGACACCGCCATGGGCGAGCCGGTGCGCACGCTGGTGATGAGCGAGCAGCTGTACAACAAGCGCGACGTGGCCGGGCGGCTGATGAAGTGCTTCGTCGAGGCCACCAGCACCTTCAACAAGAACCCGCCGCTGGCCGAGAAATATGTGCGCGACAACCTGTTCAAGGGGCAGCTGAGCGCCGAGGACTTCCGCGACGCGATGAACAACGCCGACTACACCTACGACGTCACCGCGCTCCACCTCGACGTCACCACCCACTTCATGCAGAAGTACGGCGTCGGCCGCATGGCCAAGCCGCCCAAGGCTGTGGATTGGGTCAAGCTCGACCTGCTGCAGCAGGCCAAGAACGAACTCAAGGTGAAGTGAGGCCGATCATGCAAAAGCAACTGACATCCTTCTTGCGCGGGGCCATCGTTCCCGTCGTCATCCTGCTGGTCTGGGAAGCCTGCGCCCGCGCCGGGCTGGTCTCGCCGATCGTGCTGCCCGCCCCGTCGGCGGTCGCCGCCAAGTGGTGGGAGGCGCTACTGTCGGGCGAGCTGGTGCACGACTCCATCGCCAGCCTGTACCGCGTGGTGGTCGGCTTCGTGGTCGGTGCCGCGCTGGCGCTGCCGATGGGCCTCCTGATGGGCTCCAGCCAGCGCCTGTACGGCCTGTTCAACCCCTTGCTGCAACTGCTGCGCCCGATCCCGCCGATCGCCTACATCCCGCTCGCCATCCTGTGGTTCGGCCTCGGCAACCCGCCGTCGGTGTTCCTGATCGCCATCGGCGCCTTCTTCCCGGTGCTGATGAACACCATCGCCGGGGTACGCCACGTCGACGGCATCTACCTGCGTGCGGCGCACAACCTGGGGGTGGGCCAGCTGGCGCTGTTCACCCGCGTCATCCTGCCGGCGGCCACGCCCTACATCCTGGCCGGGGTGCGCATCGGCATCGGCACCGCCTTCATCGTCGTCATCGTGTCCGAGATGATCGCGGTCAACGACGGGCTGGGCTACCGCATCCTGGAAGCGCGCGAGTTCATGTGGTCGGACAAGATCATCGCCGGCATGATCACCATCGGCCTGTTGGGGCTGGTGCTGGATAGCGCGATGAACGCGCTCAACAATCACCTGCTGCGCTGGCATCGCGGCCTGGAACACTGAGGAAAACGACCATGCAACAGCAACAGATCGTCGTCGGCGACGTACAGAAAGTCTTCCGCACCCAGGAGCGCGACGTGGTGGCGCTGAAGGACATCAACCTCACCATCAACCAGGGCGAGTTTGTCTGCCTCCTGGGGCCGTCCGGCTGTGGCAAGTCCACCCTGCTCAACGCCATCGCCGGCTTCTCGCTGCCCTCGTCCGGCTCCATCCTGGTCGACGGCCGGCCGGTCTCGGCGCCGGGGCCGGAGCGCGGCATGGTGTTCCAGGAGTACGCCCTGTTTCCGTGGATGACCGTCGCCCAGAACGTCGCCTTCGGGCTGGAGGTCAAGGGCATGGCCAAGGCCGACATCGCGGCGCGCGTCGACAACCTGCTCGACAAGCTGCACCTGAAGGACTTCCGCAACCGCTTCCCCAAGGACCTGTCCGGCGGCATGCGCCAGCGCGTGGCGATCGCCCGGGTGCTGGCGATGGATTCGCCGATCATGCTGATGGACGAGCCGTTCGGCGCGCTCGACGCGCTGACCCGGCGCAACCTGCAGGACGAGCTCTTGCGCATCTGGGCCGAGTTCGGCAAGACCATCATCTTCGTCACCCACAGCATCGAGGAATCGAGCTACCTGGCGGACCGCATCGTGGTGATGACCTACCGCCCGGGCACGGTCAAACGGGACCACCACGTGACCCTCCCGCGCCCGCGCGACCCGTCCTGCACCGAGTTCAACGAGCTCAAGCGCGAGCTCGGCCAGCTGGTGATGGAGGAGCAGCAGCGCCATGCGGCGGCCGAGATGAGGCTGGCGGCGGTCGATTGATTGCCGCACAATCGACGGCATGCATTCCCTGTCCCGGTTGCCCGTCATCCCCCGCCTGAACCGTCCCCGCCAGCATATCGTGCTCGGTGCGCTGGCGGGGCTGGCACTGTGCGGACTGATCGCGCTGGCGGGCTACTCGCTGGCGTTGCGCGGCCAGCTGGCCGAGCAGCGCCAGGCCAATGCCCAGCGTCTCAGCGCCTACGCGCTCAGCCTGGAGAACGTCCTCGCCCGCCATGAAACCCTGCCCTACGTGCTCAGCCTCGACGGACGGCTGGCGAGCCTGCTGGCCCGCCCGGACGACGGCGCGCTGAGCGATCAGGTCAACCGCTATCTCGAACGGGTACAGCGCCGCGCCGGCGTGGCGGCGGTGTTCCTGCTCGATCGGCGCGGGCGTACCCTGGCCGCCTCCAACTGGTACACGCCGCTGAGCTTCGTCGGCCAGTCCTACGCCTTCCGCCCCTATTTTCTGGACGCCATCGACGGGCGCTCCGGCCGTTTCTACGGCATCGGCAACACCACCCGCGAGCCAGGTTTCTTCCTCTCCGCCCCGCTGCCCGGCCCGGCGGGTCCGGTCGGCGTGGTGGTGGTCAAGGTCAACCTCGACAGCATCGAACGCGCCTGGCGGGCGAGCGGCGACCATCTGGCGCTGGCCGACCGCGACGGCGTGCTGTTCCTCACCACCGAGCCCACCTGGCAATACCGTACCCTCGCCCCGCTCGCGGCGGCGGCACGGGCCCGGCTGCGCGCCAGCCGCCAGTACGGCGACTACGCTCTGCCGCCGCTCGCCAGCGGCACGGCCATTGACGGCGGTGGCGAGGTACGCCGGCTGAGCGTGGCGACAACCCGTGCCGACCTGCTCGTCCAGTCCCACCCGACCGGCACGCTGGGCTGGCGCGTGCTGCAGTTCAGCGAGCTGGCCGAAGCCCGCCGCGCCGCCGCCGGGACGGCGGCCGGGAGCGGTTTCGCCGCCGCTTTCGTGCTGGCGCTGACGGTGTACTGGCAGCAACGCCGGCACCGGCTGGCGGAGCGGCGGGCGGCGCAGGCCGAGCTGCGTCGGGTATCCGCCGAACTGGAAACGCGCATCGGCGAACGCACCGCCGAACTGCGCGCCGCCAACACGACGCTGGAGAGCCGAGTGACCGAGCTCAAGCGCACCGAGAGCATCCTGCGCCAGACCCGGGACAGCGCGGTGCAGGCCGGCAAGCTGGCGGTACTCGGGCAGATGGCAGCCGGCGTCACCCATGAGCTGAACCAACCGCTCGCCGCGCTCAATACCCTGTCCGACAACGCGGTGAAGCTGATCGAACTGGAGCGCTACGGCGAGGCCCGCGACAACCTGACGCTGATCGGTCAGCTGACCGGCCGTCTCGGCCGCATCATCGGCCAGCTCAAATCGTTCGCCCGCAAGGCACCGTCCGATGCGGCGGCGGTCAGCGTGGCGCAGGCGGTCGAACACGCCGGCCTGATCGTCGAACCACGGCGGCGCGAGCTGGGGGCAGTCATCGCCGCCGACATCGATCCGGCGCTGCAGGCCTGGGCTGACGTGGTACGGCTGGAACAGGTGTTGGTCAACCTGCTGCGCAACGGGCTCGATGCCATGGCCGGTCTGCCCGCCCCGCGCCTCGAACTGCACGCCGAACGCCACGGCGCGCGGCTGCGGCTGACGGTGCGCGACCACGGCCCCGGCCTGCCGGCCGAGGCGCTGGAGCGGCTGTTCGAACCGTTCTACACCACCAAGCCGGCCGGCCAGGGCCTGGGCCTCGGGCTGGCCATTTCGCTGGCCATCGTCGAAAGTTTCGGCGGCACGCTGACCGCGGGCAATGCCGACGGCACCGGCGCCGTGTTCCGGCTCGATCTGCCGGCCGCCGCCACCACAGGAGAGACAGCATCATGACGGACACCTCGCTACCGGTGTTCCTGGTCGAGGACGACCCGGTGGTGCGCCACGGCTGCGCGCAGGCGCTGCGGCTGGCGGGCTTCGCCGTGACCGATTTCGGCGACGCCGAAAGCGCGCTCGCCGCGCTCGGCCGGGAGCTGCCCGGCGCCCTGGTCAGCGACGTGCGGCTGCCCGGGCGCGACGGCCTGGCGCTGTTGCGCGAAGCGCTGCAGCTCGACCCGGAACTGCCGGTGATCCTGGTCACCGGTCACGGCGACGTCACGCTGGCGGTGCAGGCGATGCGCGAAGGTGCCTACGACTTCATCGAGAAGCCGTTCCCGTCGGAGCGGCTGGCCGAGGTGGTCGGGCGGGCGCTGGAAAAACGCAGCCTGCAGCTGGAAAACCGCCGCCTGCGCGAGCAGCTCGACGCCGGCGGCGACTCGCCGATCATCGGCCAGACCCCGGCGATGCAGAACCTGCGCCGCCTGGTCGCCGCGCTGGCGCCGACCACCGTGGACATCTTGCTCAACGGCGAGACCGGCTGCGGCAAGGAAGTGGTGGCGCGCGCCATCCACGCCGCCAGCGGCCGGCGCGGGCGCTTCGTCGCGCTCAACTGCGGCGCGCTGCCGGAGAACGTGTTCGAGAGCGAGATCTTCGGCCACGAGAGCGGCGCCTTCACCGGCGCGGTGAAGCGGCGCATCGGCAAGTTCGAGCTGGCGCACGGCGGCACGCTGTTTCTCGACGAGATCGAGAGCATGCCGCTGAACCTGCAGGTCAAGCTGCTGCGCGCGCTGCAGGAGCGCACCATCGAACGCCTGGGCGGCAACGAGCCGATCCCGGTCGAGTGCCGGGTGATCGCCGCCAGCAAGGTCGACCTGAAAGCCGAGTCAGAGGCCGGACGTTTTCGCAGCGACATGTACTACCGGCTCAACGTGGTCAGCCTTGACCTGCCGCCACTGCGGGCGCGCAAGGCGGATATCCCACTGCTGATGGCGCGCTTCCTGCGGGAAGCCGCCGACCGCTTCGGCCGACCGGCTCCGGACTGGACGCCGGCCGACCTCGCCCGCTGGCAGCGTTACGACTGGCCGGGCAATGTGCGCGAGCTGCGCAACGTCGCCGAACGCTACTGCCTTGGCCTGGAAGACGGACTGGAACCAGCCACGGTGGAACCGCCAGCAGGCGCCGTGTCGCTGGCCGACGTGGTGGAAGCGGCGGAGAAAGCCTGCATCGAGGCCGCGCTCAACCGCAGCGGCGGCCAGGTGATCAAGGCCGCCGAGCTGCTGCAACTGCCACGCAAGACGCTATACGACAAGCTGCACCGCCACGGCCTCGATCCGGAGCAGTATCGCCACTAGCCGCGCGGCAAAAAAGAAGCCCAACCGGGGTTGGGCTCGTCAAGTTACACCGTGTGGGTCTTACAAACTCGGGAAAGCGAACTGCGAGGCCTCGTGGCTGGCGCGCTGCGGCCAGCGCTGGGTGATCGCCTTGCGCCGGGTGTAGAAGCGCACGCCGTCCGGGCCGTAGGCGTGCAGGTCGCCGAACAGCGAGCGCTTCCAGCCGCCGAAGCTGTGG
>JACPUY010000259.1 GCA_016192025.1 Pseudogulbenkiania sp. | reverse complement strand
GCTGGACGAGGCGCTGGCCATCGTCGAAGACGCCAAGCAGTCCGGCAAGGCCGTCTCCGTGGGCCTGCTCGGCAACGCCGCCGACGTGTTCGCCGAACTGGTCGCGCGCGGCATCACCCCGGACGTGGTTACCGACCAGACTTCCGCCCACGACCCGGTCAACGGCTACCTGCCGCAGGGCTGGACCATGGAGCAGTGGCGTGCCGCCCGCCAGAACGACCCGCAATCGATCGTGCTGCCGGCCAAGCAGTCGATGGCCAGGCAAGTGCAGGCGATGCTGACGCTGCAGGAGCGCGGCGCCGCCACGCTGGACTACGGCAACAACATCCGCCAGATGGCGCTGGAAATGGGCGTGGAAAACGCCTTCGACTTCCCGGGTTTCGTACCGGCCTACGTTCGCCCGCTGTTCTGCGAAGGTACTGGCCCGTTCCGCTGGGTGGCGCTGTCCGGCGACCCGGAAGACATCTACAAGACCGACGCCAAGGTCAAGGAACTGATCCCGGACGATCCGCACCTGCACAACTGGCTGGACATGGCGCGCGAGCGCATCAGCTTCCAGGGCCTGCCGGCACGTATCTGCTGGGTTGGCCTGAAAGACCGCGCCCGCCTGGGGCTGGCCTTCAACGAGATGGTGAAGAACGGCGAGCTGAAGGCGCCGATCGTGATCGGCCGCGACCACCTCGACTCCGGCTCGGTGGCCAGCCCGAACCGCGAAACCGAAGCGATGCTGGACGGGTCTGATGCAGTATCCGACTGGCCGCTGCTGAATGCGCTGTTGAACACCGCCGGCGGCGCGACCTGGGTGTCGCTGCATCACGGCGGCGGCGTGGGCATGGGCTTCAGCCAGCACTCCGGCGTGGTGATCGTGTGCGACGGCACCGACGAAGCCGCCAAGCGCGTCGGCCGCGTGCTGCGCAACGACCCGGGCACCGGCGTGATGCGCCACGCCGACGCCGGCTACGACATCGCGAAAAATTGCGCCAAAGAGCAGGGCCTCGACCTGCCGATGCTGAAATAAGGAATACCCATGACCACCATCACCATCACCCCCGGCCAGCTGTCCCTGGCCGACCTGCGCCGCCTCGCCCGCGACGAATCCGTCATGCTGAGCCTGGATGCCTCCGCCCACGCCGCCATCGACGCCTCCGCCGCCACCGTGGCGCGCGTGCTGGCGGAAAACCGCACCGTGTACGGCATCAACACCGGCTTCGGCCTGTTGGCCAGCACCAAGATCGCGCCGGAAGAGCTGGAGCTGCTGCAGCGCTCGATCGTGCTGTCGCACGCCGCCGGCATCGGCGAGCCGATGAAGACCGGCACCGTACGGCTGGTGCTGGCGCTGAAGATCAACTCGCTGGCACGCGGCTTCTCCGGCATCCGCCGCCAGGTGCTCGAGGCGATGATCGCGCTGTTCAACCACCGCATCTACCCGGTGATCCCGCAGAAGGGCTCGGTCGGCGCCTCCGGCGACCTGGCGCCGCTGGCGCACATGAGCGCGGTGCTGATCGGCGAGGGTGAAGCCTTCGTCGAAGGCAAGCGCGTGCACGGCCGCGAAGCGATGCACGCCGCCGGTCTCGAGCCGATCACGCTGGCGCCAAAGGAAGGGCTGGCGCTGCTGAACGGCACCCAGGCGTCGACGGCGTTCGCGCTGGAAGGGCTGTTCGCCGCGGAAGACCTGTACGTCGCCGCCTCCGTGGCCGGGGCGCTGTCGGTCGAGGCCGCCCAGGGCAGCCGCCGTCCGTTCGACGCGCGCATCCACGAAGTGCGCGGGCACAAGGGGCAGATCGACGCCGCACGCCAGTACCGCGCACTGCTGGGCGATTCCAGCGACATCGCCCGCTCGCACGAAAACTGCGGCAAGGTGCAGGATCCGTATTCCCTGCGCTGCCAGCCGCAGGTGATGGGCGCCTGCCTGACGCAGATCCGCCAGTCGGCCGAGGTGCTGCTGGTGGAAGCCAACTCGGTATCGGACAACCCGCTGGTGTTCGCCGACGACAACGACATCATCTCCGGCGGCAACTTCCACGCCGAGCCGGTGGCCTTCGCCGCCGACAACTTGGCCTTGGCCATCGCCGAGATCGGTTCGCTGTCCGAACGCCGCATGGCGCTGTTGATCGACAGCAACCTGTCCAGGCTGCCGCCGTTCCTGGTCAACAACGGCGGGGTGAACTCCGGTTTCATGATCGCGCAGGTGACCTCGGCGGCGCTGGCGTCGGAGAACAAGTCGCTGGCGCACCCGGCCTCGGTGGACAGCCTGCCGACCTCGGCCAACCAGGAAGACCACGTGTCGATGGCCACCTTCGCCGGCCGCCGTCTCGCCGACATGGCCGGCAACACCGCCGGCATCCTCGCCGTCGAACTGCTGGCCGCCTGCCAGGGCGTGGACTTCCGCGCCCCGAACAAGGCCGCGCCGCAGCTGGAAGACGCCAAGGCGCTGCTGCGCGCCGAAGTATCGTTCTACGACAAGGACCGCTACTTCGCGCCGGACATCGAGAAAGCCGCCGCGCTGATCGCACGCGCCGGCTACAACGGCTTCGCATTGCCGGGGCTGCTGCCGTCGCTGTAAGCGGTAAACAGATGTTCCTGTCTGGACCATCCGGTCTGGTCTTTCGGCCCCGTCAGGGGCCTTTTTTACGTCGCCGCGGCGCGTTGGCGGACGGGCAACAAAACAGGGGCGGCTGTGGAAACGAGCCGCCCCTGTCGCCGCGAGCTGGCTATCCGCTCAGCTCGACACCTCGGGCTTTTCCTCCTTGAACATCTGGCGCAGTTGTTCGCGTAGCTGTGGGCTGTCCTCGTAGCCGTGTACGGCGACGGCGTGCTGCACTGCGGCGGTCAGTAGTTCTTCCTCGCTGTCGGCGGCAATCGAGACCGTGCATTGCGGGGTACCAGGGTACGCCCGGCAGTCGATGTATTTCCTGGCCATGATCGCTTCCTTTCCCCCTTGGTCCTGCTGGTGGATTCTCCTTTGTTGGCCAATGAGTTATAGCATTTTTCCAGGTCGTCACCGGCGCCGGCTCCGCCGCTGCGGAGCGCCGGCGAGCAGGGCGGAAGGCATGGGCGGCGCCGGCCGGGGTGGCCTTTATGTGGAAAGCGGGGAATAGTAAAGAAAAAGGGCGGGATGGTCGGGTTTGGAAAAATCTGTGCGGTGAGTAGCCTACTATGAAAGAAAAGGATAGACAGGCAACAAAGGGGGAGCTTATGTCAGATGGCATGAATCCTGCGCTGCGTGGGGCGAAAGCCTTCATGCGCCATCCGTGGATCATCATTCTGCTGGTGTTGCTGGCGTTGATCGGGATGGCGGCCTACCTCGTTTCCGAGGAAGTCGCCAGTTCGCGCTGGCAGGCCCGCTACCTGAGCGAACTGAACCGCGAGCTGTCGTTCAAGCTCGCCTCCGGCCCCGCCCCGGCGGGGGAGGTGCGCTATCCCCAGACCGGGCCCTACGACCAGCTGCTCGGCTACACGGCGCTGTCCGGCTACCTCGATCGGCTGCGGCAGCAGGACTACAGCATCGTGCAACAGGCGCGCATGTCGGCACGCCAGCGCGAGCTGATCGACCTGGGACTGTTCCCCAGCTACATGGAAAAGCCGCAGGCCGGGCTGGCCGTACTCGATTGCAGCGGTCAATCGCTGTTCCGTGCGCGCTACCCGGAGCGCACCTACCCCAGTTTCGACGCCATTCCGCCGAACCTGGTGCAGTCGCTGTTGTTCATCGAGAACCGCGAGCTGCTCGACGACGGTCATCTGACACGCAACCCGGCGGTGGAGTGGGGGCGGCTGTCCAAGGCGGTACTGGAGCGGCTGCAGAGCGTCTTCGTCGACAGCGTAGACACCTCGGGTGGCAGCACGCTGGCCACCCAGATCGAGAAATACCGCCATTCAGCCGGCGGGCGCACCGCCAGCGCCCAGGATAAGCTGCGCCAGATGGCCTCGGCCTCGGTGCGCGCCTACCGCAACGGGGAGGACACCAGCGCCTGGCGGCGCCAGATCGTGCTGACCTACCTCAATACCGTGCCGCTCAGCGCCAAGTCCGGCTACGGGGCGGTCAACGGCCTGGGTGACGGCCTGTGGGCTTGGTATGGCCGCGACTTTGCCGAGGTCAACCGCTTGCTGGCGCCGAATGCCACGGCGCCGCTGGCCGAGCGCGCTTTCGCCTTCAAGCAGGCGCTGAGCCTGATGATCGCCCAACGCCGCCCGTCGTATTACCTGAGCGGCTCGTCGCAGCCGCTGGAGGCGCTGACCAACAGCTACCTGCGCCTGCTCGGCGCGGCCGGCGTCATTCCCGCGGCGTTGCGCGACGCGGCGCTGGCGCAAACGCTGCAGCGCAACGTAGCCGTCACCGCGGCGCCCGCCGTGTCGTTCCTCGAACGCAAGGCCGCCAACGCCGTGCGTACCCGGCTGGCCGCCATGCTGCAGACGCCGCGGCTGTACGACCTGGATCACCTCGACCTGAGCGCGCAGAGTACGCTGGACCAGCAGATTCAGCTGGCGGCGGGCACCGTGCTGCGCGGCCTGCGCGACCCGGAACAGGCCAAGGCAGCGGGCCTGATCGCCCCCCGGCTGCTGGAGAAGGGCGATCCGGCCAAGGTGATCTACAGCTTCACGCTGTTCGAACGCACCACCGGCGTCAATCTGGTGCGAGTGCAGACCGACAACTACGACCAGCCTTTCGACATCAACCGCGGCACCAAGCTCGACCTCGGCTCGACCGCCAAGCTGCGTACGCTGGTGAGCTATCTGGAAATCGTCGCCACGCTGCACCAGCGCTACGGTCAGCGGGCTCTGGAGGAGTTGAAGAGTGTCGAGGTGGCACCGCAGGACGCCATCAGCCGCTGGGCGCTGGACTATCTTGCCACAGCCGGTGACAAGAGCCTGCTGCCGATGCTGCAGGCCGCCATGGAGCGCAAGTATTCGGCCAGTCCGGGCGAGGTGTTCTATACCGGCGGCGGCATCCATACCTTCGAGAACTTCAACCCGCTCGACAACTACAAGATCCTCACCGTGCGCGAAGGGCTGCGCAACTCGGTCAACCTGGTGTTCATCCGCCTGATGCGCGACGTGGTGCGCCATTACATGTACCAGGCCCCGGGCTCCAGCCTCAAGCTGCTGTCCGACCCCGACGATCCGCGCCGGCTGGCCTACTTGCAACGCTTTGCCGACCGCGAGGGGCGGGCTTTCCTGCGCGGCTTCTACCAGAAGTATCACGGCAGGAGCGCCGCCGAGGCCGAGGCGCTGCTGGTGCAGGGCATCCGGCCGACGCCGGTGCGGCTGGCGGTGATCTTCCGCTCGCTGCATCCCGCGGCCGACAAGACAGCGTTACGCCGCTTCCTCGACAGTCATCTGCCCGAAGCGAAGAAGCCCAACGACAAGGAGCTCAACCGGCTGTACGACAGCTACGCGATCGAGCGCTTCGATCTCAACGACCGCGGCTACCTGGCCCGGGTGCACCCGCTGGAACTGTGGCTGCTGGGCTATCTGGCACATGAGCCCAAGGCCACGCTGTCGCAGACGCTGGCGGCCAGCCGCGACCAGCGCCAGGAGGTCTACGCCTGGCTGTTCAAGTCGCGCAACAAGGTCGGGCAGGACCGGCGCATCCGCGAGCTGCTGGAGGAAGACGGCTTCAGGGAGATCCACAAGAGCTGGAAACGGCTGGGCTACCCATTCGACTCGCTGGTGCCGTCATACGCCACCACGCTGGGAGCGTCGGCCGACCGGCCGGCGGCGCTGGCCGAGCTGATGGGGGTGTTGCTGAACGACGGCGTGCGCCAGCCCAGCGTGCTGATCGGACGCCTGCGCTTTGCCCCCGCCACGCCGTACGAGGTCGAACTGAAACACCAGCCGGCCGCTGGCGTACGGCTGCTGCCGGCCGAGGTGGCGCAGGTCGTGCGCCAGGCGCTGACCGAGGTGGTTGAGCAGGGCACCGCCGCCCGTCTCAAGGGCGCTTTCGTTGCCGAAGACGGCAGTCCGCTGCCGGTCGGGGGCAAGACCGGCACCGGCGATCACCGTTTCGACACCTTCGCCCGGGGCGGGGGACTGCTGTCGTCGCGGGTGGTCAGCCGTTCCGGCACCTTCGTGTTCTTCATCGGCGACCGCTACTTCGGCACGCTGACGGCGTATGTGGGAGGGGCCCAGGCCGCCGACTACGCCTTCACCAGCGGCCTGCCGGTCCAGATCATGAAGGTGCTGGCACCGACGCTGACCCGGCTGGCCCGCCCCGATGCGCCGCTCGGGACTTCCACGGCGTGCCGGCACGAACCTGCCCCGCCCCGCGCTGCGTCATGACCGGTATGGTCGGGCCACGGCCCGGCCGCTGCCGGCTCAGCCCGTCATCTTTTTGGCCTGCTGGTATTTTTCCTCGGCGTCGCGCAGGCAGAGATCTTTCTGGAATTGACTCATGTTGTCGCAATCCAGCTTGGTCGAGATGTACTCTTCTGTCGCCTGTTGCAAGCTGACGGCAGGTTTTCCCTGATCGGCCGGCGGCTGCGTCGGGTTGCCGGCCATGGCCGGCGCGGCGAGCAGCGCGGCGGCGACGAACGCGGATGACAAGTGCCTGATCATGATGGAACTCCTTGTTGTTGTTGCATAGGCATCATCACGGTCGGAGCGGATGACAGCAAAATGCTTCCTCTCCTGGCCTGATACCTATTCTCATTATGGTCTCAAGTGGCGTCCAAGTCAGGGACAGATTGCGTCCGACGTGAAGGGGGGAAGAAAGGGCTGGCCGGTGCGGCGGGAAGCAAAAAACAACGGACAGGGGCGTCGGCCCATGTCCGTCTTGTCGGCGCGGCCTGCCGGGCGGCAGGCCGTGGTGGCCGCGATCAGAACTCGGTGTGCAGGCCGATCACCAGCTCGCTGCTGGCGTGGGCATCGCTGTTCACCTTGCTGTGCAGGTACTCCGCCAGCAGTGCGGTGCGCTTGGACAGGTTGTAGCTGGTGCCCAGCACGTACTCGGTACGACGCTTGTCACTGTCGTACTTGTAGTTCTCGGTGCGGGTGGCCGAGGCACGCGGCGCGAAACGGTCCGGCTTGTATTCGGCGCGCAACGTC
>JACPUY010000258.1 GCA_016192025.1 Pseudogulbenkiania sp. | reverse complement strand
GTTGGAATGCTGGAATCCGGGCACAACACGGATGCGCAGAAGCTATTTGAGGATGTGGGCTTGGAGCAACTCCATGCCTATGTACGTGCTACTGACACTTTGGTGCATTTCCAAGGAGACTTGTTTGAATCCTCGGCGAAAAAAGCCAAAGTGACATATGAGGAAACTCGCAACGCATTGATCATGGCGGTCATTGCCACCGCGTTGCTGATGATCGCTTTTAGCTACTGGATCGTTCGCAGTGTGACGCAGCCTCTTGGCGGTGAGCCCGAGGTTGCCAGGGATGCGGTGCGCCGCATTGCGGAGGGAGACCTGACGGTAAATATTGCCACGCGGGCGAATGATCAGGATAGCCTGCTGGTAGCGTTGCTTCAGATGCGCGATAAGCTGGCGGCGACAATCAGCGAGATCAAGCATGGTGCCAATGGGGTATCGGATGCGGCCAAGAGTCTCTCGGAGGGGGCAGATCATCTGTCGCAGAGCACGGCAGTGCAGAGCGAGGCAGCATCATCAATGGTAGCAGCCATCGAACAGGTAACGTCGAGCATCGTGCAAGTCAGCGAGAATGCGGGCGAGGCACATTCGATAACTGGCGAGGCTGGGCGCTTGTCTGTGGAGGGCAATGCGATCATTGGCAACTCGGTTAAGGAGATGCTGACGATTGCACAAGCAGTGAGCCATGTTTCACAAAAAATCGAGACAATGGGCAATAATTCCCAGAAAATCTCGGGAATCGTCGAGATGATCCGTGATGTGGCGGAACAGACGAATTTGTTGGCGCTGAATGCGGCTATCGAAGCGGCGCGGGCAGGTGAACATGGTCGCGGATTTGCGGTGGTGGCCGATGAGGTACGCAAACTGGCGGAACGCACATCGTCAGCGACGTTGGAAATCGGCTCGATGATCAAGGCGTTTCAACTTGGTGCTGATGATGCAGTCATGGCAATGGGGCACACATCTGAGTGCGTTGAGAAGGGGGTGCGGATGGCGGAACAGGCTAATCTGTCGATAAGCAGCATCACGCAAAGCTCTCAACAAGCGGTTCATCGTGTCAATGACATTGCCACTGCGTTACAGGAGCAGAAGGCGGCAGGGGGAATCCTGGCGGCCAACGTGGAGCGCGTAGCGCAGATGGCAGAAGAGAATAATGCGGCAACGTGCGAGGCGGCCGGTACGGCAAGACGGCTGGAGTCGCTTGCAGAAACGGTGCATCGGGCACTTGGTCGATTTCATATTGAGGAACGCCTTAGCGTGCGGGGCCAAGACCATATGATGGCGTTCAGTATCGGCCTGAGACACGGAAGCCCCTGATCGAAGGTAAGCAAGCACAGAAGAAGATAGACAACCTGAATTGATCTGACAGTCGGGACACCATCAAAACGGGGACTGTCCGATCAAGTCAAAACGTCTACAAATCAATGGAGTCCATGCGAGCGCAGGCAAGAATCAAGCCCATTTGTTATGAGCACTTAACACGTCAGAATACACAAAGAGGTCACGTTGTCGGTCTTCCCAGTCGGCCATCCAGCCAATCATATCTGCTGCCGGCATCGGCTTGGCGATGAAGTAGCCTTGCGCCAAGTCACAGCCGGATGCCCGCACAAAATCCCAATCGTGCCGGTCCTCCACCCCTTCGGCCACCGTCTTCATGCCCAGTTGTCGCGCTAACTCAAGGCTCGCCATATAGATCGCACTGATCGAGGCATCGCGGCCGGCACCATGGACGAAGGTTCGATTAATCTTGAGTTCGTCGAATGGAATACTGCGCAACTGGGTGAGTGAGGCGTGACGGCTGCCAAAGTCATCAATAGAAAGAAAGATGTGCTTGAGACGCAGGCGCGTGAGGATGTCGAGAGACGCCAGGGGATTTTTCATCAGCCCGATCTCGGTCACTTCCAGCAACACGCTAGTCAAGGGAATTCCTGCTTTTTCCACCAGACGCGCTATGTAATCGGGAAAATTCAGTGCATCAAGATTCTCCATCGAAATATTGATTGCCATCTGGAGAGAGAGACCGGCATCCCGCCAGAGGCGGGCCTGGTATAGCGCACTGGCTAACACAGTCTTCGTCAGGTCGTCGATCAGATCATGCTCCTCCGCCGTACTGAGGAACTGATCAGGAAAAATCAGGCCATCATCCGGATGTTGCCAACGTACCAGGGCCTCTACCCCAGTGACCACTCCGGAAGCGAGATCCACCTTGGGCTGATAGTAGTTGATCAATTGCCCCTCGGCGATGGCCCAGAGCAATTCGTCGGGGGCATAGGTCTTTCGAACTGGCTGAAATGGCTCGGCCGCGTTTGGAAGTTTGCACTCCAGCAGCTGCCCCAGCTCAACCGACGAAACCGGTTTCTGCAGGGTCCCAAGGACGTGGAGTTGGTGGGCTTTGGCCAACCTTTCCACGGTTTGCAGTATGCGTCCGTCCTCACCGCTGACAAGCACCAGGCCACCGGAATAGCCGATACGCACCAAGTGGCGCACGAACTCCACCCCGTCCATTTCTGGCATTTGGAGGTCACAAAAGATCAGATCGATACCATCAGCACCGCTCTCTAGCAAAGACAGGGCATCATGGCCGCCCCCACAAAGAGTCACGTTCTCGAAGCCAAGGGTTGCGAACTGACGCGAGAGTAGCTTGAGCGCAAAAGGCTCGTCATCAATAAGGAGGATTTTCATAGGCTTTTCCTCTGAAAATTTCGAATTCCAGCATGCCTTGCGTTAATGATCGCGTGCATGTCCAGTGATCGGATAATTCGCCCCGAATGGAGCCGTTCTCTATGTTTCTTTTTGAGCTTTTACTCACAAGAGACCTGCCACCTTGGCGATCAGGATGTTGCGATCGAAGGGTTTCACCACGAAATCGCAAGCACCGGCCTTCAGGCTCTCGATAACTACAGCCCCTTCGGCCTTGCCGGTGAGCATGATCACCGGTACCTTCGCGAGCTCGGGTATTGATTTCAGACGCCGCAGGACTTCAATACCGTCGATGTCGGGCATCATGATATCCATGAGGATGAGGTTGGGCCGTGTTTTGCGCAGCACGTTGAACGCCTCAAGACCGCTGGCGGCAAATACCAGTTGATAATTCTCCGACTCGAGAATCTTGCCTACCATCTTGCGCAGAAACTCATCGTCATCCACCACCAGCACCGTCGATCGTATCCGGCCGGCCATTTCGCTTAGGACGCGGGCTGATTCGAGGTGCGGTGCACATTCCAGTCTGAATTCTTCCGCCCACTGCTTGACGGGTTGTACCGATTCGGCAACCGTTCGAAAGCGCTGGCTGACCACTCCCTTCTTGAGAAGATCAAACTCCTGCGCCAGGCCTTCGAGCTCCTTGCTGTCGCGGGCACCTGACGATCCGCCCTGCGCGAATCGCCGCAAAGCACCATCTAAAGCGGCACCAATATCCAGCTCTGCCTGCGCAACCGCGCGGCCTGCAGTCGCAATGCGTTCGCCGCCCTTGGCCACTTGCTGCTCAAGCAAGCTTTCCAGTTCCGAAAGGTGACGCGCTTGAGCCGCGAACTCTGCTGCCGAGGGGGCGCCACTCCTGAGTGCCGCGAGTTCGCGCAGCGCATTGTGGACCGACATTGGCAAACGCGGGGCATCGTGGGTCATTGGCCAGAAAAGGACGTAGTCGTCGAACAGTTCCTTCCGGCACAATTCGTAGGCTCGCCGGACCTCGTCATTGCTGCACAGTATGACTGTGCGGTGAGGCTGCAGATGTATCTTGCCACTGAGACGATACAACCCCAGATAATGCCGTTCCGACTTTTCCAGACCATTAAATGCAAGCACCAAGACATCGGGGCAGTAACGCTCAAAATCTTCCACCGCTCGATTTGAATCGGTGGAAATGAAAATATGATCGAACTCCGGATGGAGCAGCTTCTGCACCAACATGGCGTCGGATGCGCTGTCCGAGGCGATAAGAATAGTTGCCGATGGCGGGGTGGACTTAATCATGGGCGTTCTCCACTGGATGGTTCGGCCAACAACAAGCTCTGGACTCGCCCTTGCCAAACCTCGATCCAGCTGGGCAGTTCGGCTGGGGGCATAGGCCGTGCGATGAAATAGCCCTGAGCGAACCCGCATCTTGTGCTGCGGAGGAAGTTCCAGTCATGACGGTCTTCGACCCCTTCGGCAACGATGTCGATACCGAGCTGGTTCGCCAGCCCGAGGCTGGCGTCGTACATCGCCCGCAGCGTCTCGTCGGCCCAGGCGCCATGAACGAAGCTCTGGTCTATCTTGAGCTCGTCAAAGGGGATGTCCCGCAGCTGGGCGAGTGAAGAATATCCCGTACCGAAATCATCGATTGATAGGCCAAATCGCTTCAGACGCAGCCGCGTCAAGGTTTCCAGCGGAGAGCGGAGATCCTTCATCAGACGGCTTTCCGTCACCTCCAGCACCACCTCCCCTGGCGCCACACCCGCTGCGGCAGCCTGCCCTGTGACAAAATCGGCAAAGTCCAGCGTGGCAAGGTTGTCCATTGACACATTGATGGCGACCCGCAACGCCATCCCGGCATCGCGCCAGACTCGGGCCTGCCTGAACGCGTTGACGAGCACCACCCGGGTCAGTTCGTCGATCAGGCCATTCGCCTCTGCGATGCCGATGAACTGGTCGGGAAACACCATCCCATCCTGTGGATGACACCAGCGCACCAGGGTTTCCACCCCGACTACCTGCCCCGTCGTAACCGCCACCTTCGGCTGATAGTAATTGACCAGATCGCCGTGGGAGATCGCGGTTGCCAGCTCTTCGGCGCTGTAGGCTCTTGTCGCCTGGTGTGGGCGGACTTGCCGCGGCGGCGCCCACTGAGCGATTAACTCAGCCAGCGATTCTGGCTTCACCGGCTTATTCAAACCGCCCAGCACCGTGATCTGGTGAGCCTGCGCCAGTTTTGAGACCGACTGCAGCACCCGTTCGTCCTCGCCGCTCACCAGGATGAGGCTGCCGCCGTAATGCCGATCAACCAACTGGCGCACAAACTGCACCCCGTCCATCTCAGGCATGTTCAGATCGCACAGAATCAAATCGGGCCAGCTGTCCGGAGCATCAAGCAGCTCCAGTGCGGCACGCCCACTGTCGCAAATCGTCACTTGACTGAAGCCCAGATTCCCCAGCATGCGGGCGAGCAGCTTGAGCATGAAGGGTTCATCATCAAGCACCAGAATCCTGACGGTGGATTTATCCATATCGGCCCTCCTTGTTGGTTTTTTCACGGATTACCGGGAGTCTCACCTACATCGAGCCCAGATACGCTTCGACAGCCATCATTTCCGTTTCAATCCGCGACAGTAGCGCGGCCACCGCTTCGCTCTCGTCCGCCCTGGCGGCTTCTTCAAGTTCGGCACACAGCCCGCCCAGTGCCAGCGCTCCCACCGAGCGAGAGGAAGACTTGAGCCGGTGAGCCACCGCACCCGCCCTGGGCACATCCCCGGCGCCACCTGCGTTCTGCAGTTCGGCCAATGCTTTCGCGGCGCTGTCTCTGAAATCCTGCAAGAAGTCCTGGATCACGGCAGGATCATCGCCGACCAGCGCCGCCAGCACGCTGATATCGACTGGTTTCGAGGATGCCTCAACGGTATCAGGCTTAGCGGTAGTGGCTGGGCTGGATTCGGCCGACAGCGAGAACCATTTCTCCAGCATCTCTTGCAGACTGGACAGTTGCGTCGGCTTGCTCAGATAGTCATTCATACCGGCCTCTCGGCAACGCTGCGCCTCTCCCGTCCGGGTATTGGCCGTCAGGGCGATGATTGGGATATGCCCGGCCCCATGCTCCATTCGACGGATCGCCGCGGTGAGTTGATAGCCGTCCATTTCCGGCATGTGCAGGTCGGTCATGAGCAGCGCATAGTCGCCACTTTGCCAACGCTCCAATGCTACGCGGCCGTTGCCGGCGATATCTGCGGTAAAACCGAGCAGAGCGAGCTGATGCAAAATGACTTTCTGGTTGGTTTCGTTATCTTCGGCGACCAGGATCAACCTGTCATGCCGGCGAGCCTCTTCGCGGGGCGGCAGACTGGTAACCGCCTTCATCTTGCCGATGGGAGGTGGAATATCTTCCTGCCCACTCCGGCCGGCGGCGATGGCCACTGCATTCAAAAGCGTCCGGCGGTTGAGAACGTTGCCATCCACCCTGACCAGATCGGCCGCCTCGGGCCGTGGCCGCCGCCGCCGCCCGCGCTCGATGACCACGAAACGGGTATCGAGCTCAGGCCGGGCACTGCAACTCGCTCGCATCTGATCAAACGCCGGCGGCTCGGTCCCGGCATCAATGATCCACACCCAGGGAGCTGCTCGCCGGGCATCGATGCCTCCCCGGGCGCGGATGAGGTCCGGCACACATTCGACGATGGCGCCCGCCGCCCTCAGATAGATAGTGAAATCCGCGGCCAGCCCCTGTGCTTCGCCAATAACAAGGCAGTGCAGTCCGGCCAGGTACAGATCCTCTGTTTCAACATGGGTGTTGGCAGGAGCTAGCGTGAAGGGCAACTGCACGGCAAACAACGAGCCTTTGTCGACCTCACTGTCTACCACGATCCGCCCGCCCATCAGCTGCACCAACTGGTAACAGATCGCCAGCCCAAGACCCGTACCGCCGAAACGCCGGGTGGTGGAGGCATCGGCCTGAGTGAAGGCGTGGAAGAGACGCGCCTGGGCGGCTTCATCCATGCCGATGCCGTTGTCGGCAACGCGAATCTCCACCACCACCCGATCCGGGCCACTCTCCACCAGCAATGCCCGCATCGACACTTGCCCCGGCCGCTCCAATGCCGTAGAGAACTTGATCGCGTTGTTGGCCAGATTGATCAACACCTGGCGCAGGCGCAACGGGTCGCCCAAGAGGTGTTCGGGAATGGCCGGGTCGGTGAACAGGGTTAGCTCAACACCTGCCTTGTCTGCCAAATGATCAAGCAGGACGCAGACATCTTCCACCACGCTGGCGACCGCCACGGGGGCTATCTCCAGTTCGAGCTTCCCGGCCTCGATCTTGGAAAAATCGAGAATGTCTTCAATGATGCCAAGTAAGGAAAATGCCGAATTGCGGATGAGTTCGACCATTTCCTGTTGATGGCCCTTCAGGTTGGTCTGCTGCAAGACGTCTATCATCCCGATCACCCCGTTCATCGGAGTGCGGATCTCGTGGCTCATCGTCGCCAGGAAAGCCGACTTGGCCTGATTCGCTTGTTCAGCTTCCTGGCGGGCTCGCTCCAGATCGGCTGTCCGGCTTGTGACCTTGCCCTCCAATTCTTCGTTGAGCTGGCGCAGCGTCTTTTCAGCCTCCTTCCGCTGCGTGATGTCGCGCGACAGGATAATGAAGCGTTTCGGCGCCCCCGCTTCCACCTCCTTGACGGCGGCCGAGAGTTCAAACCAGCGGTCGCGCCGCTGCAACGGCAAATGAATCTCATGGCCTCGTGACAGGCCTGAGGCAAGGGCTTCCCGCAATGCCTCGAAGACCTCCTGAGCCGCCTCGGGCGGTAACATCTCGACAACCGAACGGCCGAGCAGCCTCTTCTGCGCAGCGGTCAACAGTGATTTTTTACTAGCCCATACCTGGTGATAAAAGCCGTTTTCATCCACCTCCAAGAGAAGGTCAGGTATGGCCTGCAAGGTCGCCTTCAGTTCGCGCGCCAGATCGTGGGCGGCTTGCTCGGCCTGCTTGCGCGAGGTGATGTTTTCATGAGCCAGCACCACGCGTACCGGTCCATCTCCGGGGAAACGGGTGATCCAGCACTGAAACCAGAGTTGCTGCTGTGGCGAGTGGCAGGCATATTCGAAGCAACTTTCCACACGAGCACCGCAGATGACGTCGCGGATAAGCGCGGCGAGGGCCGCACCTTCCACGCCTTCTTGGTCGCAAGCTGCGAGATAGTTTGCCCCTTCGCTAGCCCGCTCGGCGATTACGCCGTTTTGTGCGGCGAATGCACGCCATGCCCGGTTAGTTGCGAGCACGAGCCCCTCTCCGTCAATCACCGTGATATGCGCAGAGAGAGCGTCAAGCACCGCAGAGGTGAAGCGCTCGCTCTCGCGCAATGCCTCCGTGCGTAGGGCAACCAAGGACTCGAGGTGGGTGTTCAACTCGCTTAGTTGTATCTGGTTGGCTTGCAAGGCGATTTCCGCCAGCTTGCGGTCGTGGATATCGGCATAGATGCCAGACATGTTGAGCGGCCGACCGCTCGGATCGCATAACGTAACGCTGCCGCGATCCAGAATCCACCGCCATTCGCCGGTCTTGGTCTTCACCCGATACTCGGCCCAGTAGCTGTCGCTTCGCCCCTCCAGGTAATCGTTCAGCTGCGCTTCCACGCGCTCCTGATCCGCTGGATGAACCATCTGGAGCCATTCACTGTAGAGACCTTTCAACTCGCCGGGCTCGTAGCCCAACATCGTATACCGACGATCGCTGTAAACACTGATGTTCGTGTTAAGGTCCCAGTCCCAGTAACCGAGCTGGCCGGCGTCGATCACGCGCTGTAGCAAGGCTTCGTTGTCGCGCAGTTGTTCGCGGCCTTCGTTGACCCGTCGGGCAATGCGCACGTTCTGTCCGGCCGAGACCAGGACAAAGACCAGGACAAACAGGGTAACAAGCACACTGCCTGCCAGGTAGAGGAATACCGGCACCGACTGCCCCGCCTGCCAGGGGGTGAGGGACCATACTTCCAGCCGCAGTTTGTCGCCGTCCAGCCCTTCGATGCTAGCGGACCAGTCCGCCGGTACCGCGCGCAAGGCTGGCCGCCGGTTGTCGAAGAGCGTGATCTGGCCCTGGTTTGAGATCCGGTAGGCCACCCCCTGTCGGGCAGCGTGCTCGTTCAGGCTGGCAAAAATCTCGCCTAGGTAAAAAACCCCGACGGCAAAGCCACGCAGGGCTTCACGCCGTTGGGCGGGAGTTGCCGTCTTGTCGTCGAAACCGGGGCGGTACACAGGCACAAACAGTCGCCTGTCATCCTGCCGGACAGCATCCTGGTCATAAAAGGCATTGCGCTCGGCCCACGCGGGCAACGCCCCGTCCATCGCCTGCTGCATTGCGGTCAAGCTGGCGGTCTCACGGCCGATGTCCACGCCAACGACCGCCGATTTTCCCGATGGTGTGGCAATAAACAGGAATGGATAATATGCCTCTCGATCGGATGCTACTTGCATC
>JACPUY010000244.1 GCA_016192025.1 Pseudogulbenkiania sp. | reverse complement strand
GGGCAGCTACGTCCGGGCGGACATCGACGGTTGGACGGTCGGCTGGCGATTGATCTCCACGGGCTCGTACACCACTGACCATCTCGATACCTACGGCTGCTCGACCTATTCCAATTCGGTCAATAACCGCGCGGGCTATATCTCGGGGGGACCCCAGGTTTCCTTCCACACCCTGGCACACGATCTGGCCTACCACTGCTCCCCGCAGAGCTACAACGGCCTGGCGCCGATGATGCCGTGCTACGTGGGCGTGAACCGCACGCCCTACGTCGGCACCTGGTCGCTGCTCGGCGAGTTTCCCGATGTGCGCTTCCTGAACATCGCCAACTTCAACCCGGGCGACGAGCTGACCCTCGGCACCGACGTCTGGAAGATCTTCCCGCTGTGGAACAAGGCCTACACGCTCGGGGCGGAACCGATCAGCTACGACTACGGCCTGGCTTACCGCAAGGTGGTCTGAATGCCCGACTTCGCCGGAGCCTTCACGTCGAGCGTTCTGGGCGGCGCAGCAGCCGCAGGGATGAACAACCTGTGGGACGATGGTCGGCCCGAGTACTACGCACCCACCACCGTCATCGCTGCCATTAACGGCGCGGTGGGCGTCATCGTCAGCGGCCAACCGTCGCCGGAGGCCCTGATAGCTCGGGCAGGCGCGCACTGCGCCACCTTCTCGGACGACTATTACCACCGGATCTACCTGTCGCCGTCGCGGATCGAGTTCGGCAACCTCGTCATCCCCGCCACCCGTACCGTCGAAGTGTGGAACGCGTTCCTGGACCCGGTCACGATCTTCCAGCTCGACGGCGACACCGAGGGCCTGTCCCTGGGCTTCTTTCCGCCCGCACGGATGCGGGGGCTGGAGGACATCTTCTACGAGGTCACGGCCACGCTCGACGGGCCAAGCTTCGTCGACACGCTGCTGACGCTGCATTTCTCCGCCGGCGGCACGCGGAATCTGGCGATCAGCTATGGCCGGGTGCTGGTCATGGGGCTGCTGCACGACTGGCAAGGCGGCTTCACCGAGCGGCTGGAGTGGCTGACCGACGTGCTGACGATGCGCAGTGGTGCCGAGCAGCGGGTACGGCTACGCGCTGACCCCCGGCGCTCATTCGAGTTCGACGTGCTGGAGTATGGCAACAGCGGGCAACTGGATCTGCTGATGAACGTCTGGCAGTCGCGGGTCTATGCGGTGCCGGTGTGGACCGACAGGGCCTGGCTCACAGCCGCGATCTACCCCGGCGACACGGTGCTGGCTGTGAGCACCACGGACCTCGACTACCACGCCGGGGGACTCGCCATCGTCGGGTCGACCGCCGGTGCCACCGAGGCCCTAGAGGTCCTGTCCCTGACCGCTGACACACTCACGCTCAAGCGCCCGGCGCTGGGGAACTGGCCTGCGGGCTCTTGGATTGCACCTGCTCGACTGGGGCGTCTGCCTGCTCAACAGACGGTCATGCGGCCGACAGCAGCGATCTCTCAAGCCAAACTGCGCTTCGAACTGGACGACTTGGCCTCGACCGTGACGGCGACGAGCTCACCCATCCAGTACCGAGGCTACGACACGCTGCTGCGGCATCCTAATCGGGTCGAGGACGTCAGCGTCGACTATCAGCGGCTCATCGATGTCTTCGACCACGAAACCGGCTCGCCCGCCGTGATCGACATCCCTAATCGCCCCTTCATCGTGCGCCGCTTCCAGTTCCTGGTGCCGGATCGTGCGGACCTGACCGCGCTGCGAGGCTGGATTGCCGCCCGCGCCGGCCGACAAGTGCCGTTTTGGGTGCCGACCTGGGAGCGGGGCCTCGAGGTGGCGCAGCCCTTCAAGCTGGATGCAACCGAGGTGATGGTCTATGCCCGCGGATTCGCCACCTATTACCAGGCCATGCCCGGCCGGCAGGACGTGGCGTTCCTGCACAACAACGGCACCTGGTACCTGCGCAAGATCACCGCATTCGAGTTCGTGGACGGGGTTGTGGAACGGATGCGGATCGACGCCGCCCTCGGCGTGGCCTGGGCGCCGTCAGATTTCCGGATCGTCAGCTTCCTGGAACTGCCCCGGCTGGAGAGCGATGCCCTCGAAATCTTTTTCGAGACGGATCGCGTCTCGCGGGTGACCTTGCCGCTTCGGAGCATTAACGGATGACCTATCAGAACCAAGAAAACAGCCTGCATTCGGGCCAGCCGGTCGAGTTGTATCGCTTCGCACTGGGGACCACCGTCTGGCGCTACGCATCGGCGCAGGACGCCGTGACCTACAACACTGAGAAGTACATCCCGGCGCCGATTCGGCGCTCGGAGATCGAGCAAACGCAGGAATTCGGCCGCGCGATGCTGAATCTGGAAGCGGCGCTCGACATCGGCGTAGTGCAGTCCTTCATCGTAACGCCGCCCGATGGCGTCCTGTCGCTCACGGTCTTCCGGCGCCATCTCGGCGATGCCGATGCCCAATTCATTACTTGGTGGAAAGGCCGGGTCGTGTCGGTGGTGTTCAGCGGCGTCACGGTACAGATGCGCTGTGAGCCGATCTTCACGACCTTGAAGCGCTCGGGACGGCGGGCGAACTACCAGATCAATTGCCGCCATCCGCTCTATTACGGCGGCTGCAAGGTCAATGCCGCCGACTACAAGACGGTCGGTGTGGTCGAGAGTCTCACTGGACTGGACGTGACCGCCTCCGTGTTCTTGCCGAAGCCCATTGGTTGGTTCGTGGGCGGACGCCTCATGGCCGCCGGAACGCAACGGATGATCGTCGCTAGC
>JACPUY010000252.1 GCA_016192025.1 Pseudogulbenkiania sp. | reverse complement strand
TGGTTAATTTGTAATTCGAACTGACCGAAAGCGCCCTGATGGACGATCCGGCCGGCGCGCTGAACACGCTCAACCAGCTCAAATCACTGGGGGTGCAACTGGCGGTGGATGATTTCGGTACCGGCTATTCCAGCCTGAGCTACTTGCAGCGGCTGCCGGCCGACACGATCAAGATCGATCAGTCTTTCGTCGGCGCCATGATCGACGACCGGGAATCGGACACGATCGTGCGCTCGACCATCGACCTAGGACACAACCTAGGGCTGCACGTGGTCGCCGAGGGGGTCGAGAACCAGGCGATCTGGAACCGCCTGGCCGCGCTGGGCTGCGACATCGCCCAAGGCTATTTCGTCAGCCGTCCGATCCCGGTCGAGCAATTCGACAGCACATGGCAGGCCTCGCTCGCGTCATGAACCGTCAGTCGATGGTCTCGGTTTACCCAAAGGCTTAGGACTCCGGTCGAATTGTCTGAGGCGGCCAGGCTTGCCCGCTTCAACGCGTGCTGCGCAATACCCGCGCGCAATCACGGTGTCTTCGGGCCTGCTCCCGTACCGGTGGCTCAGCCGCCGGTACCGCCGACGGTCAGGCCGCCGTCGATGCGCAGCGTCGGCTGCCCCACGCCGACCGGCACGCTCTGGCCTTCCTTGCCACACACGCCGACACCGTCATCGAGCTGCAGGTCGTTGCCGATCATCGACACGTAATGCAGCACGTCCGGGCCATTGCCGATCAGCGTGGCGCCCTTGACCGGGTAGGTCAGCTTGCCGTCTTCGATACGCCAGGCCTCGGATGCCGAGAACACGAACTTGCCGCTGGTGATGTCCACCTGCCCGCCGCCGAAATTCACCGCGTACAGGCCGTCCTTGACCGAGGCGATGATCTCCTGCGGGTCGCGCTGACCGGCCAGCATGTAGGTGTTGGTCATGCGCGGCATCGGGATGTGGGCGTAGGACTCGCGCCGGCCGTTGCCCGTCGGCGCCACGCCAACCAGCCGGGCATTCATCTCATCCTGCATATAACCTTTGAGGATGCCATCCTCGATCAGCACGGTACGCTCGGTCTGGTTGCCCTCGTCGTCGATGGCTAGCGAGCCGCGCCGAGCAGCCAGCGTACCGTCGTCGACCACGGTCACGCCATCCGAGGCCACGCGCTGCCCGATGCGGCCACTGAACGCCGAGGTGCCCTTGCGGTTGAAGTCGCCCTCCAGGCCGTGGCCGATGGCTTCGTGCAGCAGCACACCCGGCCAACCCGGCCCGAGCACCACGGTCATCTGCCCGGCCGGGGCCGGGCGCGACTCCAGGTTGACCCGGGCCTGATCGACCGCCTGGCGCACGTAGCGCTCGACCACTTCGTCGGTGAAATGGGTAAGATCGACCCGGCCGCCGCCGCCGCTGCTGCCGGACTCGCGCCGGCCGTTCTGCTCGGCGATCACGTACACCGACATGCGCACTAGCGGCCTCACATCGGCGGCGCGCACACCATCGTGGCGCGCCAGATAGATCACGTCGTACTCGGACGCCAGACCTGCCATCACCTGGATGATGCGCGGGTCCATGGCGCGCGCCAGCTTCTCGACTTTTTCCAGCAGCGCGACCTTGGCGACCGCTTCGAGGCTGGCGCAGGGGTCGAGTGCCGGGTACAACACGCGGCTGCTGCGCGGGCTGACCGAGCCGACCGAACCGTTGCCACCGCTGTGGCCGATCTCACGCACGGCGTCGGCGGCGCGCAGCAGGGCCTCGCCATTGATCTCGTCGGAATAGGCGAAGGCGGTCTTTTCGCCCGCCACCGCCCGTACCCCGACGCCCTGGTCGATGTTGAAACTGCCCGACTTGACGATACCCTCCTCCAGGCTCCAGCCCTCATGGCGGGTGTACTGGAAATAGAGATCGGCGTAGTCGACCTGGTGCTCGGTCATGCGCGCCAGGGTACGGTCGAGGTCGCGCTCGTCCAGCCCGGACGGGGCCAGTAGCAGTTCTCGGGCGATGGTGGTGACATCTTGCATGGTGGACTCTTTCACGGCAGTACCCGGTGCGCCAAAGCAGGCAGACGGCTACGCACCGACTGGATAAGGGTGGGATCGATCTCGGCGAGAACCACGCCCTCGCCCTTGGCATGCTGGGCCAGGATGCGGCCCCAGGGGTCGACGATCATCGACTGGCCATGCGTCTTGCGACCGTTCTGGTGGGTGCCTCCCTGCGCCGAGGCGATCAGGTAGCACTGGTTCTCGATGGCGCGCGAACGGATCAGCGGTTCCCAGTGTGCCTCGCCGGTGGTGGCAGTGAAGGCCGCCGGCAAGACGATCACGTCGACCGGCGACAAGCCGCGGTATAGCTCGGGAAAGCGCAGGTCGTAACAGATGCTGAAGGCGATGTCGGCCAGCGGCGTGGCCACCTTGACCGGCTCGGTTCCCGGACGGATGGTGTTGGACTCGCAGTAGCTCTCGCCCGGGCCGGAAAAGCCGAACAGGTGAATCTTGTCGTAACGCGCAACCACTTCGCCCTGCGGATTGTAGGTCAGCGTGCTGTTGAACACGCGGTCCGGCTCGGGGCACTCCAGCGGCACCGTGCCGCCCACCAGCCAGACGCCGTGCTGGCGGGCCATGGCGGCCAGTGCGGCCTGGATCGGGCCGGCGCCGAACGCTTCGCGGTGCGCCACCTTGTCGCTGTCTTGCTGCCCCATCAGGCAGAAGTACTCGGGCAGCACCACCAGGCTCGCGCCCTGCTGCGCCGCCTCGGCGACCAAGCGCGCCGCCGCGTCAAGGTTGGCCGAAACATCGGTCCCCGAGACCATTTGCACGGCGGCAGCGGTAAATTTTTGCTTCATGGCTATTTTGTCTTTTCCTGATCAGCCTTGGCAGCGCCGACCTTGTTGACCACCGGGTCGGTCAACGACCCCTTTACCTCGTAGTCTACCGAGAAAATCTTGCCGACGGGGTCCTGCAGCAGTTTTTGCGCCGCCAGCGCGGCCACCCCGACTACCGGGTTCAACAGCGCCGCCCCGGCCGCCAGCGCCACGCTTTCCGACAAGCGCGGCTCGACCCGCACCCGGATGTCCTGGGTTTCACTGTTCAGGTCGACGCGGCCCTTGATGCCGACGGCGGCGGAGGGCCCGCTCATCGCCACATTGTCGGAACTAAACACGCCGTTGCTGATGGCGGCACGGCCGATCAGCGAGTCGAAGGCGAAGCCATCGCTGAACATGTCGGTAAAGTCGAGCCGGATGCGGCGCGGCAGCGACTGCAGGCTGAGCACGCCGAGCAGCCGGGCCGCCCCGGGGTTCACCTTGGCGAAGCGCCCGTTGCGGAAATTGACGGACATCTCACCTGAAACGCGCGACAGTTCGTAATCGGTCAGCCCGCCGGGCCAGCGCAGCTTGCCGTCGAGCGTGCCCTCGCCCTTGCGGAAGGTATCGCCATAACCGAAGCGCTCGAGCAATTCACCCAGGTTGGCCGATTGCAGCTTGAAGTTGACATCGACCACCGGGGCCGGGCCGGCGCTGGCCCGGGCGGAACCCTGCAGCGAGCCGCTGCCGGATTGCAAGGCGAACCGGTCGAGCAGCCAATCCTTGCCGGACTGCACGGCATGGATGTCGAGTTTGCCGACGCTTCTGCCACTATAGAGCAGATTGCCCACCTCGACGTCCAGCTCCGGCAAGGACTCGTCCTCGCCCGGAGAAGACGGAGCCAACGCCTGCGAGGTACTGGCCGGGAGCGGCAGGGCCAGGCGGGCGATCTTGGCCTTCAGCCGCCCCCGCCCGGCCGGGTAGTAATCGGCATCGGTGGTCAGCTGATCGGACGCGAAGTTCATGTGCCAGAAGGGCTGGCCCGGCGTACGCACGAGACGCGCCGAGACGCCGGAAAACTGACGCGCACCGACCTCCAGCCGGCCGGCATCTAGCTCCACCCGCCACGGCCAGTCGATCGCCCCCTCGCCCGTACCGGCCGTCCG